>JAEEPT010000210.1 GCA_016284895.1 Prevotella sp. | reverse complement strand
CAACGTGAGCAGGAACAGAAGAAGAACCTGCGAACTGAGCATCGGAGTGCATACGGCCAAGAGTATCAGTCATACCGTAGGAAGCAGGACCTGCAGCCATGTTGTCGGGGTGCAGTGTACGACCAGTACCACCACCAGAAGCTACTGAGAAGTAGGGCTTGCCAGCGAGCACGCGCTCCTTCTTATAGGTGCCGGCTACGGGGTGCTGGAAGCGGGTGGGGTTGGTAGAGTTACCAGTGATTGATACGTCAACGTTCTCCTTCCACAGGATAGCAACGCCTTCACGCACATCGTCGGCACCGTAGCACTTCACCTTGGCGCGGGGACCATCGCTGTAGGGTACTTCCTTTACCACCTTCACCTCACCGGTGTAGTAGTCGAACTGTGTCTGTACGTATGTGAATCCATTGATGCGGCTGATAATCATAGCAGCATCCTTGCCCAGACCGTTCAGAATGACGCGGAGGGGCTTCTTGCGAACCTTGTTGGCCTTCTCAGCAATCTTGATGGCACCCTCAGCTGCAGCGAAGCTCTCGTGACCAGCGAGGAATGCGAAGCACTCAGTCTCCTCGCGGAGCAGACGTGCAGCCAGATTGCCATGACCCAGACCTACCTTACGGTCATCGGCCACTGAACCGGGGATGCAGAAGCTCTGCAGACCGATACCGATAGCCTCGGCTGCCTCAGCAGCGCTCTTCACGCCCTTCTTGATAGCGATGGCAGCACCGCAAACGTATGCCCACTTAGCGTTCTCAAAGCAGATACGCTGGGTCTCTTCACACATCTGGTAAGGATCAACGCCTGCTTTCTCGCAAATCTCGTTAGCCTCTTCAATGCTATTGATTCCGTTCTCCTTCAGAGCAGCCAGCACCTGATTGATGCGACGCTCGTAGCTCTCGAATGATACTTTTCTAATCATGTGTCTGTCCTCCTCTTATTCTTTACGTGGGTCAATAGCCTTAACAATTCCCTGCTCGGCGGTGGTGCGACCATAAGAGCCGGTGAACTTCTTCACTGCCTCGTTGGCATCCATACCGTCCTTGATGGCTTCCATCATCTTGCCCAGGTGTACGTACTCGTAGCCGCAAACCTGATTGTCCTTGTCGAGGAACTGCTTGGTGATGTAACCTTCAGTGAGTTCCAGATAGCGAGTACCCTTGGCTACAGTGCCATAGAGTGTACCAGTCTGTGAACGAAGACCCTTGCCCAGATCCTCCAGACCAGCGCCAATCACGAGACCACCCTCAGAGAAGGCACTCTGTGTGCGTCCGTAAACAATCTGCAGGAACAGCTCGCGCATAGCGGTGTTGATAGCGTCGCATACGAGGTCGGTGTTCAAGGCTTCCAGAATGGTCTTGCCCGGCAGAATCTCGCTTGCCATAGCAGCTGAGTGAGTCATACCGGTGCAACCGATGGTCTCAACGAGAGCTTCCTGAATCACGCCGTCCTTCACGTTGAGTGACAGCTTGCAGGCTCCCTGCTGAGGAGCACACCATCCGATACCGTGGGTGTAACCCGAGATGTCTTTGATTTCTTTGGCCTGAATCCACTTGCCCTCTTCGGGGATTGGTGCAGGACCGTGGTTGGGGCCTTTGGCCACAACGCACATGTTTTCTACTTCTTTTGAATAAATCATGATTAAACTTATGTGTAATAAAAAGTTGTTTATCACAAAATCTGTTTGCAAAGTTACGAAATAATCCCGATATAGTACTTATATATAGGTATCATTTTTTCGGGACATTAAGGAAATTTAGCAAGAATCAGAAAGGTACAGTGTCAGTGGGAGGCGGGGGTAGGGGATCTCCTGCCGCATTGTTGAAGTTGACGGGGGGGGCTCCCATGACGGTGTTGCCGTTGATTTTCGAACCTATGATTTCGCCGCCATTGTCGTTTGCAGGTCGGTTCGACATGCGTGTGTCTTCCGGATTCTCAAAGCGTGTGTACTCACCGCGGAATGTAAGGAGGACATCGCCTGTGGCACCTTTACGATGCTTGGCAATGATGATTTGAGCCATGCCGTGCAGGTCGCGCCCGTTGTCGTCCTGATAGATATGGTAATATTCAGGACGGTGTACGAACAATACCATATCGGCATCTTGCTCGATGGCACCCGATTCACGCAGATCGCTGAGCTGGGGGCGTTTGCCTTCCAGTCCTTCGCGACTCTCCACGCCACGGTTCAACTGTGAGAGTGCCAGGATGGGTATGTCAAGCTCTTTGGCCAGTCCCTTTAGAGAGCGGGAGATAGTGGACACTTCTTCCTGACGTGAGGAGAAGCGCATGCCGTTGGCATTCATCAGCTGCAGGTAGTCGATCATGATGATTTTCACACCGTGCTCTCTTACCAGCCGTCGGGCTTTGGTGCGCAGTTCAAACACCGAGAGTCCTGGTGTGTCGTCGACGTATAGCGGTGCCCCGTACAGGTTGTTGATGCGCTTGTCCAGTCGGTCCCACTCATCGGGCTGTAGCTGTCCGCTCTGTAGGTGTGAGCCTTGAATCTCACAAACGTTTGAAATCAAACGGTTCACCAGCTGCACGTTCGACATCTCAAGCGAGAAGAAGGCAATGGGGATTCTCGCATCCGTTGAAATGTTCTTTGCCAGTGAGAGGGCGAACGATGTCTTACCCATGGCGGGGCGTCCGGCTATGATTACGAGGTCAGACGACTGCCAGCCAGATGTGATGTCGTCAAGTTTATGGTAGCCTGTGGGCACACCTGTCAGACCGTCGGTGTTGGCAGCAGCTTTGCTGATGATGTCGATGGCATTCTTGATGACGGGATCTACCTGAGTGTAGTCCTTCTTCATGTTCTTCTGCGAGAGCTCGAAGAGTGAGCCTTCGGCCTCCTGCATCAGCTCGTCTACATCAATGGTCTCGTCGAATGCTTTCGTTTCAATATTGCCTGCAAACGAGATGAGCTGTCGAGCCAAAAACTTCTGTGCAATAATTCTTGCGTGATATTCGATGTGGGCGCTCGATGCTACCTTTGATGAGATTTCTGCAATGTAAGCAGGGCCGCCCACCTCTTCCAGCAGTCCTTTCTTGGCCAGCTGTTCGGTTACGGTAAGCATGTCAACTGGCTTTTCTTCCAAGCTCAGGTCGCGTATGGCGCTGTAAACCATTTGGTTGCGTGGCTCGTAGAAGCTTTCAGGATAAAGCATCTCGCATACTATAGCGTAGGCATCTTTGTCTATCAGTAGCGCACCTATCACTGCTCTTTCCACTTCGGCAGCTTGTGGCTGCAGGTGGGCATAGGTGTTGTCGATAGGTTGTTGCCGGTTTGTTCGGCGTTTGTTGTTGTTTGTCTCTGGCATATTTTCAATGTTGCTTTTTCTAAGTCTGCAAAATTAGTTTTTTTTTTCCATATTCTAGTCGTTGCGGATAAAAAAGTGAATTCTTAAAATCACTTTTCACTCAAATCTCTGCTTCCAACAAATTCTATCTGTTCGTTTTGCCGCATCGAAAACGCTCTATTTGTCCGATGCATTTAACAAGCCGTCCGATGCATTTAACAAGCCGTCCGATTCGTTTGGCGAACTGTCAGGTGCTTTTGTCTTTTTCCAAATCAGACCGCATGGCAGCTATTCGTTGAATAAAATCCTTCGATTGGCATGTTTTTTGCTGTTTCCTTTATAAAAATAAGGAGGATAAAGATATGGCATTTGTTGACTATTACAAGATTTTAGGCGTTGACAAGAACATAGCGCAGAAAGATGTGAAGAAGGCTTATCTCAAAAGGGCTAAGCAGTTTCATCCTGACCTTCATCCCGACGACCCTAAGGCGAAAGCGAAGTTCCAAGCTCTTAATGAGGCTTACGATGTGCTGAACGACCCTGAGAAGCGCCGCAAGTACGACCAGTACGGAGAACAGTGGCGGCAGGCAGATGCTTTTGGGGGCGGTCAAGGCGGCTTTGGTGGTTTCGGACAGGGAGGCGGTTCACCGTTTGAAGGTTTCGACTTCAGCAGTTTCCAGGGCGGCAGTGGCTTCAGCTCGTTCTTCGAGAACCTGTTTGGCGGAATGCACGGCAGAGGTGCCGGCCAGGGCGCAGGCTGGCAGCAGCAATCTGCACCCAGTGACACGCAGGCAACTGTCAGTATCGACATGTACACAGCCTTGTTAGGCGGCAACGTGGTGCTGACACTGGGTGCTCAAAAACTGAAGTTGAAAGTGAATCCAGGCACTCAGCCAGGAACGAAGGTGAGACTGCGTGGAAAAGGAAACGGAGGCACCGACTTGATTCTGACTTTCAACGTGACACTGCCTACACAGCTCACAGAACGGCAAAAAAGCCTGCTTGAGCAGATGCGTAATGGCTGATTTATATTATATTAAGATGTGGGGAGACTTGTAATTCAACTTTTTTGTTTAAATTTGCAGAAAAATTAGCATTTAGTTAGAATGAGAAAGTCAGTTGATATATTCATTCCCTGCGATGAAATAGCTGTAGCTGAAGCTACGGCAGAGCAGTTTGCAAAGAGTACGATGTTGCGCAGTCTCTATCTGTTGATGGGCACTGCGCAACATAGTTGTAAATGGAACACCTTAGTTTTGGAAGACCGGTTGACTTCGTCTGTCACACTCCGTAAGATGGCAGAGTTGGCTACAGCCGACTATATACTGCTAATCACGAAATCGACCCCGCTCCTGCTGGGCGAAGGTGCGCTGGAACGCATGGTGCGCGTGGCTAGCGATTCGACAGCTGCTATGGTCTATGCCGATCACTATGAGCGTAAGACTGTTGAAGGCAAGGTTCATACCGAGAAGCATCCTGCCATCAGCTATCAGCTTGGCAGTGTGCGCGATGACTTCGACTTCGGCTCGCTGCTGCTCATACGTACGGCACTCATGAAGAAATGGGCTGCCCGGACAGATACTGTGTTGCTTAGTTTTGCAGGCCTGTACGACCTGCGTCTGTTCCTAAGCCGGGAGGGCGAACTCGTTCACCTGAATGAGTTGCTCTATACTGAGGAGGAACGTGATGTGAGAGCAAGCGGCGTGAAACAGTTCGACTATGTGAACCCTGCCAATCGTGACCTGCAAGTGGAGATGGAGAAAGTTGCCACGAACCACCTGCGTGAGATTGGCGCATTGGTTGACACCACTCACTATCGTTCCGTTGATTTCAACGAGCAGCAATTCGAACGTGAGGCTTCGGTCATTATCCCCGTTTACAATCGTGCCAAGACTATACGCGATGCCGTGAAGAGTGCATTGACACAGAAAACAACGTTCGCCTATAATGTGATGGTGGTTGACAATCATTCAACCGATGGCACCACCGACATCCTGCACGAGCTGAAGGAGGAGTATGGTGAGTCATTGGTTCACATCGTGCCAGAACGCACCGACTTGGGCATAGGGGGATGTTGGAACGAGGCTGTGAATGACAGCCGTTGTGGAAGATTCGCCGTCCAGCTGGATTCCGACGACTTGTACTCTTCAGAGAACACGCTGCAAACGATTGTTGATGCTTTCCATAAACAACAGGCGGCTATGGTCATCGGCTCTTATCGCATGTGTGACTTCAATCTGAACACACTCCCTCCTGGACTGATTGCCCACAAAGAGTGGACTGACGAGAACGGACCAAACAATGCGCTTAGAATCAATGGCTTAGGCGCTCCACGTGCCTTCTTCACTCCGCTGCTTCGACAGGTTCAACTGCCCAACACATCGTATGGCGAGGACTATGCTATGGGACTTTACTTCTCACGCTTCTATCGCATAGGACGAATCTTTGACGAACTGTATTTATGCCGCCGATGGGGAGGCAACAGCGATGCAGCACTGAGCATAGACCGTATCAACGCGAACAACTATTATAAAGACCAGTTGCGCACATTGGAGATCAAGGCACGTCAGCACCGCAATATGCGAGGAAAGGAGAGAACTGCTGATACCGGCAATGACGCAACGGTGGAGTGGGGCGAGA
>JAEEPT010000209.1 GCA_016284895.1 Prevotella sp. | reverse complement strand
GTGTATCATCATCGACGACGAGCCACTGGCCGTGCGACTCTTAGAGACGTTTGTGCAGAAGACTCCTGACCTGGAATTGCTGGCCTCGTTCACCGACTCCGTGGAGGGAGCCGCTGCCATCAAGGAAGGAAAGGCCGACCTGGTGTTTCTCGACATACAGATGCCCGACCTCGACGGCATGGAGCTGGCACGCATCGTGCCACCACAAACACGCATCATCTTCACCACAGCCTTTAAGGAGTACGCCTTCGAGAGCTACGAGGTGCGCGCCCTCGACTTCCTGCTCAAACCCATCCGCTACAGCAAGTTTCTGGTCGCCATCGACAAGGCCCGCGAGTGGTTCAGCCCCCATCAATCACCCCAAAGGGCGGAAGAGCCACACGACCGCACCATCTTCCTGCGCGTCGACGGCGACCTCCGACAGTTGCCCTTGAGCAAAATCCTCTATGTCAGCGGAATGAAAGACTATGTGATGTTCTACATCGACGGGGAGCGACGACCACTCATCACTCACATGACCATGAAGGCCGTCGAGGACATGCTGCCCTCATCGCTCTTCATGCGCGTCAACCGCAGCTACATCGTGGCATTGCAACACATCCGCAAGGTGGATCGCAACGACTGCATCTACATTGGTGAAGAAATCATCCACATCACCGATACCTATCTTCCAGCCTTCCAAACCTACATCAACCAGCGAATGAAACAATGACGGCCAGACAGCGGTTATAACTATCTCATTATAACCGATGTCTCCTAAACGCACCGTTCGCGAAAATTTGGAGCGCTCCAAATTTTAAAAAGTCAACGCCTTTTTTGAAAAAGTCAAGACCTAATTTTTGAGTGGAGTGCTCCCAGCGAGAATTCCATGTTTCTGTCAGTGAAAATGGCTTGTTCGCAAACGGAAAAGGTTCCTTCTACAATTGCTTATTTCCTGTTTTCTTGCAAGATGTCATGACTATATTTGTAGCGTGAAATCGTGCTTGGAAAAAAATGGTATAAAAAGTTGGCCTTTTGGGTTTAGTAAATCGGTTTTCATGTGTATTTTAGATGTATGACGACAAGAAAGCAAAAACTTGAGACGCTGTTCCGACAGCACTACCGGCAGATGTATCGGCTGGCATCCATACTTCTGCACGACGATGCTGAGAGCAAGGACATCGTGCATGATGTCTTCGCTCAGTTGCTTGCCTCATCAGCTGAGTTGCATGAGGATACGGCAGCAGCGTTTCTACTTACCTGCGTGCGCAACCGATGTCTGAACGTGATACGTAGCAGGAGGATTCAAGAACGGGTTCAACGGCTCTACCTCCTCGACCTCGACACCACCATCATTCCGACAGACCTGTTTCTTGAAGAGACGAAAGCTCTGACCGAGGGCATCAACTTGTTGGCGCCACCCGACTGTCGCGAGGTGGTGGAACTTCACTTCCGCGATGGCCTCACTTTCCGTGAGGTAGCCCTTCGTCTCGGTGTCAGCGAGACCACCGTCTACAAACATCTGCGCCATGCGCTTCTACAATTACGTGAACACCTTAAAAGAGATTAGCAAGATGAACAAGACCGACCTTTTGTTTCAGATGATGGAACAGCCCCAAGCCTATACCGAGCAGCAGTGGCAGGAGATATTATCAGACGAAGAGTGCCGTGAACTCTACTATATAATGGCAAAGACCAAGAGCGCATTCGAAGCTCAAAAGAAGATTGATGACAAAACCATCGATGACGAATGGAAGCGACTGACAGTATCTGCAAATCACAGATGGCTCCATGTGGCTGCCATGTTTGTCGGTATCCTGCTGCTCTCTGGCATAGCTATCGCTGCCATCTATGTCTTGGTCCCCCATATTGCTCCCGAGGGAGCTTCAACAGCTTCAAGAACTGAGTCTGTTGTGTCCCCCCAGGGGGGCGAAGGCGGGGGAACTTTCGTCCGTTTCTCCAACACTTCGCTCGATAGCGTACTCTCTGTAGTGAGCCTCCACTATAATCATGCCGTTTGCTTCCGTAGCGACGCATTGCGTCAGCTCCGCTTCACCATCGCGTGGGACAGCATACAGCCACTTGCCACATTTCTCGACAACGTGAATGAGTTTGAGGGACTGCAACTCGCAGACGAAAGAGATACGATATTTGTAAATGTGGAGAAGGAGGTACAGCGATGAAACGTTTCTTCCTATTTGCTCTATGCGTTTGCTCGTTGCTTGGTGCTTCGGCACAGACATTGTCCTTGGCCGATGCCTTGGAACGACTGAATCAACAACAGGACAACTACGAGATTTCCTTCATCCACAACGAGTTGGAGCACTTGCAAGTAGTAGCAAATACGGAGGGCATGAGTGTTCCCAAGGCGGTGAAGCAACTGACGAAAGACCAGCCAGTGCGAGTGGTCGCCAAAGGGCAGCAGATATTTGTGCAGTACAAGCCCAAGGCAGACAATCGATATATTGTACTAACTGGCAAGGTAAAAGACAACCTGACTCACAATGACTTGCCACACTCCAATATCCGGCTGCTCACTGCCGATGGTGTTCGCATTGACTCTTGCGAAGCCATCTCATATACGCAGTATGGCAATAATCCACCCATTGAGTACGCAGACTTTGGCTTCAAAGTTCCTGCACGACCTGCCAAATACATCATCCAGGCAAGCTACGTGGGCTTCAAGACTGCGGAAATGCCTTTCGAGTTGAACAACATCTATCGTCGCGAACAGCGTCGGGAGCTGCCTCCTATCTATATGAAACGTGAAACCAAGATGCTTCAGGAAGTGGTGGTCACCTCATCGAAGGTGCAGTTCTACTACAAGGGCGATACGCTTGTGTTCAATGCCGATGCTTTCGAGTTGGCCGAAGGTTCTATGCTTGATGCGCTGGTACGCCAATTGCCGGGTGTGGAATTGAAGGAGGGAGGCCGCATCTACCATAATGGAAAGTATGTCGACGCCCTGCTGTTGAATGGAAAGGACTTCTTCCGTGGCGACCATACCATCATGCTCGACAACTTGCCAGCTTATACCGTGAAGGATATTCAGATTTACGACAAGTGGGGCGACCAAAGCGAGTTCCTTGGCCAGCACGTCATGAGCGACAACCGCTACGTGATGGACGTAAAGCTGAAGAAGGAATACCGTATTGGCACATTGGCGAATGCGGAGGTTGGTGGTGGAACGGATGAACGTTGGCTTGCCCGGCTCTTTGCCCTTCGCTTCAGCGACCACTCGCGCCTTGCCGCATACGCAACCGCCAACAACCTGAACGGCGACGGCAAACCAGGAGAAGCGGGAAGCTGGGACCCACAGCGATTGCAGGACGGTGGACAGCTGACTCAGCAGCAGACCGGTATCGACTACAGCGTGGACGACCGCAACAGCAAATGGAAAGCCGACGGCAACGTGCAAGTGACCCACAGCGACCTGAACCGTGAGACGAATACCAATCGCCAGAACTACCTGCCGACTGGCGACACTTACGACCGTCTCCTTCATACCCAGCAAGACAAGAGCCTGAAACTGAACACCAGCCACCACTATTACCACAACTTCGGCATGTGGAATCTTGACGTGCGCCCATCGCTCAGCTATCAGAAGTCGGACAACAGCACCCACAGCCTTGCCTCTGCTTTCTGCGGAAGCGACAGCCTCATCCATCGCAATCTGCAACGAGGCCTCACAGAAGAGCACAGCATCGACGGTACAATCATCCTAAGCAGCACCTTCAAATTCCACCATAGTCCCGACTGGGCTTCTCTTCGTGCCGAAGCCAACTTCAGCGACCAACAGGAAGACCGCTACCATCGCCAGTCTGTCCAGTATGTTGCTGTATCACAGCAACCCCCATTATGCCTCAATCGCTACCACCGCAACCATCCCAACCGCTCATGGAAAGCCAAGGTTGATGGCACCTATCAGATTAACTTCACCTCCCTGATCCGACTGCAATTGAATGCGAGCTACACCCACAACGACCGCCGCAGGGAATCAAACGTTTTCAGCCTCACCCCCGACACCTCTCCTATGGGCGAGGGGAGTGGTTACACTTCTCAGCAGCAAGACTATATACTCCCCTCTACCGTTGAAGAGGGGCTGGGGGTGAGGCTTCCCACCCTCAGCTACGTGAGCCACTTCGCAGAAGACATCTACGAATTCACCCCCCGGCTGTTCTATAACGCCTACAGCGACGATGACGAGACTTATCAGAAGAAGTGGTGGGCACAACTCGGTTTCCCTGTCACCCTCATGCGTCAGAAACTTCGTTACCAGCGTGGCGGCATCGATACCCTCGTCACTCGCAACACCATGCCGGTCAACATCTGGGATTGCTTCGTTGAATATAAAGCTATCAACCATAAGACAGGTAATGCCCAAAAACTGATTCTCCAGTACATCGCCACCTCATCGACCCCCGATTTGCAGAACCTCGTCGACATGCGCGACGATACCGACCCGCTGAACATCCGCATAGGCAACAACAGGCTGCGCAATGCCATCAACCATCAGTTCTCCTTCGGCCATGAATGGGGAAATGCCAATCGCAAAGAGAGTAGTCATCAATACTGGCTCGGCTACACGATTATCCAAAATGCCTTGGCTGTGGGTTATAGTTATGACCAAGCCACGGGCACCCGCACGTGGCAGGCCGACAACGTGAATGGCAATTGGAACGCCGATGCCAACTACCGCTTCAATACGACCATCGGCAAGAAGCATCCACTCCGTCTCTCTATCTCGCCGAGAATCAGCTATCAGCACAGCGTCAATCTGGTTGACCAAGAGCGCAGCACCGTCAACACCCTCTCGCTCAACAACATGCTGAGTCTCTCCTACAAGCTTGGCAACCACTCGCTCAGTTTCAAGAACACCACCCTCTGGCAGAGTTTCACCACCCCCAATGTTCAGTATGCTGCGATATCATCGCAGCCCCTCACCCTCACCAACGCCCTCACCGCTCTCCTAAAGCTCCCCCTGCAGATAGAGCTCAATACCGACATGACGCTCTACACCCGCACAGGCTATGCCGACTCAAGGCTCAACACCACCGACCTGGTATGGAACGCCCGGCTTACGCGCCCCTTCCTCAAAGGCCGCCTACTGCTGATGCTCGACGGCTTCGACCTCCTCGGCCAGCTCGACAACGTCACCCGCATCGTCAACGCCCAAGGTCGCACCGAGACCTACACCAACGTCATGCCACGCTATGCCCTGCTCCATGTGGTGTATAGATTCAACAAGCAACCTAAAAAGAAATAATGCAACAAAAAATAGCCTCAGAACTTACTGATTTCAGCCATGGATGATGGGCGGCGGCGATAGACATTCCGGATATGGTTTCCTCATTTTCCTGTTGTCACGCTTCGTCTATTTCTTCTCGAAGCATACCCATTGGCTATGTTCGTTTGGACGGTTGAATTTTGACATTTTTGGTAGAGCGGCCTGAAAGGCCAACATCTCATAGCCCAGGGCAACGCCCTGGGTAAGCTGGTGTGCGGCAGCAACGCCCTGCGCTCGGCTCTGCCGCTTGCTACCGAAGGGACGCAAGAAAGGGCAAAAGCCCTACGAGAGTGATAAGCTTTTGCCCCTTCAGGGCGAAGACTGGATGTCTGCTATACCCAGGGCGCTGCCCTGGGCTAAGTGCTTGTTGGCCTTTCAGGCCGTCCCTTCGGTAGCAAGCGACCAGAGGTCGAGCGCAGGCTGCCTATCGGTTACATGCGGATAATCAATTAGTTTTTTGTATTGAGAAAGATGATTATCCGCATTTTTCCGGCCGTTACTTTCGGAACTTACGAAACTTGAATAAAGTGACTAAACTCTTTAACTGCAAGATGCTGAAAGACCTTATCACCAGCGACGAGTGTGCACAGCTGCGTGCCCTCATCCAAGAGAGTGAAACCATTGTTTGCGTTTGCCATCAGAATCCCGATGGCGATGCCCTCGGCAGCTGCCTGGCATGGGCCGAGGTGCTGAAGACGTGCTTCGGCAAGGAGGCGCAGGTGTTCGTGCCCGACCAATATCCCGACTACCTGCAGTGGC
>JAEEPT010000208.1 GCA_016284895.1 Prevotella sp. | reverse complement strand
GCACCGATGAAGTACTATAAGGGCTGCAAGCCATTAGGGGAAAAAGTGTCTAGCGCAGGAGTCGAATGGAATACTATTTTGTTTAACCGTTCTCTAAGCGATGACCACATTGCCATATTCAGCAACCAGCTTGATGGTGAAGGCACAATAGAAATCTGCGATTGGCTATGTGATAGTAACCAACGTGTCATTTTTAGATGCAACTACTAATTGTAAATAAGGCATGGACGAACAAGGAAATATCATCATTTATCAGTCGGAAGATGGAGTGGTTCGACTGGATGTTAGGTTGGAAGATAAAACCGTGTGGTTGACGCAGCAACAGATGGCAGACCTCTTTGGTTCTTCACGAACCAATGTGGTAGAGCATATCAAGCACATCTATGAGGATGAAGAACTAAACGAAGAAGCAACTTGTCGGAAATTCCGACAGGTTCGTCAGGAGGGCAATAGAGAAGTAACTCGCGAGATACCCTATTATAATCTTGACATGATTATTTCAGTAGGTTATCGTATCCGCTCTATCATTGCCACCCGATTCCGTCAATGGGCAACGGAGCGCCTGCATGAGTATATCGTAAAAGGATTTGCCTTGGACGATGAACGGCTGAAAAACCTTGGTGGGGGTAGCTACTGGAAGGAGCTGCTCGACCGCATCCGTGACATCCGTTCCTCTGAGAAGGTACTTTATCGTCAGGTGCTTGACCTCTATGCAACCGCTGTTGACTATGACCCACGTTCTGAAACCTCCCGCCTGTTCTTCAAAATTGTGCAGAACAAGCTTCATTATGCTGCTCACGGACATACCGCTGCTGAAGTCATCTATGAAAGGGCTGATGCAGACAAGCCTTTTATGGGATTGACAACATTCAAAGGTGAACTACCTTGTTTGAACGATATAAAGATTGCCAAAAACTATCTGTCTGCTGACGAGTTGAAGATTCTGAACAACCTTGTTTCTGGATATTTCGACTTTGCTGAAATCCAGGCATTGAAGCATCGGCCCATGTATATGGAAGATTATGTTCATCAGCTTGACAACAACATCAGCTCTATTGGTGAAGAAGTGCTAACTGATGGCGGCACTGTCAGTCACGAAGAGGCAATGGAGAAGGCCGTAGCAGAATACCGCAAGTTTCAAGTGAAGACACTCTCGTCAGTTGAACAAGCCTATTTGGAGAGCATCAAGGGGATTGAGAAAAAAGCCAAGCGCAGAGGAAATAAGCAATGATGATATCAACTATATGTATAATCGCTGCAATGGCAACAATTCATAAACTAACAAAAGATAGGCAAAAAATCCCCAGTCGTTTCCAGTTGAAATTACAGGCAGATACAGTGAGATACAGACGATGCCGTCCTTGCTACCAAAGTGGGCAAGAACAGCATCGTCTTTTAAATAACCTCCTAATGGCACATGGCTGCTACAATGATATACTGGACTATTTCAAGATGAAGTATGTATGAATAGTCATTGCCGTCAGTATGCTCTTTCGTGTACGCCTTTGACGGCACGGCCAGAAGGATCGTTTAGGTCTTTGAAGGCGGCATCCCATTCGAGGGCGATGGCAGTGCTGCAGGCAACGGAGGCTTCGGAAGGAACGGAACGAGCGGCAGAGTCGCTGGGGAAATGCTCAGCGAAGATGCTACGGTAGTAATATTCTTCTTTGTTCTTTGGCGGATTGATGGGGAAACGTTCAGCAGCATGAGCCATCTGCTCGTCTGAAACAGCTTCTGAGGTGATTTGTTTCAGCGTGTCAATCCAGGAGTAGCCCACACCATCACTGAACTGCTCTTTCTGACGCCAGGCAACTTCGGCGGGAAGCATGTCGGCAAAGGCTTCGCGCACAATCTTTTTCTCCACCGCCTGGCCCGGACACATCTTAGCCTCGGGATTGGTGCGCATGGCGACATCGAGGAACTCTTTGTCAAGGAAAGGCACACGACCTTCTACACCCCAGGCCGACAGGCTCTTGTTGGCACGAAGGCAGTCGTAGAGATAGAGCTTGCCTAATTTGCGAACCGTTTCTTCATGGAAGGCCTGAGCCGAAGGGGCTTTGTGAAAGTAGAGGTAACCACCGAAAATCTCATCGGCTCCCTCGCCGCTGAGCACCATCTTGATACCCATCGATTTGATGACTCGCGCCAGCAGGTACATTGGTGTAGATGCGCGGACGGTAGTGACATCGTAGGTCTCGATGAAATAGATGACGTCACGAATGGCATCCAGTCCCTCCTGAATGGTGTAGTTGATTTCGTGGTGTACGGTGCCGATATGGTCGGCCACCATCTTTGCCTTTGCCAAATCGGGAGCCCCTTTCAGACCAACGGCAA
The DNA here is from genome assembly GCA_016284895.1 of Prevotella sp. GTDB lineage: Bacteria > Bacteroidota > Bacteroidia > Bacteroidales > Bacteroidaceae > Prevotella. Next base: position 3,735 of record JAEEPT010000208.1, on the reverse strand, counting down.
ATGAATGCAGACGGGGCCAATAAGCCTTGGTCTTCGAATCGTCCTCAATGCGATGTTCAGAGAATTGCTCAGCAATAGCAGAGATGACAGAGGAATCAAGTCCACCCGAGAGCAATACACCGTATGGCACATCTGACATTAGCTGACGCTTGACGGCAGCTGTCAGCTCATCGTGGATGGCAGAGACTGAGTATGCATTGTCTTTCACGGCTTCATAGTCAAACCAGTCACGCTTGTAATAGCGCTTCATGCATGGTTCTTTGCTCCAATAATAATGACCGGGAAGGAACGGTTCATAGCGCTCACATTGTCCTTCGAGAGCCTTCAGCTCTGATGCGACATATACGGTGCCGTCGCTATCGTAGCCAATATAAAGAGGTATCACACCGATGGGGTCGCGGGCTATAAGGAACTCATCGCGTTCCTCGTCGTAGAGTGCAAAGGCAAAGATACCGTTTAGCTTTTCCAGCATTTGACAAATCTGCTCATGAGTGTAACAACTCCCCTCGCCCTTTGGAGAAGCAGTGAGGCTTCTGTAGAGTGCCAGGATCACTTCACAGTCAGACCCCGTCTGAAACTCATAGCGCCCAGCATACTGGCGACGAATCTCCTGATGGTTATAGATCTCGCCATTCACAGCCAACACCTGCAGGCCTTTCTCATCCCCCTCCGATGCGCGGGGGCTATACAGCGGTTGCCCACCACTTTCTGGGTCAACGATGCTCAATCGTTCGTGAGCCAGGATGGCACTGCCGCCACAATATATCCCACTCCAGTCAGGTCCGCGATGACGGATTTTCTGACTCATACGTAATGCTTTATGTCGCAGCTCGCTGGTCTGCTCCTTTACATTGAAAATGCCAACAATTCCACACATAATCTTTCTGTTTTAAAGGTACGACAAATATAGATAATTGGTTTGGGCGGGATATTCTGCCGCCAGGGTGTCTATCTGATTGACAGTGGGAGTGATGCCGAGGGCCTTGCGCCACTTGCGAACGTTAAGACCTGCCTGTTCCATCTTCATGCGATTCTCCAAGCCTATGGCACGGCCTATCTGGAAGTCAGAGAAGCCGTACATCTTGGCAGCTCGCAATAGCGGGAAGATTTCCTGTGACATGAGAAACTCCATAAACTCGCTGGGCTCCATATATTCCGAAAGTTCGGAAAGCAGAGCGTTCTCCTTCAATTGTTGATCGATGTCAACGATATGCTTCAGCTTCTCGAGGAACCAACGGTCAATCATTGTCAACTGATGAATCTGCTCAACGGTATAGCCAATCTTCAATGCTTTCGATACGACGAAGATACGCATATCCGTCGGTTCGTGCAGTGACTTCTGGATGTCAGGAATCTTGATGGCATGATTCTCCACAAACCCATGCATGCCTTGTCCAATCATGCGCAGTCCCTTCTGTAGAGCTTCTTCGAAGGTGCGTCCGACAGCCATCACCTCGCCCACGCTCTTCATTGACGAGCCAAGTTCGCGCTTCACGCCGTGGAACTTCGTGAGATCCCAACGTGGTATTTTTACTACTACATAGTCGAGAGCAGGCTCGAAGAAGGCTGAGGTCGTCTTGGTGACGCTGTTCTTCAGGTCGAAGAGTCCGTAGCCGAGTCCCAGTTTGGCAGCAACAAATGCCAATGGGTAGCCCGTGGCCTTCGATGCCAATGCCGACGAGCGCGACAGTCGTGCGTTGACCTCGATGACGCGATAGTCTTCGCTATTTGGGTCAAGCGCATATTGCACGTTACACTCGCCCACAATGCCGATATGGCGGATAATCTTGATGGCCAGTTCGCGCAGCTTATGGTACTCGCTGTTCGAGAGCGTCTGACTCGGTGCAACCACGATGCTTTCGCCCGTATGGATGCCTAACGGGTCGAAGTTCTCCATGTTGCAGACGGTGATGCAGTTGTCGAATCGGTCGCGCACCACCTCATACTCTATCTCCTTCCATCCTTTCAGCGATTTCTCCACCAGCACCTGCGGTGAGAATGAGAAAGCCTCTTCGGCCTGTGCCAGCAACTCCTCGTTGTTGTCGCAGAAGCCGCTGCCCAGACCGCCAAGCGCGTATGCAGCACGTAATATCACGGGAAAGCCCAGTTCGTGTGCTGCTTTTTGCACTTCCTCAATTGTATTGCAAGCTTCGCTCTTAATGGTCTTCACACCAATCTCGTCGAGCCGTTTCACAAACAGGTCACGGTCTTCCGTGTCGATGATGGCCTGCACGGGAGTGCCCAGCACTTCGACACCGTATTTCTCTAATATTCCCTTTTTGTATAGCTCTACACCGCAGTTCAGCGCCGTCTGCCCGCCAAACGACAACAGAATACCGTTAGGGCGCTCCTTTTCTATGACACGCTCCACGAACTCTGGTGTCACGGGCTGGAAATACACCGTGTCAGCTACATCCTTTGATGTCTGCACCGTAGCGATGTTGGGGTTGATGAGCACCGAGTGGATACCTTCTTCTTTCAAGGCTTTCAGCGCCTGTGCACCCGAGTAGTCGAACTCTCCAGCCTGACCTATCTTCAGGGCACCAGAGCCAAGAATGAGAACCTTCCGACATGCCAGACCCTTCCCCGGCCCCTCACTCACAGGGAGGGGCTGTGGGGTGGACCTTAGCATTTTTACAAACTCATCAAACATCCATTCCGTATCAGTAGGACCTGAGCAGGCTTCAGGGTGGAATTGCGCCGAGAACCAAGGATTGGTGTGATGGCGAATGCCCTCGTTCGAGCCGTCATTCATGTTGACAAACAGCGGTTCCCAATCGTCTGGAAGCGTCGAGTCATCCACAGCATAGCCGTGATTCTGCGACGTGATGAAACAACGGTTTGTACCCACCTCGCGCACAGGTTGGTTGTGCGAGCGATGACCGTATTTCAGTTTGTATGTCTTAGTTCCAACCGCACGTGCCAGTAGTTGATTGCCCAGACAGATGCCCATACACGGCCTTACCTCCTTATTATTAAGGAACGTGCGAATGTGTCTCACCGTCACTTCGCATTGTTCTGGGTCGCCAGGACCGTTGGCCAAGAAAAGGCCGTCGAACTCCAACTGGTTGAAATCGTAGTCCCAAGGTACACGAACCACCTCAACACCTCGTCTAATCAGACAGCGAATAATATTGGCCTTCACGCCGCAATCCACTAAAACTATGCGCTTCTCAGCACCCTGATTGTAGGTGACCACTTCTTTGCAGCTTACCTTCTCCACCCAGTTCACCGAGCCGTAGTCATGTTCCCTTAGCTGCGATTCCATAGCAGCCCCTTCAATCACAATATGGCCCATCATCACACCGTGCTCGCGGAGCACCTTCGTCAGTCGGCGCGTGTCAATCCCTGATATTCCAGGAACCTTTTCGCGCTTCAGCCACGAGGCAAGCGACTCCTTCGCGTTCCAATGCGAAAACTGTTCGCTATAGTCGGCCACAACTATCGCTTTAGGATGGATGCGTTCACTCTCCATAAACAGCGGGAGCCCGTCCTCGCCGATGCCCGTATCAGGAACTCCGTAGTTGCCTATCAGCGGATATGTCGTTACTAATATCTGACCGGCATAGCTTGGATCGGTGAGACTCTCAGGATAACCTGTCATAGCTGTGTTAAACACCACCTCTCCCGTCGTCTCGGCCTCAAAGCCGAAGGACCAGCCGCAGAACTCCGAGCCGTCACTAAGTATCAGTTTTGCTTGCTTTCTATCCATAATTGGGCGCAAAATTATCAATT
>JAEEPT010000207.1 GCA_016284895.1 Prevotella sp. | reverse complement strand
AACTCCTCAACTCGCTTAAGGTAGTCGCTCTCGAAGACCACCATAACGATGTAGGCAGCAAGAAGGGCGAGAAGGGGGATAGAATTCCAAATCCAGGGAACAAATACCTTTTCCCTACTTCTACCATTATCGAGGGAAGTAGATTCTTCAGGAGCTTGCTGTACAGATAATTTTTTCTTTTTCTTACTCATTTTCTTATTCTAATTCCCACCTTACATTATATTATAAGGAAGGTGTTGAGATGGAGTTCTTATCCGACCACTTCTTCAGACGCTTATATTCTTTCTTTGTGAGTCGTAAGAACGAGCCGTGCTGTGGTCCTGTCACGCCCTTAATATCTTGTGGGTTTCGGAAATTGCGCAGATTCTCGTCGGCCTCACAGATGCGGTAGTGCTTGGGATTGTCGCTGTATTGTATATAGGCCACACGCCAGGTCTTATCGCCTATAAGCTGGAAGGCGCTCGAGCCCTCGCAGTTCTTCTTGCCCTCAAAGCTCACGTAATCATCGGCCACGGGCTCACCCCATCCGTAGGTCAAATGGTCTGAGGTGGCAGTGAAGATGCCCTTCTGTCCGCCCTCTTTTTTGATGAGCATGTGATACTTACCATCAGCCAACAGGTTGATGTCAGCATCGATGGTGGCATAGCCCCAATCGAAAAGCAACTTTGGCTGCGTAAGTTTGGTAAACGACTTGTCTGCATATGAGTAGTACATTCGGTCATACCCCTCTTCTGGACGGTTCAGCATACTATAATATATCATGTAGCCTCCTTTCTCACCATTTTCCCACACGTAGTCGGGGTCCCAGAATATCTGAGGTGCCCACACTCGGTTGATGGTTGACCAATCTTTATATACGCTCTCTGCCTCTGGATTCGAGAAAATGGTGGTACCCTTTCGGTAGTCGAAGGTCACTGAGGTCCAGTGAATGAGGTCATCGCTCTTCAATAGGTCTATTCCGTAGTTGTCCCACTTATGACTCTTGGCCACACACATGTCGGTAGTTACCATCACAAATCCCTTACCGTTCCAAGCGCGGCAGATAAATGCGTCACGCTGACCTCCCTCGATACGGGCATGTTCCTTAGGATCCATGATTGGATTGCCCCCTATAATGTCTTCATAGTTCATGCCATCACGACTAATGGCATAAGCTGTATATTCTCCACGATCACTCATGTGACAATACAGATAGCCGTAGGTACCTTTTTGCGGGTTCTGTGCCTGAGTTATTAAGGCACCAATGGCCAACAGGGCCAAAAATAGCAATTTCTTCATATTGGTTTCTTTCTTGTTTTTATTGGTTAGTCTAAAATCTTATAGTTTCTTCACCTCATCTACAGTAAGGCCTGTAGCTTTTGCAACGTCTTCAATAGAGAGTCCCATTGATTTCAATTGAAGAGCAATCTCAGAAGCTTTGTTCTTTTCGCCCTCAAGACGCCCCTCAAGACGACCCTCAGCACGACCCTCAGCCAATCCTTCTTGTTTGGCACCTTCCAGTACATCGTTCTGATACATAAGAATATCCAGATGATTGTCATATTCAGCACGTTGCTTACGGTCCATCTTCAGATATTCCAGACGTTCACGAGCCTCCTGTAGTCCTGGTGCGGTGGTATCTTCATTGATATGTCCAGTTTTCAGATATTCCAGCCATTCCTCAAGAGGAGTGGTGGCCAGTTTATTGAATTCATTCACACGTATGATATAATATTCGGGGAATACCTCCTCGGGAGCCTGCATACGTAAAGCATCCCTATCGCGCTGTCCGATGAGAAGCGCATCGCCAGTATGTACGCCTGTTAGTTTCGTTTGACCATGGTATAGGTAGTCAGCACCTTGGCCAAGGTCAAAGTAGATGATATTAATGGAGTACACCTTCTTCACATTCTTATAGCTCTGTCCTCGAGAGATATGCTCTGTAATAGCCTTTGCCACCCCGTAGAGAACGCGCTGAAGGTAGTAGAGTTCACGCGTCTGCTGAATCTCCACTAAAATGATCTCGTCCTTCGAGTTCTTGGCTTTAATGTCCACACGGTTGAACTTATCGTCCTCATAGTTCTGGTTGCCTTCGCTTTCCAGGAGCTCCACGATAGTTATTTTCTCTCCCAGCAGCACGGATATCAAGCCTTCAAACACCACAAAGTCGGCCTTGTTCCTCAGCATACGCTTGGCTGCCCAGTCGAATCGTACGTATCTGTTGTCTTCGTTCATCGTCTTTTCCCTTTCTTCTTTTCTTTGCAAAGGTAAAGATTATTTCTAATTTTCCCAAATAATGCCATCTTTTTTTGACGAAATGCAAAAACGGCACCGCGCGTTGGAATGATGCCGTCTGATGTGTTATTAAAAAACAGAAGCCCGGATTGCACATAACTGGGCAGTCCGGGCTTCACTCTTGTGTTGATATGGTATTGAGTTGATTACTCCGTCTCAGATGCCTTGCCGATGAGTTCCATGAATTCGTCTAACTTCGGCGTAATAATAATCTGGGTGCGGCGATTGCGCTGTTTACCCAACTGAGTATCGTTGCTTTCCAACGGATTATACTCACCACGTCCACCTGCAGTGAGGCGCTTCGGATCTACTCCGTACTTGGTCTGTAGAGCCTGCACCACGCTCGATGCACGCAGACAGCTAAGATCCCAGTTGTTACGGATGTTCTGCTTCGAGATGGGTACATTGTCGGTGTTGCCTTCAATGAGCACGTCATAGTCCTTGTAGTCGGTGATAATCTTGGCTATCTTCGACAGTGTCTCGGCAGCACGGTCGTTAATCTCATAGGAACCGCTCTTATAGAGCATATTGTCGGCCAGTGAGATGTAAACGACGCCTTTGAGCACCTGCACATCAACCTCCTTTAACTCTTCTTTCGAAAGTGAGCGGGTGAGATTGTTTTGCAGTACAAGATTGAGCGAGTCGCTCTTCGACTTCACCTCCACCAGGTGGCGGATATATAGGTTCGACTCATTAATCTGGTCCACGAGTTTCTCTATCGAGATATTGTTCTGCGAGGCGTTGCTCAGACTCTTGTCGAGCGAGCTCTGCAATCCTGCCATGAGTTTCTTCTGCTCTTCAAAAGCTACTTTCTGGGCTTTCAGCTGCTCTTCCAGACTCTGAACTCGAACATTCTTGGCAGCCAAGTCTTCGCGTGCATTTTGCAGCGAGGTGGTAAGTGACTTGTTCTCGTTCTGGCACTCGGTGAATACTTTCTTGCTGACACAGCTGCTCAACGTGAGCGTAGCAGCAAGTGCATAGAATAAGATGTTTTTTCTCATATTCATTTCATTTTTGTTTCTAATTCATTTCTGCGTGTGTCTCACGCTTTTCGTTGCAAAATTACTGATAAGATGCTCAAACAAGCAGAAAGTTTCGCTGAATTACAGAATTTTAACCATAATACGACATTTATATGAAAAAGGGGCATAGTTGCTATCCCCCCTGAAGCATCTATTTCCCAAACCTTGCTTGCACGACATTTATTACATAGTCACCCAATTTTTCACACTCATTGATAAGGTCAATATAGAAGGTGCCGATAGCATAGCCATATTCACGCTCATTGACAGAGCGGATGTTTTCCGTCTTCATTTGCTGGCGCATCTGATTGATTTCGTTTTCTATGCGGTAGCTGTTATGGATATCGTGCTCGCTACGATGGCCATGCATCACATGATTCATCTGTGTCAGCGCATCGTTGCAAAGCGTCATAATGGCTTTCAACCGTGCCAACTGTTCTTTGGTCAGTTCCTGGCCTGTTTCTTGTAGGCGGTTCATTGTACGTGCCAACTTGTAGCAAGCATCGCCGATACTTTCAAGTTCGCTTACTTCTCGCATCATCTGACGGATTTTCACTTTTGTATCATCACTGAGATGATCATTGCTCACATGCTCCAAGAAACGGGCTATTCCTATTTCCATCTGGTCGGTCAGGTCTTCCTGATGTTCGATTTCGCTGTAGAGATGAACAAACGCCTTCTCGTCTTTCTCTTCAACCAGTTGGCACACCATATCGAACATACGTTGTACGCGTTCGCCAAACAGGGCCGTCTCCTTCTGTGCCTGTAGCACTGCTATTTCCGGAGTCTGAATCAAGTTCGACTTTATGTACTGCAAGCGCAGTTCCTCCTGCTTGGGTTGCTCCTGCTTTGGCAACAGCCAGCACACTACACGTTCCATCTGCGGTATCAGACCTATGAGCAGAGCGGTGTTGGTGACGTTGAAACAAGTATGGAACATAGCCAGCACCACAGGCAGCCGCTCTGTCTGACCGGCCATTGATGGATCATAGCCTACGAATTCACAAACCATATTGACGAAGGGATAGAATACGCAGAGCACCCAAATGACACCAAACACATTGAAAAGCAGATGGGCTAATGCAGCACGTCGTGCCTGCGTGTTGGCCCCGAGTGCAGCAAGATTGGCTGTAGCCGTAGTTCCGATATTCTCACCCATTACCAAAGCTATGCCTAAATAAATAGGTAGCACACCCGTTGAGCAGAGCAGAATGGTAATAGCCATCACTGCTGCCGACGACTGCACGATGCACGTGATGATGGTACCGATAGCGAGGAACGCCAGGATGGTGAGGTGACTATTGGTATCGAACGATGCGAAGAAGTTGACCACTGACTCGTTGTGCGCCAAATCGAGTTCCTTACCCCCCGTACTCAGCATCACCAGGGAGAGAAACATAAAGGCAATGCCGAACAAGAAGTCACCCACGTAGCGATGCCGTTTCTTGTAGATAAGTATCATTCCTAAGAAGAAGGCAGGAAAGACGACATTGGTCAGATCTACATTATAGCCCAGCGACATGATCCATGCCGTGAGCGTGGTGCCGATATTGGCTCCCATGATGACGCTGATAGCCTGTGAGAGCGTCAATAGACCTGCCGAGACGAACGAGACCGTCATCACCGTTGTGGCCGATGACGACTGTACGGCACAGGTCACCATCGTTCCGGTCAGCATACCTGTCACTCGGTTTGTCGTCATCTTTGCCAATATGTGTCTCAGCTGCGGTCCTGCCATCTTCTGCAGTGCATCGCTCATCATCTTCATACCAAAGATGAGCAGTCCCAGTGCGCCCAGCAGTTTCAGCGACACCATCACGTAATCTTGCGTTGTTTCCATTTGTTTATTCGAATTAATTTCGAGCGCAAAGTTACAAGCATTTTACATTGGTGCAAAACAAATCCTGTTACGATATGGTTACGTAACAGGATTGTAACAAGATGAAGGGAAGTCTCGCATTCCTTAAGAGTATGCGCTTTCGTGCACACCTTTGACGGCACGGCCTGAGGGATCGTTCATACCTTTGAAGGCGGCATCCCATTCGAGGGCGATGGCGGTACTGCATGCGACGGAAGCTTCGGAGGGTACACTCTTGGCGGCGGAGTCGCTGGGGAAATGCTCAGCGAAGATGCTGCGGTAGTAGTATTCCTCTTTGTTCTTCGGCGGGTTGATGGGGCAACGTTCGGCAGCATGGGCCATCTGTTCGTCGGTAACGGCTTCTGAGGTGATTTGCTTCAGCGTGTCAATCCAGGAGTAGCCCACACCATCGCTGAACTGTTCTTTCTGGCGCCAGGCAACTTCGGTAGGCAGCATGTCAGCAAAGGCTTCGCGCACAATCTTCTTCTCCATCGTCTGACCCGGACACATCTTGGCCTCAGGATTGGTGCGCATAGCAACATCGAGGAACTCTTTGTCGAGGAAAGGCACACGGCCCTCAACGCCCCAGGCTGACAGACTCTTGTTAGCACGCAGACAGTCGTAGAGATAGAGTTTTCCTAATTTACGAACGGTCTCTTCGTGGAAATCTTTTGCTGTGGGTGCCTTATGGAAGTAGAGGTAACCACCGAAAATCTCGTCGGCACCCTCGCCGCTTAGCACCATCTTGATACCCATCGACTTAATGACACGCGCCAGCAGGTACATCGGCGTAGAGGCGCGGACAGTGGTGACATCGTAGGTCTCGATGAAATAGATGACGTCACGAATAGCATCCAGTCCTTCCTGAATGGTGTAGTTGATTTCGTGGTGAACGGTACCGATATGATCGGCCACCATCTTAGCCTTAGCGAGGTCGGGGGCTCCCTTCAGACCAACGGCAAAGGAATGCAGAAGAGGCCAATAAGCTTTGGTCTTCGAATCGTCCTAGATGCGATGCTCACTGAACTTTTCA
>JAEEPT010000206.1 GCA_016284895.1 Prevotella sp. | reverse complement strand
TACACTTATAGTTCTGCCAAGTATCTTGTTTCAGAGCGATATAATAAGACAAAGACGATTGATTTCGGCGCTTTGACCGCAAGTGATTTCGATGAAGATGTTTGGACTACAGCAACAGGAGCGCCTCGTGACTATTGGACGAACCGTGCAGCTGCTATCCCTGCTGATGCTACCTATTATAAATTTGTAACAGAAAGTATCACGCCAGATGACGAAACCGATTTGGCACACAAAAGTGCAATTGATGGTATCACCATGACAAACTGCTATCAGCGTACACCCAGATTATATGTTGGCTATGGATTGTTGGCAGCATATGATGTACCAAAAGTAGAAAATGTTGCATATAGTGGTTCTACATCAAACAATCTAAACATTAAGGTTAATGAAGCAACTGCTGAACAATATGCTATCTATAAAGGCTGGAACAACTATGGCAGCGGTACATTTACTACCGTACAAGCTGGCAATGCCACTTTTGCTCTGTACCGTTACGATACCATGCTGCGCACTATTGACGTTTATTCTCCTGAAGAAATTACAATCATCGGTGCTGTTGATTGCACCTCTGGCTATCGCTCAACACTTGGTAGCGACATCGTTGTCGCTAACGGCAGCGCCAAGAAGGTAACGTTCAAGAATCATGGTTCGGGAGCAGGCAGTGAATACTATAAGAACTGGGTGCTCGATATTAATTACGGTGGAAGCCTTATTACGACACTCCGTTCTGACTGGTACGCATTTGATCAAGGTGCCTTCACCTATGGTTACACTTACTCTTCCGATGGTGGTGCAACTGCCGACAACACCAATATATGGGGAACATGGTTCGCCGACATGGCTGCTTCCGATGCAGAACTGACACTGTCGCATGTTGATGGCAAGCTCTATGTGATTGGTACTATAGCTAACGGTGACAAGGTTTACTATATGAACTATACCTATGGTGATGGTTCGCAGACCGATGATTTTACGTTGAATCTGTCAATAGACCACTCATGGATTGAGGTAGAGTCAATCGAAGATGCTTCTACTGTGACCACTCCCGTACATCCTATAGCCATCAACGCAGGAACGGTTGGCACTACAGGCTACTCAACATTCGCCAGCACACTGTATCCTATCGATCTCTCGGACATTACGGGTGCAACAGCCTACTATGCTGAGAGTGCCGATGCAAGCAAAGTTATGATTAAGACTACTGTGAATACAGTTCCCGCTGGTGAGGGAATTATTCTGAAAGGAACTTCTGGTGATAATGTAACTATCAAGATTGCTGATGCAGGCGAAGAGATTTCTGGCAACTTGCTGGTAGGCTGCACTACAGAGACAAATCTCGGTACCAACAGCAACCACTATGTGCTGGTAAACAACGATGGTACTCCCGAGTTCCAGAGCCTCGCAAGCCATGGTGCTACCATACCAGCAGGCAAGGCATATCTGAATGCTCCTACAGCAGGTGCTCGTCTGAGCATTGTTTTCGATGATGAGACAACAGGCATCGTGAATCTCCCGACTGCCAACTCTAAAGGCGAGGGTGCTGTTTACAACCTGAACGGCCAGCGTATGCAGAAGGCTCAGAAGGGTCTCTACATCATTGATGGCAAGAAGGTCATGGTGAAGTAAAAACAATACCTCACTTAGAAAATCACGAGAATTTTAACAAACAGTATTCACGTTTAATAGAAAAAGCAATGAAAAAGATATATAATGCACCGGAAACAAAAATTGTCGCAATCGCTACAAGCAGCATAATGACCGGATCGGGTGAATACATCGATGTTAGCGAGAGCAACTATGATGGAAACACCACTGTCGAGTCGCGTAGCCATAGTATCTGGGACGATGAAGAGTATTAATCCTCTGCGTAAACGAAAATAGTCAAAACGACTATACCCTCTGGCTACCGCTGCCATCTTAGTGGCGGTAGCCTTTTTAGTTTTTTCAAAAGAAAGGGACCATGCATGAAGTCCGTGAGGATGCAGATGCGGTCCTCTTATAAAAAGTAGTAAAAAGTGGCGGCTAATCCGTGAGGACAAGCCGCCACATTTTTTCGACCTGTACGGTTGAAATCTTGTTTAGCAACGGACTACAGGACTTGAGGACTCTTTCACAAACAATACGTAACCTGAATTATTCATGGAAATAATCTATGCCTACGGCGTAACATGAATAGCCATGAATAACCACGAATGGTTCATAAATATTAATGATTAATTGATGATCATTCATGATTATTCGTGTTATGCCGTAGGCAAAGAAGATATACCATGAATGTTATAATGTTCATGAATAATTTAGGCTAAAAACATGGAAGATTTGCATTTTTCTTATTTCTTTTGTATTTTTGCAGCTCACTTTTCGGAACATTTCATTTATGGCAGGCTTATACATTCACATTCCTTTCTGCAAGAGCCGCTGCATCTACTGCGGCTTCTACTCCACTACCCGTCTTGAACAGCGGCAGCGATATGTCGATGCGGTGTGCAGGGAGATGAGCCTCCCCCCTGCCCCCTCCCGCTCCCCCTCTGGTAGCTTGCAACCATCGGAACGCAAGAAAGGGAAGGAGCAATGTGAAGACGAGCCGATACGGACCGTCTATCTGGGGGGCGGCACACCGAGCCAGTTGACGGAAGAGCAACTGCGGCAGCTCTTCTTTTATATAAATAAGGTGTATGGAATGGAGCATGTGCGCGAGGTGACGATGGAGTGCAACCCCGACGACGTGACCGAAGAGTTTGCTGAGATGGTGAAAAGTATTCCCGTGAACCGCATCTCAATGGGAGTTCAGACATTCAGCAACGAGCGGCTGCGCTTTCTGCGCCGTCGCCACTCGGCAGAGCAGATTCCGCTGGCCGTGAGCCGTCTGCGGAAAGCAGGCATCGAGAATGTCAGTATCGACCTGATGTACGGTTTCCCCACTGAAACGCTCGACGACTGGCATCGCGACATCGATGCAGCACTTGCCCTCGACGCAGAGCACCTGTCGGCCTACTGTCTGATGATAGAAGAAGGGACACCACTCTATAAATTGAAGATTGAAAATGAAAAATTGAAAATCAAAGATCCGCGCTATATACCGATTGACGAAGAGACGGAGCTGCAGATGTACGAAGACCTGATAGACCGCCTGACCGCTGCAGGCTACGAGCACTACGAAATCAGCAACTTCGCAAAGCCTGGCTTTCGCTCACAGCACAACAGCAGCTATTGGAACCAAACACCCTACATCGGACTGGGAGCCGCTGCCCATAGCTACAACGGTCGCGACTGCCGCCGATGGAACACCGATAACCTGGAACAATACATTGCAGGCATAGAGAACGGAAAGCCCGTCTATGAAGAAGAGCACTTAGACAGCGACACGCACTATAACGACATGGTAATGACGGCCTTGCGCACCTGCGAAGGGCTCTGCCTGTCACACCTGTCTGCCGAGCAGAGTGCCTATTGTCTGCAACAAGCCCAACGCTACCTCGATGCCCAACTACTGACCCTTCATGACCACCATTTGCGGCTCACCCGGAAGGGACTTTTCGTGAGCAATATGGTGATGAGCGATCTCATGAAAACCGACGATTAGTTTTAAAAAAGCTTAAAACAGCATCCCAATATTACGTTAAAATGATAAATAATGGCGATAAATTAGCTTAAACAAAAAAAACTGCACAAAAAATTTGCGAATGTGCAGGAAAGAATATACCTTTGCACAAATTTTTGATTTCTGTGCAATGGAAACCGGTTCAAGTTTCAACCAATATATTCAGAGGACTATTATCCAAAATTGGGATGCTGACGCACTGACCGACTATCAAGGTCAGACCCTTCAGTTTCATGATGTGGCACGCAAGATTGAGAAGCTGCACATCCTGTTTGAAAACAGTCACGTTACAAAAGGTGACAAGATAGCCATTTGTGGGCGCAATTCGGCTCACTGGGCCGTCACCTTTCTGGCCACGCTCACTTACGGAGCAGTGGCAGTTCCCATACTTCACGAGTTCAATGCCGAGCAGATTCACAACATCGTGAATCACTCGGAGTCTAAACTATTGTTCGTAGGCGACTATATAGCCAAGGAGATAACTCCCGAGGAGATGCCTCATCTGGAGGGCATCATCAATCTGCCCGACTTCTCACTCATGCTGTCGCGTACAGAACAGCTCACCTATGCCCGTGAGAACCTGAACTACATGTTCGGCATAAAATATCCAATGGCCTTCCGCAAGCAGCATGTGAGCTATCATGAGGACACGCCCCACGAACTGGCACTCATCAACTACACCAGCGGCACCACGGGCTTCTCCAAAGGCGTGATGCTGCCCTATCGCGGACTGTGGGGCAACGTCGATTTCTGCATCCGTCGTCTTGGCAAGGTGATCAAGGCTGGCGACCCGATGCTCGACATTCTGCCGATGGCCCACATGTACGGCCTCAGCATCGAGTTCCTCTTCGGTTTCTGCAACGGTTGCCATCTTTACTTCCTCAACCGTCTCCCCTCCCCCACACTCATTGCGAAAGCATTCACCGACATCAAGCCTGCACTCGTCATCTCGGTACCATTGATCATCGAGAAAATCATACGCAAGAAAGTATTCCCCATCGTTCAGAGCAACCGCATGCGACTGTTGCTCAACACCCCCGTGGTGTCTAAGAAAGTGAAGGAGAAAATAGCTGAGCAGGTATATGCAGCCTTCGGCGGACGCGCCTACGAGGTGATTGTGGGCGGTGCTGCCCTCTCCAAGGAGGTAGAGCAGTTCCTCATGTCCATCAACTTCCCCATCACCGTGGGCTATGGAGCCACCGAGTGCTCGCCCCTCATCAGCTATACCGACTGGCACGACTTCGTGGCAGGCTCGTGCGGCAAGGCCATCGACAACATGGAGGTATGCATAGCCAGCAACGATCCGCGCAACACACCAGGCGAAATTCTGACACGCGGCACCAACGTGATGCTGGGCTACTATAAGAACGAAGAAGCCACACGCGAAGCCCTCGATGCCGACGGATGGTATCACACCGGCGACCTCGGCACGATGGATGCCAATGGTAACATATTCATTCGCGGACGCATAAAGAACATGATTCTCGGTGCCAGCGGACAGAACATCTATCCCGAAGAGATAGAAGACAAGCTCAACTCCATGCCGATGGTGTCGGAAAGTATTGTGGTGCAGGAACACGAGAAACTCGTTGCACTGGTCTATCCAGATCAGGACGAGATCGTGAAGTTCAACCAGCAGGAACTGGAAGGCATCATGGAGCAGATTCGCCAAGACCTGAACGCCCATCTGCCTGCCTACAGCCGCCTGTCGGCCATCCGACTGCATCACGAGGAATTTGCAAAGACCCCTAAAAAGAGTATTAAACGATATCTTTACCAAGCATAAACAGATACTATGGAACAAATACCAAGCTTCAACGAGCTCATAGAAAAAAGCATTATCGAGAACTGGGATCAGGACGCGCTGACCGACTATAAAGGCCAGACCCTACAGTTCCACGACGTGGCTCGTAAGATTGAGAAACTGCACATCCTATTTGAGAACTCAGGTGTGCAGAAAGGCGACAAGATTGCACTCTGCGGACGCAATTCCAGCCAATGGGCTGCAGCATTCCTGGCTACACTCACCTACGGAGCAGTGGCAGTGCCTATCCTGCATGAATTCATGAGCGACCAGATTCACAACATCGTGAACCATTCCGATGCAAAGCTGCTCTTTGCCGGTGACCATGTAGCCACAATCATCAACCCCGACGAGATGCCAGGACTGGAAGGCATCATCAACAACACCGACTATTCGCTCATCGTGAGCCGCACCGACAAGCTCACCTATGCCCGTGAGCATCTGAACGAGCTCTATGGCAAGAAATTCCCAAAATATTTCCGTAAGGAACACGTGGCATACTACCACGAGCAGAGTCCCGACGAGCTGGCACTTATCAACTACACCAGTGGCACTACGGGCTACTCGAAAGGTGTGATGATTCCCTACCGCGCTTTATGGTCGAACTTCGACTTCGCCTGCGATGCAATGGGCAATAACGTGCCGAAGGGAGCCAACGTCATCAGCATTCTGCCTATGGCTCACATGTATGGCATGGCCTTCGAGTTCATCTATGAGTTCCTGAAGGGCTGTCATGTCTATTATCTGAACCGCATCCCCTCACCCGCCATCATCTCACAGGCATTTGCCGACATC
>JAEEPT010000015.1 GCA_016284895.1 Prevotella sp. | reverse complement strand
TTCCATTTCGGCTCTTGGCCTATTTCCACCAGCGAGTCGAGTTCGGACTTTGTGCGTCTGTAGTGCTCAATGAGTTCGCCGCCTTCGTCGCCATACGGTGGAATCTCTGCCAACTGTTTATTGTCACCCACGGCATAGATATAGCAGCCTCGACCCTCTGCCCGGCCATTGCACACCAGTTTGTAAACACCCGGTACCACCTTTTGTTTGTGTTCCACCTGATAGACGTGGCGGCAGTCCCTGTCGTAAGAATCGAGAAAGCGTATGTTCTCATCGCCAGTGAAGTAGAGACCGCTCCATGTGTAGTGATGGCAATTCTCGTGCTTCACCACTGTCCACTCACCTTGCTTCAGGTAGTCGATGTCTCTTTCTTCCATGACTATCCCCTGATAGGTGTGCGTGCGGTTATACTCTTCCGTGTAATGCTCTTGTACTACATCCTGCAAGTAGATCATGGCAGGGATGAACGAGCAGAAAGAAGCCAGCCAGAGTGCAATCCACACGATGCGCTGAGCCATGCCCATAGGCTGTGTCTTGCCCGACTTGGTGAGCAGCATGTGCGCAATGGCATAGATGGGAATGAGCAAAATGAGCAGCAGACCCACGACGAAGAGAACAACCACCCACGGGTGTATGGCAAACAACTCAGGCAGATTCAGTTCTCCCAGGTTGAAAGGCAAACTGTTGAGGCTGGCTGTAGGCACCGTGAAAATAGTGATGAATGACACGACTATGACTACCGCGCAAATGACGAGAGCAAAGCCGGATAGGAAGGCGATGCCGAGGAAGAAGCCCATGCATATCTTCAGCAGGAAAGAGAAAATGCGGTGGAGTAGTCCGTAGCTCTGTGGCTGCTTGTTCTCTATGACCACGCCTGCCAGGTTCTGCGGTGTCACAGGCTTATTCTGCATCTGTAACACTTGTTCGGGTGTGCGTGCCTCGGGTATGACCAGCGCCAGAATGATGTAGGCTATGAGTCCGGAGCCGTAGAAGAAAGTAAGCAGCACTGTGGCAATGCGCAGAATGGTGGGGTCGATGCCAAACGAGCAGGCCAGCCCTGAGAGCACACCTGCCAGCATCTTGTCGTTAGGATTGCGATAGAACTTGCGGTGGGTCACTTCTTGCAGTATCGACTGGGCATATTCGGCCCCTTTGTGTCCTTCGGTTGAGGCACTTTCGTCATGGTTGTCGATGGCTTCGTCCATCTGCTCAGGCTGGCCAATCTGACTGATTATGCCGCGAATATGGTCAATAGTAATGGCCGTGTTGCCTTGCGCTTTAAGTTCGTCTAACAGTTCGGCAATACGTGACTCTATATCGTCGGCAATTTCCTCACCGCCCTCCATGTGCTTGAAATGGCTGCGTAGCGAGTTGGTGTACTGGTGAAGCATGTCGTAGGCATCCTCGTCAATCTGGAAGAGGCGACCGCAAAGGTTGATGGTAATATTCTTTTTCATTTTTTTTTGAGTGGGGTTAAAGGTGGAATTCAGGGTTTAGGCTTTTCAGATAAGTCACTGTGGCGGCAAGCTCGCCCCATGCGGCATTGAGCCCTTCCAGGAACTGTTCGCCCTCAGGGCTCAGTGCGTAGTACTTGCGGGGTGGTCCTTGTGTTGACTCTTGCCACTCGTATTTTAGCAGTCCGTCGTTTTTCAGTCGGGTGAGTAAGGGGTAGAGCGTGCCTTCCACCACGAGCAGTTCAGCCTGTTTTAGTTGTTGGATGATGTCGCTGGCATACGAGGGGCGTTGCTTCAGCAACAGCAGCACGCAGTACTCTAACATGCCTTTGCGCATCTGTGATTTCGCGTTTTCAATGTTCATGATTTGCTCTTTTTATAGTTTGATGGTGCAAATATAGGTAAAATACAAGTACCTTGCAATACAAAGTACTGTAAAAACCACAGAATTTAACGCTCTTAAACATAAAAAAACTGTTTACACCTCTTTATTAATAGGGGTGTAAACAGTTATGGGGAGCAAGATTGAATGCTGAAAAACGGGCAGTTAGTAATCTTCTTTTATGGAAGAAACACTGTGTGGGGAGTGGTCTCGGAATGCTCCATGAGGTCGATGAGCACGTTTTCGCGCTTGCCGTTGGCAATGATGACGCGGATGCCGGCCTGCTGAATCTTCGAGGCTGTGGCATACTTCGACTGCATGCCGCCCCGACCAGCGGAGCTCTTCTCAGTCTGAATGTACTGAGATAAATCGGTGCCGGGAGCCACTTCGTGAATGAGTTGCGAAGTGGGAGCGTCGGGATGTCCTGTGTAAATGCCGTCGATGTTGGAGAGCAGTACGAGCGTGTCGGCCTGCATCATCTGGGCGATGAGGCCCGACAGTTCATCGTTGTCGGTAAACATTAGCTCAGTGACCGACACCGTGTCGTTCTCATTGACAATGGGCAGTACACCGTTTTCCAGCATCACGCGCATGCACTGTTGCTGATTGCGGTACTGTTCGCCTGCCTGAAAGTTCTCCTTCATCGTGAGCACTTGCCCTACGTGGATGTGATACTCGCGGAAGAGGTCGTAGTAGAGGCCGATGAGTTTGGCCTGTCCGAGAGCTGAGAAGAGCTGCCGCTGCTCCACAGAGTCGAGCTCATGGGTAGCTTTCAGTTCGCGGCGACCGCAAGCCACAGCTCCCGATGATACCAGTATTACCTCGCAGTCCTGCTGTCGGAGCCAGGCTATCTGATCGACCAGTGCCGACATGCGGGTCACGTCGAGTCGTCCGTCTGGACGTGTCAGGGCGTTGGAGCCTATCTTGACAACGATGCGCTTGTTCATTTCCTCGTGAGTTAGCTTTATTTCTTACTGTCTTTGTTTCTGATTTCCACACGGCGAATCTTGCCACTGATGGTCTTTGGCAGTTCATCGACAAACTCCACGATGCGTGGATACTTGTAGGGGGCTGTCTCGCGCTTCACGTGCTGTTGCAGTTCTTTCACGAGGTCGTCGCCAGCCTTGTCCTTCCACTCCTTGCCCAGCACTACGGTAGCCTTGACCACCATGCCGCGAATGTCATCGGGAACGCCTGTGATGGCGCACTCCACAACGGCAGGATGGGTCATCAGGGCGCTCTCCACCTCAAACGGACCAATGCGGTAACCGCTCGACTTGATCACATCGTCGATGCGTCCCTCGAACCAGTAGTAGCCGTCCTCGTCGCGCCAGGCCATGTCGCCTGTGTGGTAAACTCCGTCGTGCCATGCCTCGTGCGTCTTCTCCTCGTCGCGATAATAGCCCTTGAACAGTCCAAGAGGCTTGCGGTCTCCCACTCGTATTACTATCTCGCCTTTCTCACCGTCCTCACAGGAAGTGCCGTCGGCACGCAGCAGGTCGATGTCGTACTGTCCGTTGGGCATACCCATCGAACCGGGCTTTGGCTTCATCCAGGGGAAGGTGCCGAGCGTCATGGTGGTCTCAGTCTGTCCGAAGCCCTCCATCATGCGGATGCCTGTTTTCTCGTAGAACTTGTCGAACACGGCTGGGTTCAGGGCCTCACCGGCTGTGGTGCAGTATTCGAGCGAAGAGAGGTCGTAGTGCGACAGGTCTTCGCGTATCATGAAGCGGTAGATGGTGGGCGGTGCACAGAAGCTCGTCACCTTGTATTTCTCCATCTGTCGCAGCAGCGTGTCGGCATTGAATTTCTCATGGTCGAACACGAACACCGTAGCACCGGCGAACCACTGTCCGTAGAACTTGCCCCACACGGCTTTGCCCCAGCCTGTGTCGGCTACGGTGAGATGGAGAGAACCTTCATGCAGATTGTGCCAGAACACGCCAGTGGTGAGATGGCCCATCGCATAGAGATAGTCGTGAGCCACCATCTTAGGCTCGCCTGAAGTACCCGATGTGAAGTACATAATCATCGTGTCTTCGTTGTCGTTGACGAACGTGGGCCTGTCGAACTTGGGTGCTTTCACCACTTCAGCCTGATAGTCGCGGAACCCCTCAGGAATGGGCTTGCCGTGATCCGTGATGGCGATGTATTGTGTGACAGTGGGGCTCTCTGGCTTTGCCAACTTTATCTGTTCGCAAACGTAGGGGTCATCTACGCAGATGATGGCCTTGATGCTTGCCCGTGTGTTGCGATACACAATGTCGTGCTTGGTGAGCATGTGGGTGGCGGGAATAACGACGGCACCAATCTTGCAGAGTGCTAGCATCACGATCCACCACTCGTAGCGGCGCTTCAGGATGAGCATCACTGGGTCGCCCTTGCCAATGCCAATCGACTGCAGATAGCTGGCTGCCTGATCGCTCTGCTCCTTTAGCTGAGCGAAAGTGGCACGAATCTCGTCGCCCTGGTCGTTGGTCCAGAGTAGTGCCAGCTTGTCGGGTGCTTCCTCTGCCCATGCGTCCATCACATCGTAGGCAAAATTGAAGTGTTCGGGGATGATGAACTCCAGGTTCTTGTTGTAATCCTCCACTGAGGTGAAGCTCGTCTGCTTCAAAAATCTTTCTACCATAATTATAAACTAAACTCTCCCATCATTTATAGAACCACGAATCTTACGAATTTTACGAATTTATGCTGGTTGACAAGCATTTCACAAAGCGTTGCAGGCAACCAACGAATGACTCGAATTTTGCTGCGCGTAGCAATTCGTGACATTCGACCGCATCGTTGATGCATTTTGGGAAAAACTTATACGGTATAAGAAATTCGTCATATTCGCTTCATTCGTGGTCGATATAACATTAAGGTGGAAAATTTGAGATGTTAACTAAACCGTAAATGCCAAGAACTTCACTGCCTTATTGCCGATGGCCAGCATGCCGTGGGGCTTCGATGAGTCAAAATAGATGCTGTCGCCCTCTTCGAGTACGATGGTCTTGCCGCCTATGTAGAGTTCCATTGCTCCTTCGAGCACCATGTTGAACTCCTGTCCCTCATGGCTGTTCTTGTAGATGGTGCGTGCACCGGGCTTGGGTTCCACGGTGACGATGAACACGTCGGCCTTGTGGTCAACGAATCCGCTCACCAGACTCTGATACTTATATGCCTTGGTGCGCTCAATGCTCACGCCCTGTCCTTTTCTCACTACGAAGTAGGAACGCATGTGGGGTGTTTCGGCAAAGATGAGTTCCTCGGTCGATACGCCGTATTTATGGGCAATAGCCATCAGCTTCGAGATGGTGATGTCCAGTTCGCCAGCCTCTATCTTGAGATATTTCTCCACGTCGATGCCGATGACTTCGGCCACCTCTTCAGCGGGGATGTCGAGCACCTCGCGCAGTCCGCGCAGTCGCTCACCTATTTGTTTCAGTTGTTCGTCCATGATTCTTTATTTTAGTCCAGCCTTCAGTCCTCTGATCACTGCCGAGGTGAAGCCTGCATGTTCCATTTCGTTCAGTCCTTTGATGGTCACTCCGCCCGGGGTGGTCACCAGGTCGATGGCAGCTTCGGGGTGCAAACCGCTGGCTTCGAGCAGTTTCACGGCTCCGAGCACGGTCTGCATCACAATCTGCTTGGCATCGTCGGCCTTGAAGCCCAGTTCCACTCCGCCTTCAGCCGCAGCGCGGATGTATCGCATGGCATAGGCAATGCCGCACGAGGCGAGGGTAGTGCCGGCTGCCAGATGCTGCTCGTCAGTGATGATGACTTGTCCTAACTGTTCGAAGATGCCCTTCACCAGCTCAATTTGTTGTTGCGATGCAGCAACACAGGGAACGAGGAAAGTCATGGATTGTAACTGTGCGATGGCGATGTTGGGGATGCAGAGGAAGAGTGGGGGACACTGTTCGCCCAACCACCCTCTGATGCTCTCCGACTTCACGCCAGCTGCAATCACCACTAGTACTTGATTTTGGGGGTCGAGCGAGTCCTTGATGCTCATAAGTACTTGTTCTACAAGCCATGGCTTGACACATACCATCACTACGTCGGCTCCTTGGGCTGCCACTGCATTCTCGGTGGTAGCACATACGCCCTGCTGGGCAAACTTCTCCACCACTTGCAGCGAGGGGTCGCTTACGGTGATGTCTTCATTCTGGAAGAACTCACTCTTGATGAATCCTTCGACGGTGGCGCCACCCATGGCACCAGCACCTATCATTGCTATTTTCATTTCTCAACTCTCAATTTTCACCTTTCACCTTTCACCTTTCACACCTCTTCCGGCTTTACCCTGATGAGTCGTTCGATAAAGTCGTCTGCCTCTTCTTTCGTGAGACACAGGGGTGGCAGCAGGCGCAGGATGTTCTGTCCGGCACAGCCCGTGAAGCAGTGCTCATGCTTGATCAGTGGTTTGCGCACCATGGCGTGCGGCATGTCCAGCTCGATGCCGATCATCAGACCGCGGCCTCGCACCTCCTTGATGTGTGAACTGCCAATGTTGCGGATGCCCTCCATCAGGTAATCGCCCACCACGCGGGCGTTCTCCACCAGTCCCTCGCCTTCAAAGATGTCGAGCACAGCCAGCGCTGCGGCACAAGCCAAGTGGTTGCCGCCAAACGTGGTGCCCAATTGTCCATAGACAGGTTCGAACTCAGGCGAGATCAGTACTCCACTCATGGGGAATCCGTTGGCAATGCCTTTCGCCACAGTGATGATGTCGGGCTTGATGCCCAGCCACTGGTGGGCGAAGAACTTACCGCTGCGTCCGTATCCGCACTGAATCTCGTCGCAGATGAGTGTGGCATGGTAGCGCTTGCAGGCATAAGCCAGTTTCTGTGCGAACTCAGGTGTAACCATCTGAACACCGCCCACGCCCTGAATGCATTCCAGGATGACAGCGCAAACCCCGCCACGCGACAACTCCCGAATCCAAGGCTCTACATCGTTGAGCGGCAGGAAACGCACATGGTGGTTGTCGTTGATGGGAGCCACAATCTTCGGGTTGTGGGTCACCTCTACTGCCAGTGATGTGCGTCCGTGGAAGGCCTTCTCGCAGGCAAGGATGCGATAGGCTTGTGGGTCCTTGAACGAGGCCAGCTTCAGGGCGTTCTCATTGGCTTCGGCACCGCTGTTGACAAGGAACAGCTGGTAGTCGTCGTAGCCGCTTATTTTGCCCAGACGATTGGCCAGTTCCACCTGCAACTTGTTGACCACTGAGTTCGAGTAAAATGCTATTTTCTCGAGCTGTTCTGTCACCTTTTTAATATAATGAGGATGCGAGTGGCCGACACTGATGACAGCATGTCCGCCATAGAGGTCCAGATACTCCTGTCCCTTGTCGTCCCACACCTTACAACCTTTGCCTTTGACGATGTTTACATCAAAGAGCGGATAAACGTCGAATAGTTTCATGATGATTCATGCTTGTAAACAGATGCAAAGATAGGGTTAATAACTGACAAAACGTAACTTTCACGTATCTTTTAGTGATAATTTGCAAAAATAACAGCAAAACATCCCCCTTCATTGCTCATGAAAGGGGATGTTGTGCGAAAAAAGCTGTCTAAATTTGGTAGTTATAAAAGATAATCTTAACTTTGCGCCTATAAATAACCCTAAAACAATAGAACTATGATGAACAACGAGCATTTAATTCTGAATGCGAATCCTATCGTGGCGTTCCTTCAGAAGCCTTCGGCTGCATTTACCAAATCCGACATCATCGACTACATCGTGAAAAACGACATCCGCATGGTGAACTTCATGTATCCCGGTGGTGATGGCAAGCTGAAGACGCTGAACTTCGTTATCAACGACCTGGCTTATCTCGATACAATCCTCACCTGTGGAGAACGAGTCGATGGATCCAGTCTTTTCTCGTTTATCCAGGCAGGCTCCAGCGATCTGTATGTGCTCCCTCGGTTCACTACGGCTTTTGTTGACCCTTTTGCTGAGATTCCTACGGTGTCGCTGCTCTGCTCCTACTTCGACAAGGACGGCCATCCGCTCGAATCGTCGCCTGAGCATACGCTCCGAAAGGCTGCCAAGGCCTTCACTGAGGTGACGGGAATGGAGTTTCAGGCCATGGGCGAGCTGGAGTACTACGTCATCAGTGACGATGAGGAGGTGTTCCCGGCTCAGGACCAGCGTGGCTACCACGAGTCGGCACCATACGCCAAGGCCAACGAGTTCCGCACCCGCTGCATGCAGTACATTGCGCAGGCTGGTGGACAGATCAAGTATGGTCACTCGGAGGTGGGCAACTTCACCATCGATGGAAAGAACTACGAACAGAACGAGATAGAATTCCTGCCCGTACCCGTGGAACAGGCTGCCGACCAGCTGATGCTTGCCAAGTGGATGATTCGCAATCTGGCCTATCAGCTGGGCTACGACGTGACTTTTGCACCTAAGATCACCACAGGAAAGGCCGGATCAGGACTCCACATCCACATGCGAATGATGAAGGACGGCAAGAATCAGATGCTAAGTCTTTCCTCATCATCTTCCGAAAAGAGGGGGAGCATGCTAAGTGAAAATGCACGCAAGATGATTGCAGGCATGATGGATCTGGCTCCTGCCATCACCGCCTTCGGAAATAAGAACCCTACCTCGTACTTCCGTCTGGTGCCTCATCAGGAGGCTCCCACCAATGTTTGTTGGGGCGACCGCAACCGCTCCGTACTCGTGCGTGTGCCGCTTGGTTGGGCTGCCGATGTGAACATGGCTGCACTGGCCAATCCTCAAGACACCTCTCTATCCTCAGCTCCCTCACCTCTTACCTCAGAAAAGCAGACCGTGGAGATGCGCTCGCCCGATGGCAGTGCCGACCTCTATCAGCTGTTGGCAGGACTCTGTGTGGCCTGTCGCCACGGCTTCGAGATGGCCGATGCATTAGAGGTGGCAGAAAAGACCTACGTCAACGTCAATATCCACGCTTCTGAGAATGCCGGCCGTCTGGCCACGCTGGCACAGTTGCCCGACTCGTGTGTGGCGAGTGCTGAGTGCCTGGAGCGTCAGCGCAAGGTGTTTGAGGAGTATGGCGTGTTCTCGCCTGCCATGATCGATGGCATCATTGCACAGCTGAAAGCTTTCGACGACCGTACGCTCAGGAAGAACGTCGAGAACTATCCTGAAGAAATCATGAAGCTTGTCACGCAGTATTTCCACTGCGGATAGTGCAATACTTGCCTGATTTTAGAATGCCGATGCCTTCAGTTTCAATCCTGTAGTCTCATCGAGGTCGAACAGGATATTCATGTTCTGCACGGCCTGACCTACAGCTCCTTTCAAGAGGTTATCAATGCATGAGGTGACGAGCAACTTCTGTCCGTACTTCTCGCAATGCAGCACACACTTGTTAGTGTTCACCACCTGCTTCAGGTCGATGGGATTGTCGCTGTAATGTGTGAAGGGCTCGTTGGCATAGTAGGCTTTGTAGCCATCGACAATCTTCTCTTCAGAAACATTTGTCTTGATAACGGCAGTGGCGAAGATGCCACGGGCGAACGAACCGCGATAGGGAATGAAGTCGAGGTCGCAGTCGAGCCGTCCCTGCACCATCTTCAGCGTGCGGCGGATTTCAGCCAGGTGCTGGTGCTGAAAGGGCTTGTAGATGCTCATGTTGTCGGCACGCCAGGAGTAGTGTGTAGTGGCTGAAGGCTTCTGGCCGGCACCAGTAGATCCCGTGATGGCATTGATGCTCACGTCGTGGGTGAGCAGTCCCATCTTGGCTGCAGGTAGCAGTCCGAGTTGTATGCAAGTGGCGAAGCAGCCAGGGTTGGCCACATACTGGTGCTGCATGATCCATGAGCGGTTCACCTCAGGCAGACCGTAGGCAAAGTCGTATTCCTGTCCGTCCTTACCCGCGAACTCATGCTCTACGCGGAAGTCCTGTGCTAGGTCGATGATCTTGACGTGCTGCGGGATGGTGTGTTCACTGAGGAAGGTGCGACTCTTGCCGTGGCCGAAGCAGAGAAATACCACATCGACGGCCTCGAAGTCCATCTGGTCGCTGAACCGCAGGTCGGTGTCGCCCAGTAATCCTTCGTGAACGTCGCTCACCAGGTTGCCTGCATTGCTCTCTGAGTGTGCAAACACGATTTCAGCCTGTGGGTGGTTCAGCAGCAGGCGGATGAGTTCGCCTCCGGTGTAGCCTGCAGCACCTAATATTCCTACTGAAAGCCCCCCTCGTTCCCCCCGAAGGGGGGATGAAAGGGGTTTGTCGTTATTTTGTTCCATAAATAAATGCTTTTATTGATGTGATAGTTCCTT
Organism: Prevotella sp.; assembly: GCA_016284895.1. Classification (GTDB taxonomy): domain Bacteria; phylum Bacteroidota; class Bacteroidia; order Bacteroidales; family Bacteroidaceae; genus Prevotella. The sequence goes on along the minus strand of JAEEPT010000015.1, from coordinate 18,543 downwards.
CAATATTTCCAAGAACTTCTTCATTTGAAAATCTGATAACCTTAAAGCCTTTGTCTTCTAACCATTTGCTTCTTTCTTCATCACTGATTTGCTGTTCAGGCAGCTGGTGGTAGCCGCCGTCTAACTCGATGACAAGTCGTTTCGAAAGGCATACAAAGTCTGCTATGAACATTCCTATGATATGCTGACGGCGGAAATGCACTCCTAACTGGTCTCCTCTGATGAACTTCCAAAGAACCATTTCGGCAGTTGTTTCATGATTCCGATTCTCCTTTACGAACTGTTTTAGCAGTCCATAAAGAGCAGGGTCGGCCAATTGCAGCTCAAGACCTGAGGTCCTTTCATCCCCCCTTCGGGGGGACAGAGGGGGGCTACCTTTCATTCGGATGTATGCCGTAGTACACACGGAGGGGTGTGCTCGACACCTTGATGAAGCCTTTGGCCTCGTCAGCCGTCCAGCCCGTCTGCGTCTCGCCATACTCGCCCAGCTTCGACTTCGTGAGGTCGTTGTCGCTGTCGATGCCTACGGTCTCGAATCCGTAGGGGCGGAGCTTCAAGATGGCGGTGCCTGTGACGTTGCGCTGGCTGGAGGTGAGCATGGCCTCGATGTCGGGCATGACGGGCTCCAGGTACTGACTCTCGTGCAGGAACATGCCGTACCAGTTGGCCACCTGGTCCTTCCAGTACTGCTGCCACTTGGAGAGCGTTGACTTCTCCAGCAGGCGGTGGGCCTCGATGATGAGCTTGGGCGCGGCAGCCTCGAAGCCTACGCGACCCTTGATGCCGATGATGGTGTCGCCCACGTTGGCATCGCGACCGATGGCATAGCTGGCACCTATCTCCTCAATCTTCTGGATAGCTTTGATGCGGTCGTCGAACTTCTCACCGTTCACGCCTACAATCTCGCCCTTCTCGAACTCAATCTTCAGCAGCTGTTCGGGAGCCTGTGCCGTGACGTGTTTCAGATAGGCTTCCTCGGGCAGTCCCTGAGTGGGGTCGAGCAGTTCGCCGCCACAGATAGAGGTTCCCCAGATGCCCACGTTGTAGCTATACTTCAGTTTGGTGAAGTCGGCGAAATAGCCGTTGGCATTCAGATAGTCAACCTCCTCCTTGCGCGTGAGGTTACGGTCGCGGGTCAGGGTGATGATTTCTACGCCTGGAGCCATCACGAGGAAGGTCATGTCGAAGCGTATCTGGTCGTTGCCTGCACCCGTGGAGCCGTGAGCGATAGCATCGGCACCTATCTCTTTGGCGTAGCGTGCGATGGCGATGGCCTGGAAGATGCGCTCACTGCTGACGGAGATGGGATAGCAGTTGTTGCGCAGCACATTGCCGAAGATCATGTATTTCAGCGACTTGGCATAGTACTCCTGTGTCACGTCGAGTGTCACGTATTTCACTGCGCCCAGCTTGTAGGCATTCTCCTCGTTCCTTTTCAGTTGTTCGGCTGAGAAGCCACCGGTGTTGGCACAAGCGGCATATACTTCATAACCCATTTCTTTTGTGAGGTACATCACATTGTAGGATGTATCCAGTCCGCCACTGAAGGCGACTACAACTTTCTTCTTCATATTTCTAATTTTCTTCTAGTTCTTCTAAATGTTTAATGCGTGAAAGCGTTTCTTCGCTCAGCTTGGCAGGCAGATGCTCTTCGGGGTCGAACAGCATGCCGGTGCAGATGCAGTATTTGCGGTCGGTGCGGTGGAGCACATCAACGTTGACGCACCCCTCACAACCCTTCCAGAATGCCTCGTCGTCGGTCAGATCAGCAAAGGTGACGGGCTTATAGCCCAGTTCGGTGTTCATCTTCATCACTGCTGCACCGCTGGTCAGCGAGAATATTTTGGCGTGAGGCCATCGGATGCGGGCCAGGGTGAACGTCATGTCCTTGATGCGTTTGGCCAATCCCTGACCGCGGAAGTTGGGGTGGACAATGAGTCCACTCGTCGTCACATAGCGTTTGTTGCCCCATGTCTCGATGTAGCTGAATCCGGCAAAGGTGCCGTCTTTTGCCAAGGCTATGACTGCTTTTGCCTCCATCATTTTCTTCGTCAGATATTCGTGGGTACGGCGAGCTATGCCGGTTCCGCGCACTTTGGCTGCCTCGGCAATGGTGTCGAGGATGGTGTCGACGTAGATCTCGTGTTCAGGACCTGCTACCAAGACCTTGACTTTCTCTTCCTCCTCCGTTCCTTCCACGGAGAGTGCGTTTGCTGTTTCGTTTGTTGTCATTACAAATAAATCCTGAATTGATGTCTTACCTTATTTTATATTAGGGATGACGGTGCCCAGTGCTTCGATGACCTCGCTGTTGGCTATGCCTTCTTTTAATGCCACAAATATGGTGTCGGCACCGGCGATGGTACCCAGTAGCTGGGGCAGCGCACTATTGTCAATGTTCCAAGCAATGGAGCTGGCATAACCTGGTCGTGTCTTAATGATGGCCATGTTGCCCGAGAAGTTGATGCTAACGAATCCTGACATCTGCATCATCTCGCGAACGGTGGAGGGGGTGGACACGCGTTTGTACATCGACTCGTTGGGCAGCACGTAGACGTAGTTGCCGCCCATCGTGGCTGCCTTGGCCACCTTGAGCTGTTTCAGGTCACGGCTCAGTGTGGCCTGTGTCAGCTTGAAGCCTTCCTTCTGGAGGGCAACCAGCAAGTCTTCCTGACTTCCCAGTTGCTGACTGGAGATGATGAGTCGCAATGCTTCCAGTCGCTTGTTCTTAATTTTCATCTTTTTCTTTCCTTTCTTTTCTGTTAAGCGAATCGGAATATTTATTCATGATTGGCTTGCAAAATTACGTAATATTCTATTTTTCTCCAAATAATTTGCATATTTTGACAGAAAATGTGTTGTACAACATGTAAATATGCATAATCACAAGAAAACGGCACCCATTGCGTTGTGCAATGAGTGCCGCTTATTATATATTATAAGGTGTAATCCTATTATTGCATGAGTGAGCTTACTTAACCATCACCTTTTTGCCGTTCTTGCCTTGCAAGCGTCCTTCGGCTGAGCGGATGATGTAGAGACCCTTCACAGGTCTCTTTACACGCTGACCGCTGAGAGTGTATATACTCTCCTCGTCCTTTGGAGAGGGGCTGGGGATGAGGCTACTGATGCCTGATATATTTTCGTTGGTCACACCATTGAGTGAGTAGAGATACCCCTCCTTGGCAGGAGTCGTAGGTGTGGCAGCATTGACGATGGCTGCAAAGACCACGGCATCGTCGCCCACCTTGATTTGCGTGTTGCCATTGAGCCAAGCATTGTTCTCCAGGAAGCGCACGCTGTTGGCTGTAAACTGCTGACTGCTGGTCGTTCCGTCGTCGGAGAGGCTGAAGGTAGCCGTACCCGTGGCAGCGGTGTATATATTGGCAATAGCCGAGATCTTACCCTTGACGAAGAACGGCTCTATCGTTGTTTCGCCATCATCCAACAGTGAAGCCACGATAGCAGCGTCGGCTACGGTATATGGATTCTCAAGCGTGCCGTAGCCTGTGAGCTCTGGCTCTGGTTCGGGTGCCGTCACGGTGATGTTGAATAGTTTGTCGAAACGTTTTTCGTCGTTATAGCTGATGTATTCGCCATCAGTCTTATAGACCATGATGAACCAGTAGATTCCGTCAATGAGTTCGCTCGCTTTGATGTCAACCGTCTTCGTGGTATTTGCAGCGATGCTGACAGGTGTGTCATACTGTCCAAAATAGCTCCAGTAAGTGCCATTGTCGTACTTGAAGGCGTAGGTCCTGATGCAGTCGTTATAGTCGTAGATGCCAGTGTTCTTCACTCTCACTTGTATCTCGGCCTTGTCATCATTGACGGTAGAGCCCATGGCATTGGTCACTATGGCGTTGCTGAATGCCAGACTATATGATTTGGGTTCAGTGATGGTGATGCTCTTCGAGCCGATGCTGATGAAATCGGAGCCTTGCATGTAGCCGATGCTGAGCGTCTTGGTGCCAGCTGTCGTTGGCTTGTAAACGATTTCGAACCGATCGCTTCCGCCAGCTTCTGCCTCGAAATACTTGGCACCGATGTCCTCACCGTCGACTTGCACATGAAGTATGTCGTTGTAGAACTGGCTGCTGGTGTTGGTGATGGTGGCAGTCACGTTAACCATTCCGCCTACTTCCAGATTGCCGTTGGTGGTGATGTCTGTGGCGTTCAAGCTGATTTCTCCTCCCGAAATTGTCAGTACGTTGTTGCTGACAGTTGCATTCAGATGGTATTTTTCCGAGCCGTAGTTCTGGTAAAATAAGCTTTCACTGCTGGGCTTCGATAAGAAGAGAAGCGTGTATTCGCCATCGGGTAATTTTAGGGTTGTGGTACGAGACCGTGGGTTATAGCCCCATCCATCGTTGATTTCGACGCCCTTGACTAAATAGGTGCCTGATACTATTTCGTTTTGGTCGTTCAGAGCACAGAAAATCCAGTCGAACGTAGCCGCTTCTCCGGTAAGGTTCTTTGCACCACCATAGTAGCTGATGTTATAACCTCCACTGCTGCTGTTGTAGTAGAAGGTGGAAGTGGCGGTGCTCAGGGCTGTCGTCGTAAGTCTGAGAGGAGACTCTTCAACGGCGATGCCGGTATCGGGTTGTGCGTTGATGATAGCGTCTTGATTGAAGCTATAGCCATCTGTGCTGGTGCTGGCACCAGCTCCGCTGTTGTTGTTGGAATCGAGGATGGAGAGCAGGAAATAGTTGTTGGAGCTACCGTTCCATCCCCAGTTGACGTGGAACAGACCTTCCTTGTCATAGCCGTCGATGACGAACTCGTGTCCGCCACCTATCGACGATCCGCCGTAGCACACAGGTCGCTTGTTGGCAATCTCGTTGTAAATCAGATTGTGCCATTCGTTGGCGCTATACAGGTCGCGCAGGACAAAAGCGGTTGCGCCATCGTAGTCGAAATAGTGCTTCAAGGCGTAGGCCAACCTCTGACTTGTTGCGCTGCTTGCCTCACTGGAGTATTTCATCTGAAGACTGCTTCCGCACAGTTTCATCAGCGTAGCGACAGCTGTATTCTGAACCGTTGTCGTTGTGCCGCCATAGCTGGTGAGAATGTTGTCCCAGTCAATCGTAGTCACGGGAACTGCCGGCATGTTGATGTCGCCGTTGCGTCCTTGGGAGGTATAAGCGGGAATGATAGCCGTAGTCTGACTCGGATACTGGTAATAGGCCAACAGCTGTGCCATCGCTGTGGCTACGCAGCCCGTGTACGAACGCTCGTTGGTGATGGGGTCGAGTGGACAAAGGTTGTTGTAGGGTTCAGATTGTCCCCATGTGGTCTTCAGCAGGGGGGCAATGGCTTTGTGCTCATCAAGCGTCACCTTAGCCACCCCTACGTGGGGATGATCGGCCAAGAAGCGCAGCTGACGGTCGTATTCTGCCATCCAAGCCCGCATGTTCTCGGGCATGTTGGCTTCGTCGTAGGAACCGTCTGTGGCATAGCCCAGGATGGCTGGTGTGCGGTCATCGCCACTCACGATGACGTAGCCGTCGGTCTGTCCGGCATTGAACACGTAGTAGAGAGCATCTGTAGCAGCGGGGCTGAGCTGACTGCCCTTTGCAGCAAGACGCATGCCTTTCTGTTGTACGCTTGCATTACGCTGTGATAGGAATGTTATGGCTTTCTGTCGTGCTTCTTCCTGCGTCACGACACCTGCCGTTGCCAGTTGACTGAGCAACATACTAATCAGAAGAAGTAAGTTTTTTCTCATAAATAGTATAGTGTTATTTGCTAGTAATATATAATAATGTGGCAAATATAGTCATAATATTTGAAAAAAACTCATTCAGCAAGAGAAAAAGTGTTTTTTTTCTTGTTAAATGCATCTGGCGGCTTGTTAAATGCATCGGACGGCTTGTTAAATGCGTTTAGCTCGCTCGTAAATGCGTTTAAGAAAATAGCACCCATCGCTATTCTTTTGCGATGGGTGCCGTCTTGATGTTTGCTAAGCTCGAGCGAGCTCTGCTTTTGATCTTACTTCAGCACAACCTTGAGCTTCGCTCGAGTTCGTTCACGTTCGGAAATGAGTGTGAACTCTCATTTCTCTCACTTAATCACGACCTTCTTTCCGTTGATGATGTAGAGACCCTTCTGAGCCTTCTCCACCTTCTGACCGTTGAGGTTGTAGATAGCATCGTTGGCGTTCTTGGCGTTGTTCACGTTCTTGATGCCAACGGTAGCTTTTTCGTTGTATGCGAACTTCACGTTCTTGAATGCCAGCCAGCTGATATTGTTCTCTGCGGCAACATTGAACTTGATTTTCAGTTCGCCAGACTCAACCACAGCCTGAGCAGCCACTTCCTTCAGATAGAGCTGGCCAGTCACGTTCTCGCCTACTACGCTCACACCTTCGCTGTCGTTAGCCTGGAGGAAGATGCCTGTGGCAGGTGCTTCGGCTCCATTCTTGATACGAACGCGAACCCATGCGGTTACGTCGTAAACACCATTCTGCAGGTTGGTCATTGTGGCAGTGATGGTGTTCTCGGCCAGAGACTCTGCATCACCAACCCAGTACTCGAAGAACGGAGTAAGATAGTTCGTTCCGTCGTTGTTGCCCTCTACAGACCATGTGTTGATGTAAGGAGTACCATTTACTGTCGATGTGTAGGCTGAGAGCAACAGTGAAGGCAGTAATCCTTCCAGACGTGAACCATAGTTGAAGGCCTTGGCGTCTGCATCGCTGATGGTGCCATCGTTGTAACCAGTCTGAGCAGTGTTGAATGCTGTGTCAAAGGTCTGCTTGGCCTCAGCTGTGTAAACATTGGTCTTCTCCAGAATGTCGGTCAGCTCGTTGAGCACGCCATTCAGGTGTGCATAAGCTTCAATTGAAGCCTTGGCCACCTTCACAGCCTCCAGCAGTGCCACCACATCGCCTGCAGCCTTGGCATCTGCAATTGCCTGAGCGGCAGCATTGCTCATCTTACCCTCGGGAATTTCAATGTCGTCGATGTTGGGCAGAGCCTCAACGAAGGTCAGGCGGAAGTTATCGACCTTGTACCAATAGTAGCCTGCTTCGTTGAACGAACCATCGGCATTACCACCAATGGCACCGATGGTTGCTGTACCGTCAGTGACGTAGAACTCCATAGTACCCTCGGCGAATGTGCCTGCATTGGGGCTTGAGAATGCCTCGCTGTGGTCGCCATTTGCCAGCAGGTACAGACAAGGCTTGTTGCCTGCGGTGATAGCGTCGTTGGCCATCAGGGCCTTCAGCTCATACTTACCCTTAGGCAGGTTGGTGATGGTCTGCGTGATGGGAATACCCTGCCACCATGTGTTGAACAGGTAGTCACCGTCGCAACCCTCGGTGGTATAGGTGCCATTGCTGTTGGGCTTTACACCAGTATCAGAGCTGCTGCCTACCGTCCATCCAGTCAGGTCACCAGTCTCGAAGCTGTTGTTCACGATGAACTTGGTCACGTCGTCACCTGGCTTAATCGTCTCTGGCTCTGGCTCTTCCTCAGCATCGCCCAGACGGGTCAGCGTCCAAGGACCAATCACGGTGTAGTCGCCAGCCTCTGGAGAAGCGGTCTTCACGATACCAATCTTCACATCACCGTCAGCAGGCAGGTTGAACTCAACCTCGTTCACATACTTGCCAGCAGCGAACCAGGCCTTTACGGCGTTAGAAGAGTTGGGAACCCAAAGATTGTTCACCTGTACAGCACCCTCACCAGCGAGGTCGGTGTCAGAAGCACCGTCGTAACGGTTTTGAACGAGTGCATTTGTGTTCTTTGTACCAACAGTTGCGTAGAGCTGAGCAAACTTCGTGATGGCATCGGTCTGCATGGCTGCATATTCATCGGCTTCGCTTCCGCTGTAGCGATAAGCGGCCTGTGCGGTCAACTTATACTTACCTGCGGGCAGGTTAGCGATAGTCTGGCTGAAGTTGAAAGTTGCACCTGTGCTGGCTTTCACGATACCTGAACCGTCGATACCCTTTGTGCCGGCATCATCCCAACCCTTGTTTTCAGAGTCGGTCAGGTCAGCATTCGCGATATAGTCGGTGTAGTCGGTCTTCACGGCCTCAACTTTCTCAATGAGGTCAACCTGTGCAACGGTCATGTTCTTCCAGCTCAGTACTACGTTAGCACCGTTCTGGATGTTGGCAATCTCGTCTGCGTCGAGCACCAGGTCAGCGCTTGTCATGTCCTGCTGGATGGTCTTTGATTCGCCAGCATCGTCAATCTTCAGCTTCAGCGTGCCCTGAGTGACGACGCGCGGACGGCTGCTTGCAGGCTGGTTGCCCACGCTTGAGATAGCCACCTTGATGGTGTCACCCTCCTTGACAAGACCCTTGAAGTACTTGTTCTCGAGTGTGATGTAGTTGAACTCGTTCTCGTCAACCTGAGAACCTTGTGCCTCAGTCCACAGTGTGCCGTAAGCAGGCTCGAACTCGGGCTTCTCGGCGATAGTCCACAAACCATTGTTGGCCTGAGCCTTGTTTGCATAGACAGCAGAACCTTCATTGGCGTTGTCGGTACCGAACAGACCGTTGGCACCCTGGATGGTGTAAGCACCGTCAACGAGGTTGAAGTTCACCTTGTAAGCCTCGTCCTTCGTTGTAGTGGTAGAGAGTGTCCATGTGTTGCCAGTAGTCTTGAAGATGTACTCAGGAGTCTCAGCAGTGTTTGAGAGCACCCAACCGCCTTCTACCTCAGTGAACTTAACAGCACCTTCCTTCTCAATCTTCACTGCTTCGGTAGTGATGCTCAGTGCGAGCTGGGCAGTCTTGTTCGTAATCACATATTCCTTGTCGGCAGCAGGCTTGTTCTGTGCAGCACGGGCAGCAGCAATAGCAGTGTTTACGGCCTCAATGGTCTCAGCAGTATTCACGTCAGCCTTAGCAGCCTGGATAGCAGCCTCGTTGTAGAGGAACAGTGCATCGCCAATGGGGAGAGCATCGATAGTGGCCAAGGCATTCTCCTTAGCAGCAGCCAGTTCTTGAGCAGCAATTTCTTCGCTGCCATACAGTTTAACGTGGTCAATGAACAAGTGGGGAGCAGCTCCGTTTCCTACATTGCCTGAGTTGACACCTAACGATACTGTTACGGTCTTCTCTTCTGCAAGAGTGAACTTTACCTGGTCTTTTGTCCATTTTCCTACAGGATAGCTCTTCGTGGCGAGGTAGTTGCCATCGATGCCAATAAGATTAGTTCCGAGGGCACCAGTTCCGGCAGCATTATAGATAACAGCCTCAAAGAGATATTCTCCAGCAGGCAGAGTGATGTCCTGAGTGTATTGAGTGGTTGCACTCCATACAGCCTCAAGGCCTAATGCCTTACCTTCAGTTTCTCCGTTAGGACCAACGGCAGGAACATTGCCACCGTCGCCACCGAGAATAGCGGTTGAACCGTATGCAAACGTACCAGCTGCACGAGCATCACCATTTTCAACGATGGCCCATCCAGTCAGCGGCTGCATGTTGGCTACCTGGCCTTCCAACACATCCTTTGCATAAGTGCAAACCTTGCTTGCAATGGGCTCGTCGGCCTCGAAGTTAGCGTTTACAATCTCGGGAAGAGTGGGCTCAGGCTCTTCATAGACAATGATCTTCTCAATGGCCTTGCCTGTAGCAATCTCGAAGCCCAGCATACCGTCTTCTTCCATCTTATAGATAGCACGACCAATGCCTTCGTTGAGGGCAGTCTTAACGGCACCGTCATCCTTCATCGTGGCATCTTCCTTACTGCCAGTGAAGAACTGTGAACCTGTGTAGATGATTTCTACAATCTGACCAGCCTTCAGGTGTCCGATAGCTGCGCAACGGCCAGCACTGCTTCCAAGTGTCAGACCTGCTTCGGTGATTGACCAACCCTTTCCGCCTGAGAGGACTGCCTGGACTGCAATGTCTTCCAGACCTTCATTCGTGCAGAAGAAAACATCATTGGCAACCTTATTGCCTGCGTTCCAAATTTTACCTGCAGCTTCACTTTCGATGGTGAGTGTTACATCGCCCATCGTGGTGAAGTCGAACTGCTTAACAATCTCATACTGTGCAACATCGAAGTCGACAACCGTGATGACTGCTGTATCAGCAACTGTCGCATCGCTGTCCCAACGGTTGATGATATTAGCAACGCCAGCGGCAACAGCCGTTACGGTTCCGTCCTCAGCAACTGTAGCAACAGCCTCTTTGTCGCTTGCCCATACAGTTGTGAAGGTGTTAGGATCCACTTTGGCTGACACCTTAGCTGCACCACCTGGAATCAGACTGAGAGCTTTGGGGCTCACAGTGATGGTGGGCTGAGTAGCATCTGGACGCTCCCAGTCAACAGACCATGATACGACAATCTGGCTTGTCTTTGTGACATTTGAATTGTCGAAAGTCAGTGTAATGTTTTCTGCGGCATTAATATTGTCTATAGTTAATTTTGCAGATGTCTGATCACCACTTACAGGGAATTCACCTCCTGTAAAGGTGGCCTCAACACCGTCAACCTCTACTTTTGTGACCTTAATGCCAGGAATTGAGGCGTCCACACCAGCATCGTTTGCATAGCCGTCTAAAACTATTTTCTTAATGGTGTAAGGCTTGTTGACAGTGAATGTCAGCGTGTTGCTTAACTGGTTTGTACGTAGTTTCAGTCCTGAGTTTGCCATCGTTCCCCACTGTTTGCCTGAGCCGCTGGGAATGAAATCTCCTGCGATATAGAAACTCTTACAATCCAACTGCGTGTTCTTCGTAGAGCTGGTAGGATTAACCTCCGTACCCGTCTCCGCAAATGCGTAGCTGAACGAGAACAGGACTGATAGCACAATGAATAATGATTTTGTAAATGGTTTCATTGTTTTCTGTTTTTGGTTTTTAATTTGCGCCTTCTGGTCCGTTAGCGCATGTCTCTTTTTTAGGTTTTCTTTTCTTTCTCGTGCCTCTCGGCGGACCTATTCTTATCTCCCAGTCTTAGTGGTGAGACCCTGCACGACACATGTTTTTTGTTGATTGGTCTTTTTTCTTGTGTTGTTAGTTTCTGTTTTTTTAATTAGTAATTCGGTGAATTGTTTTTAGTTATGTTGATTGTTTCATTGAAATATAACTGCAAAGATAAGAAAAAAATCTGTACCTCCAAAACAAAATGACATGAACTTTCATAAGAGGAGCGTTTAAGTCAAACACTCAGAGCGTTTAAGTCAAACGCCCAAAGCGTTTAAGTCAAACCGAGATTGCAATCGCCCAGCGAGAAATTTCGCTCTTTAGTTGAAGCATATATGCCGAATCAGAAAATGGGATTGGGGGAATTTTTTTACAGTTCGCGGTCATTTGGTCATTTGGTCATTTGGTCAAAATCGTTTTCGAAGTGTCAAAATCCTCCACTATAATAAATATTATATATTTATATATAGTGAGCAAATGACCGAATCCGAAAATGAAAATGACCATTTTGACCTTGACCACTTTGACCACTTTTTTTTGTGGGGGGGGAGAGTGCGGACGAGGAGTAACAAAGAGGCTGGGGTCGCGATTCGCGACGCCAGCTTCAGACTTCCCCAAGTGTGTCTATGCACGAAAAAAGCCCCCACCGCACGGAGCGATGAGGGCTGAATAAAGCGATCTAAGGCTTGCGGCTTACTTCACCACCGTTTTTTTGCCGTTGATGATGTAGAGACCCTTCTGAGCCTTCTGTACCTTCTGACCGTTCAGGTTGTAGATAGCATCGTTGGCATTCTTAGCGTTGTTCACGTTTGTGATGCCCACGGTAGCGTTCTCGTCGAGGATGAACTTCACGTTCTTGAAGGCCAGCCAGCTGATGTTGTTGTCGGCAGCCACATTGAACTTGATGGTCAGTTTGCCATCGGTGTCAACCGTAGCCTTTGTAGCCATTTCCTTCAGATAGAACTGAGTGTTGCCAAGCTGCTCGCCTACCACGCTCTCGCCAGTCTGGTCGTTCACCTGGAAGAAGATGCCTGTAGCAGGAGCTGCAGCACCGTTCTTGATGCGAACGCGCACCCAAGCGGTCACGTCGTAGATACCCTTCTGAACATCGTTCATCGTTGCAGTCAGTGTCTTCTCAGCCAGAGACTCACCGTCGCCAGTCCAGTACTCGATGAAGGGAACTACGAAGTTCGAGCCATCGGTGCTGCCCTCGGTTGACCATGTGTTCAGGTGGTAGCTGTTCCAGTTCATAGGAGTCTCATCCCATGCACTCATCAGCAGGGTGTTGGCAACTGCGTTGGCACGCCATGTAGTTACGAGGAACGGATCCTGCAGGTTGGTCGTTGCCTCAGTCTTGGTCAGCGAGCCGTCCAGATACTTCACCTCCCACTGTGTGTAGTAGGTGTTCAGCGCCTCAGCCGTGTAGAGGTTGGTCTCCTCGGTGAGCTGCTTCATCTTCGGCAGTGTGTTCTTTGCGATGATAGAAGCCTCGCCCTTTTCGATGGCAGCCTTCATGGTAGCGATGGCTGCGTTGATAGCATCAGCACCGGTCACGTCGGCAGTTGCAGTCAACGCGTCGTTGATGGCGTTCTTCACAGCATCAACCTCAATGTCGGCCAGCATGTTCTGAGCCTTAGCGCGCAGCTCGGCCAGTTCCTTCACGATAGCTCCGTTCTTCACCTCGTCCATGGTAGCGTTAGCACCATAGTAGGTCAGCTTGAAGTTATCCCAGATGCACCAGAAGTTAGCGGTCTCGCTCTTTGTTCCAACAGTCAGTGTGCCGTTCTCAGCCACCTCTACATAGATAGGATCGATGGTGTAGAGTCCGTTCGTGAACGAAACGCCGGCATCGGTCATGCTGTTTTCTGTGCCAGTTCTCAAGGGGAAGTTAGCCTTCTCGTCGTTAGCGAAGAAGTAAGGCAGTGCGAAGTCGCCTTCAGTATCCTGACGGTAGAAGCCCTGAGCAGTCACAGCATAGATGCCCTTAGGAGCACCCTCTGCAATCTGGCTGATGGTGAAGGTTGAATGATAGCTTTCAGCGCATGCGTTACCATTTCCTTCAGTGCAGCCGCCTCCAAGATTCTTGTTGGTGCAGTCCTCGCTGACCACCCAGGCAGCAACACGCTGGTCGTTGCGGTTGAAGTTTGGGTTCTTCAGCAGGAAGGTTGCATCGACACCATTCTCAGCCGTTGCTTCGTTGAGAGTAGCGTTCATGACTGAGTTCCAGTTAGAGATGTGGATGAATATCCAGGGATAAGGAGTCTCGCTCAGAACGAGGTTACCGTCGTTAGCAGCGCTGACATACTTCTTCACGCCGTCGAACATTCCATAGATGTTGAATCCGTTGGTAACTTCCTCAATCTTCCATCCGAATGCAGGAGCATCCATGTAGAGGCCGCTGCCTAAGTAGTGGTTGTTACCACCGTTGCTAATTCTGGTATCGATGTAGTAATCCTTAGAAGCTTCGTTGTAGGTGATGTCCAGGTCAAGACCAGCCTCGTTTACGATGCCATGAGTACCCCATGCATTACCGGCAGCCATGTACGTTGGGTTGTCGCTGCTTATCTTCTCGGCAGCTGCGATATAGTACGTACCATTGTTGATGAGCTGTGTTTTCTTAAACTCAGTCAGTTCAACCTGAGCTACGGTCATGTACTTCCACTTCAGAATTACGTCGGCACCGTCCTGAATCTTTTCAATTTCGTTGGCATCGAGCGTGAATTCATAGCTTGTCGTACCCTGCTGAATGTCCGTATTCTGACCGTCATTGCCAATGTTCATTTCCAGTTTTCCAGTAGTGATGATGAGCGAACGGCTGCCTTCAGCCTGGTTGCCCACGCTTGAGATAGCCACCTTGATGGTGTCGCCAGCCTTGGCAAGATTCTTGAAGTACTTGTTGTCCAGCACGATGTATTTGTATGGTTCCGGTTCCTCAGTCTCTGAATAGCCGTCGGCCTCAGTCCAGAGCGTGCCGTAAGCAGGCTTGAACTCGGGCACTGCAGTAATGGTCCACAGACCATTGTTGGCCTGAGCCTTGTTGGCATAGACTTCAGAGCCTTCGGTGGCATTGTCGGTACCGAACAAGCCCTTGGCACCCTGAATGGTGTAAGCACCGTCAACGAGGTTGAAGTTCACGACGTAAGCTTCGTCCTTATTAGCAGTGGTAGAGAGTGTCCAGTTGTTAGCAGCAGTCTTGAGGATATAGTTGCCTTCCTCATTTGAGAGTACGAAGCCGCCTTCAGCTTTAGTGAAGAATACCGCAGCGTCCTTGGCAATCGTCACCTTCTCAGTGCCAATGCAGAGGTTGCCTTCTGCTGTCTTGTTGGCAATGTAGTAAGCCTTGCCTTCAGTAGGAATCTGCATGATAGGAGCGAATGTAGCAACGTAATCGTTCAGGTTCTTGGTAGCCTCCTTGACAGCTTCTACTGATTCAGCAGCATTATATGTGCCCTCAGCTATGCCAATCAGAAAAGCCAAACCAGCGAGTTCTGAGGCAGGATAGGTGAAGTACACATCACCGACGGGGTAGGAAGCAAGTTTAGCCTTAGCTGCATCAATAGCGGCCTTGAGGTCTATCAGGGCAAGGTCAAGAGCACTGATCGTTTCTAAGTTGAGGTGACTCACGAAGAGGGCAGGCGTGTTGCCGACTCCGAAATTGTTGGATCCGGTTCCATAGCCCAAGCTGATGGTGATGGGGCTGGCCTCAGTGAGTGTGAAGGCGATGGTGTGGGTAGTCCAAGCACTCTTGCCGTTCATCCATTCCGTGCTTTCGTCAGCGTAGGTTGTTTCGCCCACGGTGACGTTGAAGCGGTTCTCGTAGTTGGCCTTTGTGGTGGTGGCATTGGTGTTCTCCACGTCGAAGGTCAGTTTGTAAGCGCCAGCGGGCAGCTCAGCAGTAGTCTGCGTGAAAGCTGCATAGTTGGTCTGCCAGCGGCACTCCAAACCAGCAGCGAACTCCGTAGCGAGGTGGGTCTCGTCAACGGTGGCTGCGGGGTGTTCACCGCGTACCTGGTAGGTACCGATGAGGCCCATGCCGAGGTCATAGTACTGCGCTGAAGTGACCTTATCCCAGCCGAGGGGATCAGCTTCGGGGTTGAAGTCAGCGTTGACAATGGCGGTAGCAGGATCGAAAGCCGGCTTGTTTGCCTCCTCGAATGCGGCAACAGCCTCAGCCAGAGCGTTCTTAGCATTGGTCAGGCTCTCAACGGTAGCATTCTCAGCAGAAAGTGCCTCCTCAGCAGTAGAGATAGCTGTATTCAGTGCATCAACGCCTTCCTTGTCTGTTGTGTCAATAGCCTTAGCCTCGTTGATGGCAGCCTGGAGAGCAGCCTTGGCATCCTCGAAAGCCTTTATAGCAGCAATCTCCTCCTCGCTCATTGGGCTGTATGCATAGACACCATAGAGGTAGTCCATAGTGGAGGCATTAATCTTCTTCAGTGCGATTTCCACATCACCGTCTTCTGTGACCTCATATGCATGCTTTGTTCCATAAGAATACTTAGAGTAGGTGGCATTAACGGTGTTTGAAGCAGGATAAGTAGCATCGACAACGATGATGTCACCCTTCTTCATGCTTGGCATGAGGATCCAAGACTCCTGCGTGTCACTGTTAATATACCAGTTGCCGCTGGCGCGTAAGCCCCATGCTCCAGTGGTCTGCAAATAAATATTAGTACCCCACTGTGCTTCGTCGAGAAGCAATGCAGCATATGTGCGCTCAGAAGCGGTCTTTGTAGCTTCGCTGAAAGCATTGCTACTCCATCCACTGGTCTTGGCAGGAGTATTCTCAATCTGATTTACATAAGTGGGGAACAGTGCAACAGCCAGTTCAGCTGTTTCAGAAGTAGCATAGCCTATTGCCTCTGCGTATGCCGCAATGATAGCATCAGCAGAAACGGTCAGAACCTTTGAACCAGTGAATGAATCTTTCTCATTACCATATTCATAGGTGATAGTTGCGGTAGGTGAGAGAAGCAGGTCGGTCTGGTCCGCAGAAATGGTGACAGTAGTGTTATCAGAGCGTACGATCGTAGGTGCATTCAGCGTAATAGCCTCACCTGCAACAGCTGCAAATGTCAGTACATCTGATTCAGAATTGCCCTTTACGGCCTTGAAATACACATTGCCAGAGGCAGAAACGGTGACAGAAGCTCCCTCTGTCCAGTTCTCACCATCTGTGGAATAATACAGAGTTGCTCCTTCTGTATCGCAAGTAGCGGTGATAGTGCGTTCAATGCCGTTCACAGCAGTATAGTTTGCAGTAGGAGTCTGAATGACTTCGCCCTCTACAAAGTATGTAAGCGAAAGCTCATCAATACCAATAGCGCCACCGCAGCAAGGCTCAATAATCAGCGATGTGGGGTTGACATTGGTTTCTGACAGCAGAACGTCCTCAACAACAGCAGTGCCGGTACTTGAGTTCGTGATGGTCATTGTCACGCCTGAAGCACTGCCCGTGACAACAATATGATGCCAATAAGCAGTTGTGTTTAGCTGATCGCCAACATCTGCTTTAAAACGCTTATTTTTATCACATCCAGGAACAGGCAATGTCTTTGTGCCATCCGATCCAGCGTATGTAATAGTTACTGTGGTGTTCCAGTTGGAATTACCGGTAAGATCGAAGAGATTTGTGTCACCAGCTTTTAAGGTTGTGTGGTCTGCCTTACTGTTACAGCCACCACATGCTGCCCACTCAAAGCTCAGCGTCCATGTCTCGCCTGAAAGGTCGGTGTTGCCTAAAGAAACTGTGGTTGCCCCAGGATCTCCATTTGTATTATTCCAGGCATTGAGGAATTTCGTTGAAGTAATAACAGACGTTTTGTCGTAATCAAAACCGACTCTGCTACCAGCATTCAATGATGGACTCATTGCATCGTCAAAACTGTACTTCACGACAGTCTTGTCGCCTGCCCAAGCACTTCCTCCTACGAGCACCATGAGTGCCAGCAGTAAGGGTCTTAGTAAATTCTTTTTCATTTGCTTGTTGTTAGTAATTTATTTTTGCGCCTTCTGGTCCGTGAGCGCTTGTTATTTGGTTTTCAGCTTTTTAGCTTCTTTCGTCTGTGCCAGTCTGCGGACCTATTGTTGCCTCCCAGTCTTAGTGGTGAGGCCAGATGTGGCACGTAGTTCGTCGTTGTTTCTCTCTCAGTGTTTAGAGATTCGTTTCTCTTTTTTAATGGTTTGTTTTTTAAGTTAATAATATGATAGGTAACTAACTATAATTGTTTTTCTTCCAGCATATAGGTAACACCATAGTTTTTAGTAGGGCAAAAATAAGAAAAAAGCCGATACCACACCTTATTTAATATGATTATTTAACTTTTTTTGTTTTTGCATCCAGCCTCTTACTGTTTGGTCTGAAAAGCGAGCGCATACATGCGCATTTGCTTCACCATTGCCACGAGTCCGTTGCTGCGTGTGGGTGAAAGATGCTCTTTTAAGCCGATTTCATCGATGAAATAGAGGTCGGCATCGAGTATTTCCTGCGGTGTGGCATCGCTCAGCACGCGGATGAGGAGTGTCACGATGCCTTTCACGATGAGTGCGTCGCTTTCAGCTGAAAAATGCACGATTCCATCGGTGTAGTCGGCCTGCAGCCACACGCGGCTCTGGCAGCCGTCGATGAGGTTCTGCTCTGTCTTGTAACGCTCGTCGAGGGGCTCCTGCTCGTTGCCCATGTCGATGAGCAGTTGATACTTGTCCATCCAGTCATCCAGACCGGAGAACTCTTCAATAATCTCGTCTTGTCGTTCGTTGATTGTCATGATGGTTGTGATTTTTTTTCTGGGGTGGTGGGTGAAGTGGGTAATGTGGGTGAAGTGGGTGTTTAGGGAGGGGTGAGCTTGAACAGCTTGTCGCTGGGCCTGATCTTTCCCGTTACGGGTATGGCCACGCGAGTGCCTTGAGGCGCCTCTTCTACGGGATTGCCGTCGTTGTCGTGAATCTCGGTGGCGGTGAGGTACATCACGCCGGTGGTGGGACCTGTTACTAATAGCTTGTCGCCCAGCTTGAAGGTGGTGGCTTCCACTGTGAACTCGGCCACACCAAGACGGGAGAAGTATTTTACGCCTTTGCCTACATACACCTTGCGCTCAGTGGCATTCGAGCCGTAGCTTTTGTTCCACTCGCCCAACAGCTGACCTTGATAGTAGCCGTCCCAGAAGCCACGGTTGAAGACGCGTGCCAGACGCTCGTCCCAGTCGTCTTTCTTCTCTTCGGTGAAGGTGCCGTCGAGCACCGACTGTATGGCTTCCTTGTAGCACTTCACTACCGTATAGACATATTCAGGGCCTCGGGCGCGTCCTTCAATCTTGAACACGCGCACACCGCTGTTCATCATTTTGTCGATGAAACGGACGGTTTTTAGGTCCTTCGGACTCATAATGTACTTATTGTCTATCTCCAGTTGGTTGCCCGTCTCGTTGTCGGTGACGGTGTAGCTGCGACGGCAAATCTGCACACACTCACCACGGTTGGCTGAGCGGTTGGCATTGTCGAGGCTCATGTAGCACTTGCCTGAGATGGCCATGCAGAGTGCACCGTGACAGAACATCTCTATGCGCACCAGCTGTCCCGACGGTCCGCAGACGTGCTGCTCCTCCACCTGGCGGTAGATGTCGGCCACCTGATCCATGTTCAGCTCGCGT
>JAEEPT010000205.1 GCA_016284895.1 Prevotella sp. | reverse complement strand
ATGTTACACCTACTACTTTACACCGGAATCGCCCGACCCCATCATGAAATGCGGACATGCCATAGAACTTTCAATCGTATTCAATCATCCTGAGATGACTGCCGACACGGGAAGGGCATTCGACGAAACCTTCTCGCAGACGATGCGTAAGATGTGGGTACAGTTCGCCAAGACAGGCAATCCGTCGCTCAGCGCCAATAGCTCTCCCGACGGCAAGGCAAAGGAGTGGCCGCTCTACAGCTTGGAAGACAAGCAGGTAATGGTGCTCGACGAGTTCGACATCCATCCTGCCAAGGAGTCAGAGGTGAAGATTGTGGATTGGGAGCGAACCTTCTTCCTAACCAAGTATTATATGCTTTAAAAAGCCTATCCCCCGCCCGCGAGGTGGGGGTAATAATTAGAAATGTGAAGCCGGAAAGAGATGGCCAAGAAGATAAAAGACAAAGAAAGAGACAGTATAGACTTCGGAAAGTCGAAAATCGGTCCGTTGTTTAACCGCATTTTCTATCCCACGCTGCTGTCAATGGTGTTTGCGTCACTCTTTACGGTTGCCGACGGAATATTTGTTGGACAAGGTGTGGGAAGCAATGCACTGGCGGCTATCAACATTGTTTCGCCGCTGTTCCTGATTACGACGGGCATTGCGCTGATGTTCGGTGTGGGTGTGTCGGTAGTGGCAAGTATCCATCTGTCACAAGACAACCAGAAAGCGGCCAATATCAATATCACCCAAGCCTTCAATGTGGCTACGCTGCTCATGGGCATCATTGTTGTTGCCGTTTACATCTTCCGCGTACCTTTCTTGCAACTTTTGGGAAGTAGCGATGCACTGTTGCCATTGTGCCAGGACTATCTTCTCACCATTCTTCCAGGCTGTGTTTTCATCGTCATCCAGATGATTGGCACCTTTATCATCCGACTTGACGGATCTCCCAAGTTTGCGGCTTCACTTGAGATTTTTCCCGGCTTACTGAACATCATTTTGGATTGGCTGTTTGTGTTCCCCATGCAGATGGGGGTTGCGGGCAGTGGCATAGCGTCATCCATCAGCTGTGCCGTTGCAGCAGGCTTAGTTGCCGTCTATATGTTCTTCCGTGCACAGAACGTCAGGCTCTGCAGGCTGAAGCTCAGCCTCACCAGTCTCTATCTGACTGCACGCAACGTAGGCTATATGGTTCGCAGTGGCTTCTCCTCCATGCTCGGAGAGCTGGCCATGTCCATGATGTTGCTTACTGGCAACTACATCTTCATTCGCGAGTTGGGCGAAGATGGCGTAGCCGCCTTCAGCGTAGCCTGCTACCTTTATCCCATCGTGTTCATGATCAACAATTCGGTTGCACAGTCTGCCCAACCCATCATCAGTTTCAATTATGGTGCAGGCAACCGCTATCGAGTGAAGAGCGCCCTCAAGGTGAGCCTACGCACCGCTACCATCTGTGGCGTGCTGATCACAGCGTTTCTCACCTTGGGAACCAAGCCCCTTGTGGGCCTCTTCCTGCAAGCAGACACTAAAGCATACGAGATTGCGATAGGCGGACTTCCTCTGTTCGCTTATTCTGCCATATTCTTTGCCCTGAACGTTGCCATCATAGGCTATTATCAAGCCACTGAGCAGAACGGCAGGGCTACTCTGTGCATGCTACTTCGGGGACTTATATTCCTTGTGCCTGCTTTCCTGCTGATGCCTCAACTCATGTTTCCACAGGGCATGTGGCTCGCTATCCCTGTCTCAGAGTGCATGACGTTAGGCGTGATACTCCTGACAAGTAAGGGCAGTATATAAGAAAAACAATGAACTAAACTAATGAATAAACAATAACCGCCGAAGCCTCACCTCGTCAAGTATGGAAGGCTCGGCATTGAATTAAAAAAACTATGGCACAGTACGTTGAAAACAAAAAAATCGCTGACGGTCACTTGCAAGGCGAGAATTACGACCAGTCGTTAGCAGTCAAATGTATTAACGGTACCTTCGTTGGCACAAAAACGGAGAACATCATCTCTTACAAGGGCATTCCCTTTGTTGGAGCGCAACCCGTAGGCGACCTGCGTTGGAAGGCACCCGTGGAGTATGCTCCGAACGATGGGGTATATGAGGCCTGTCATTTTGCGAAACTCGCTGTGCAGGATTTGTCTATCACCGACCATCAGGGAGAGGACTGCCTGTATCTGAATATCTGGCAGACTGATGAGCAGACTGCCCAGAAAAAGCCGGTGATGGTGTGGATTCACGGCGGTGCCTTTATGGCAGGTGGAACAGGCATTGAACTGTTTGATTGTACCAATCTCGCGAAAGAGAATCCCGATATGATATTCGTCACCGTCGCTTACAGACTGGGAGCCCTCGGCTTCCTGCATCTGTCACATCTCCCAGACGGCAAAGACTATCCTGATGCACAGAACGTGGCACTGCTGGACCAGAAGATGGCGCTGAAGTGGATTCATGAGAATATCGCAGCCTTTGGCGGCGACCCCGACAATGTGACCATCTGGGGCGAATCGGCCGGAGCAGGAAGTGTGACCATGCAGCCGCTTATCAACGGTTCGCAGCAGTATTTCAAGAAGGTCATCGCACAAAGCGGCGCTCCCTCACAGACCAATTCCGTGGAAGAGAGCATCGCCACTACAAACGATTTGATGGCGGTCCTCGGCTGCAAGACGGTGGCTGACTTGCTGAAGATCGATGCCCGGACAGTGATTGATACGGCAGCAGACGTTGTCGCATTGCGCATGTTCCCCGTCAGAGACGGACGCATCCTGCCTCTGGATCCCTGGGAGGCTTATTCCAATGGCGTGGCCAAGGACATCACTTTCCTACAGGGCTGCAACAAGGACGAAATGAACTGCTTCGTAGCCGACTGGACCATAGAAGGATTCAAAGCGTGGGCTGCCGACCGCAAGACAAAGAAGTATGCACAAGTGCTGACCGACGAAGAGAGAGCGAAGTTAGAAAGTTTCTGCAAAGAAGGAGCAGTAGAGGACTACGATCCAGACAGCCGTCTGTTCGGCCACAGCTGGTTTATCGATGGTGCCATCAAGATGTCGGAGAGCCAGACAATGGGAGGCGGCAAGTCCTATACCTATTTTTATAGAGTAGAATCTTCTAATCCGATACGAAAAAGTGCACATTTCGAAGAGGTTCCCATCGTATTCAATCATCCCGAACAGATAGAAGGCAGACCGTATGACCCCACCTTCTCGAAGACCATGCGCAAGATGTGGGTGCAGTTTGCCAAGACCGGTAACCCGTCGCTCAGCGCAACCGAGTCGCCCGATGGAAAGGCAAAAGAATGGCCACTCTACGACCTGAAAGACAAGCGGGTGATGGTGCTCGACGAGTTCGACATCCATCCTGCCAAGGAGTCAGAGGTGAAGATTGTGGACTGGGAGAGAACCTATTTCCTAACCAAATATTATATGCTGTAAAAGAATAAAAAAATGATGGTGCAATCTTTCGCAAAATATGCAAGCTCATATCATTTTATTTGACTTTTCTTGCATAAATAAAAGAAAATAAGCACCTTTGCAGCCAAATTAAAACGACTCATTTATAATTATTTTTTCAATATGGTTCAAGATTTATATGTTTTGATGATCACGGCAGCCGTGGTCAGTATTGTGTTTAAACTGTTGAAACAACCAGTGGTGCTGGGTTATATCGTGGCAGGTGTGCTGATAGGCCCGCACCTGTTTGGCCAGACCCTTGTGAACGCCGACAACGTTAAGACCTGGGGCGACATCGGCGTACTGTTTGTGCTGTTTTGTATTGGTCTGGAGTTCCGCCTCAAGAATCTCATCAGCAGCGGAAAAGTGGCAGCCGTAGGCTCATTGACAATCATCCTGGGCATGATGGCGCTGGGCTACCTCGTGGGACAGGATGCCGATCTGGATATGATCAACTCGCTGTTCCTGGCAGGCATGCTGTGCATGTCGAGTACCACTATCGTGATGAAGGCCATCGACGAGGCTGGCATGAGCAAGGAGCGTTTCGTCAAGGGTGCCACCAGCATCCTTATTGTGGAAGATGTGGTTGCAGTGGTGCTGATGGTACTGCTCTCAAGCATCGCCATCCGTCATCAGTTTGAAGGTGCCGAACTGGCAAGCAAGGTCGTTGATCTGGCCATCACGCTCGCTGCATGGTTCGTCTGTGGCATCCTCATCATCCCGACGCTGATACGCAAAGTGAAAAATCATTTGAATGACGAGACGCTGATCATCCTCGCGCTTGGTCTTTGCCTGGGTATGGTGCTGACGGCAGAAGAGGCTGGGTTCAGCAGCGCTCTCGGTGCTTTCGTGATGGGTTCAATCCTTGCCGAGACAGTAGAGTCGCATCGTATTGAAAAGCTGATGACACCGCTAAAGAATGTCTTTGCAGCCATCTTCTTCATCTCTGTGGGTATGCTGATTAACCCGTCTACATTGTCGGAATACTGGTTGAGCATTGTGTATATCAGCCTGATCATTATTTTCGGAATGATCACCTTCGGCACCCTGGGTTGCTGGTGGGGCGGCCAGACAATGCGCGACTCCATGCTGACCAGTTTCTCGTTTGTGCAGATAGGAGAGTTCTCGTTCATCATCGCTGCACTGGGTAGCAGCCTGGGCGTTCTCAGTCCTATCATCTATCCCATCATCGTGGCAGCCAGTGTGGTGACCACCTTCCTCACTCCTTATATCATGAAGGCTGCCATTCCCTGCTATAACTTCCTTTACAACCACGCTCCAGCAGGTCTCCGCGCTAAGATAGACGAACGTGAGCAGAAGATGGCAGAAGCAGAGAAAGCTGCTCCAGCTGATAGCAAGAACACATTAGCAGAAAAGGCGCGTCGTGCCGTCAAGCACACTTTCATCATGAAGTATCTTGTAGAGCTGTTTATCAAGAACATGAGCGCTCATGATGAAAACGAGAAATAAATAAGCGAAAATACGAAACTGAAACAATTACTATGAGCCAAGATTTTGCAAAAGCCAGTGCTGACCTCGTGGTCTATGGCAAGATTTTCACTGCCGAAAACAATCAGGTTGTAGAAGCCTTTGCGGTGAAAGATGGTAAGTATATCTATGTTGGCGACAAGAAAGGTGCCGAAGCATTTGTTGAAGCAGGCAAGACTGAAGTCGTGGATTATTCAGACAAGGGTCTGGTGATGCCCAGTTGCGGCAACGGTCATGCCCATTATTCCATAGGTGTTGCCCTGCCCATCGTAGGAACAGTGGCCATTGGAACAACCCCGGATGCGTTTCTGAACGAAGTGGTTCCGGCTGCTGTCAAGAAGGCTCGGGAAACAGGCGCGAAGTCCATCTTCGGCTTCGGTTGGAATTACATCACCTTCATGGACAAGATTCCTACCCGCCAACAGCTCGATGCCATCTGCAGCGATATACCCATTTATTTTGCCGATGACGAAGGCCACAAGGGCGTGGCCAACACCCTCTGTCTGGTCAATGCAGGCATTATGAAGGCTGACGGCACGGTGCTGAAGAAAGACAAGGACATCCGTGGTGGCGAGATTGTGATGGGTGCCGACGGTACACCTACCGGCTTCCTGAAAGAACAGGCTGGCACGTACACCCGTTTCTCTCTGGACACTGAGAGCCTCTACCCTGTTGACGTAGCCAAAGTGGTCATCCCGAAGATTCAGGAGCATCTGTTGTCAGAAGGTTACACTATGTATATCGATGGCTGGGGTAACTATTTCAACAACGACAACTTCTTCAAGGCTGCCCAGCAAATGGATCAGGCTGGTGAGCTGAACTTCGTGCTCGGCTTGACCTATGAGGTTGAAAGCTGGATGAATGTGGATGAGGCTTTGAAACAATCAGCTGAGGTTCAGAAATATGCCAGCACCCGTGTCAAGACAAACTGGCTCAAGCTTTTCATGGACGGCACGGTGGAAGGCGGCACCGGCTATGTGGAGCCGCTCTATCCCGACGGGCATCAGGGCCTCGCCAACTGGACCGAAGAGGAACTGACTGACATCACGCGCAAGACAAACGCAAAGGGCATCACCATGCACATCCATACGATGGGTAACAAGGCCGTCAATGACGTTGTCAGTGCATACGCCAATGGTGGAAAGGATGAGTTGCGCAACACGCTGGTTCACGTGCGTAACGTCAATGCGGAGGATTATCAGCGCATGGCAGACCATAACATGTGTGTCGTCTCAGGTTTGCTCTGGCACCATTGCCCATCTTTTGCTGCCGATTACATTCGCGAACACGGTCTGGCTCCAGTAGGTCAGGAGGACAAGTCCTATCCGATGAAGTCCTATTTCGACTATGGCATCAACGTGACCTCTCACTCCGACTTCCCTGCAACGAGTGGCA
>JAEEPT010000204.1 GCA_016284895.1 Prevotella sp. | reverse complement strand
GTGCTGCAGCCCCCTTTCAAGCGCTGTCAGATATGTTCATTCCTTTGGGTCTATTATGGCTTTCCCGCTTCCAGTTATGAAGGTGTCAACACCGAGGAAGTGCGCGAGAAGAACGGTTGCATGATGGGTGAGAAAGATGATGTTGAAGCCGATTTGGTGTGTGGCATACCTGATTCAGGTGTGGGCATGGCGCTGGGCTATTCACGTGGTTCAAATATCCCTTATAAGCGTGCCGTTCTGAAGTACACCCCCACATGGCCTCGCTCCTTCACCCCTGGCAACCAGAGTCGCCGTGACCTTGTGGCCAAGATGAAGCTCATCCCCAACGAGTCGCTGCTACGCAATCAGCGCATCGTGTTCTGCGATGACAGTATCGTTCGCGGCACACAGTTACGCGACAATGTGCGTGAGTTCTTTGAGAATGGTGCCAAGGAAGTGCATGTGCGCATATCCTGCCCACCGCTGGTCTATGGATGTCCTTTCATCGGATTTACCAATTCTAAAAGTGATCTGGAGCTCATCACCCGACAGATTATTCGCGACTTCGAGGGTGATGATAAAACGAAGCTCGACAAATATGCACAGGCTGGCACACCAGAGTATGAGCGAATGGTCAAGGAGATTGGCCGTCGGCTGGGGCTCAGCACGTTGAAGTTTGCCACACTCGACGACCTTGTGGCTGCCATTGGACTGCCCAAGGCACGTGTCTGCACCCATTGTTTCGATGGAAGCAGCTACGATCAGTCACAAGGCGATGGTGAATTCTTCGGATAAAACGAGAGCATTCGTAAGGTTCTTTTCGCTCAGAATCCTCTAATTTTTCTTAGCAGGTTGCAGCAGCCCCTGGTATTCCTTCGGGCTGTTCAGCAACCGCATGGCCTCTTTCAGTTGTCGATCATAAGCAAGTCCGGCACGTAGCGAACCAGCCTGGAAGTGATAAGCCGAGATGATGTCGAGTTCCAGCATCTGCATGATTGTGCTTCGGTGCTTGTCCAGGTCGCTGGCCACATCGTGCTTCAGCTTCTCCGAGAGTGCATCGAAAGCCTCTTTCGCCTCGTCGTAGTATCCCTCCATCTTGGCTGTCTTCACCAATTCGTCGAATTGCTTGCGCGACATGGGGTCGTATGTGAATCCGCTGTCAATCACGCGCTGGCGGAATTCGGCATAGTCCTGATCGGTAAGATGGAAGGCTGTGGGGTCGTCGCCAATTGAAGGATGACTTGCGATGTAGTCCACTATATAGTCGAACATCACCTCAGTAGAGTCCAGACCGCCAATCGACAGATAGTACACAATGTTTGGCAGCGAGTCAGCTTTCACCTCCACATCGGGGCTGATGCCGCCGCCATCGCGCACCTCGCGTCCGGCACGGGTGTGGAACACATGCGTCAGTGAGTCGGCAATACGTTCTTTGTATGCTCCTTGTCCGTCGCGCTTGTAGTTGATGGCTTGAATGCAACGTCCCGATGGAATGTAGTATTTCGAGGTCGTAATCTTTACATTTGTGTTGTAGGGGAGTTCCATTGGCACCTGCACCAGGCCTTTGCCGTATGTGCGAGTGCCTACGATGATAGCGCGATCTAGGTCTTGCAGGGCGCCTGCCGTAATCTCACTGGCTGAGGCGGTCTCACCGTTCACTAACACTATCATCGGCATCAGCGTATCTACAGGCTCCAAACGTGTTCTATAGGAACGGCTGGCTTGGCTCACCTTGCCTCTGTTCTCCACCACCAACTGCCCTTTGTTCACCCAGAGACTTACGATGTCAACAGCCTCCATCTCCGAACCGCCACCGTTGCCACGCAGGTCGAACACCAACGCCGTGGCACCTTTCTGTTTTAGCTCGATCAGCGCGTTGCGCACAGAGCGCGAACATCCTTCCGTAAACTGATTCAGATTGATATATCCAATCTTCTCTCCATTATTTTCCAGAATACCGTAGTAGGGTAGTTCGGGCAGCTTGATGTTACGACGCGTGATTTTGAACTTCAGCTCCTGTCCCTTCACGTTTTTTGCTTTCGACGACTGTCCTGCGGCAGGGCGCAACACCTTCAATATGAAGCTTGTTCCGGCATCACCGCGCAGGTGCGACGACACATACGACGTATTCTTGTCAGTCATCGTCGAGTCGTCAATGCTCAGGATAATGTCACCCTTCTTCAAGCCAGCTTCTGCAGCAGGCATTCCAGCATACGGCTCGTCAATCACCACCCGTTTGCGTCCAGAGTGATATTTGATAATCGAACCGATGCCGGCATACTTTCCGGTAATCATCTGTTGCAGGTTCTTCGTCTCGTTCTCGGGGTAGTATTCGGTATATGGGTCGAGCGAGCGCATCATGCCCTTGATAGCCGACGTGATGGTTTGTTCTGGGTTCAGTGTGTCCACGTAGAACATGTCCAGATTGCGGAATGCATTGTTGAAGATGTCCAGGTTCTTGCCCACTTCAAGATTATGGTTCTTTGCTGCAGGAGTGTCCTTCTCCTGTGCTATCGTAAGAGAGGGTAGGAGGAGCAGCAGTAGTGCGATAAAGCAATGTCTCATATTTGTCATTTAATACTGTTCTAAGTTGCAAAATTACATGATTACAACGTAAAATGCCATCTTTTTGCCGAAAATTTGTAAAAAATTTTGTTTTCCTTGAAATTTTTCGCCAAAAAATTTGCACGAATCAGAAAAACGATATACCTTTGCACCCGCAATCAAGCAACAATGCTTCAGTAGCTCAGTTGGTTAGAGCACCTGACTGTTAATCAGGGGGTCGTTGGTTCAAGCCCATCCTGAAGCGCCCAAGAAAGAGTCCTGTAGGTCGATGACTTACGGGACTTTTCTTTTTCTCACATTTCAAAGTTGCACCCAATTTGCACCCGTTTTTAAATGGCCTCTCGCTGGCTGCACCCATCACTTTGCAGAATTATTCTAAGATTCTGCAAGAGATAATCACCATAGCTGTTGTCAAGTACTACCGTTGACAAGTTGAAAATGTCTATGGGGTTTCAACCGTCAACGTCAATATCGAATAATACTTTTTTTAGTTTACCTTTTCCTTTTCAAATCGTCTTTATAGTAGAGACAACGAAATGGAACAACAGGAATTTCGACATATCATCACAACAATACGCCCAGGGCTGCTAAGTCTATGCCAGCGGTTCTTCGACAAGCAGCACATGGCTTGCGATGCGGAGGATGCCGTGCAGGAAACTTTGCTGCGGCTGTGGCAAATGTGCGACAGACTCGAAAGCTACCAGAGTCCAGAGGCACTGGCAGTAATGATTGCCAAGAATGTCTGCATCGACATGCTGCGACACTCTGGCCTGCATCCTGTTCCGTTAGGAGTACATGCTGACGCAGAATCATCGGCACAGGCAGACCAGCAGACCATAGCCAATGACGTGGAGCAGGCTGTCATGAAAGCACTCTCACACTTGCCTACCACTCAACGAAGAATGTTGCTGATGCGCAGCGAGGGTATGAGCATGGCGGAGATTGCCGAGGCATGTGGAGCAACGGAGGCCAGTACCAAGACGATGATTTGCAGTGCAAGAAAGAGAATGATGGAGATATTAAAGATAAGGAGGAGCAAGAAATGAAGAACCTCAACGACAAGAATACACGTCAGGAACTCGTCAGACGATACCTGAATGCCGAAACGACATTGGAAGAAGAACGTTTGTTGGCTGATTTCCTCACGGACACCGACGTTGCCCTCTCCCAGGAGGAAGAAAATGTTCGGCTTCTACTTCAAATGTCCGATTGCATGGAACGATCTGCCATTTCTGAAGAAAAGGCTGACGAATTCGACCGCCTGATGCAAAAAGGCCGCAATACAAGTAGGATTATATCTCTGCGCTGGATAGTCACTTCTGCCGCAGCCGCTGTTATTATAGCTTTTGTATTCATGACCAGCAGGCTGCACATTGATACCCCAACAGACAAGTCCATCGCAATGGTTAAGTCCGAAACTGAAAAGGCAGAGGAAAAGAACGAAGCAAAATTGCTGCCACCGCAGAGTGAAGACGAGAATGTCATCAATACTCCACTCGAAAAGACTTCAGTTAAGCCAAAGGGGGCTTCACGTCGTAATAAAAAGCAACATACAGATACCGACCTGCGTATCAATGAAATGACGCAGGCAGTCAACTTTCAGAACAAGCAAGTGGAGTCCTACCAGCTACAACCCGCTGGCGATGCCACCATCGTCACTATGACATCAAGTGACGGCATTTCGACCTCATACATTATCTGTACGAACGATGATGGAAACAGCTACCAGGTTGTACCAATGATAGAAATGTAAGTAGAACAAATAAAACTTCAAACGTATGAAAAAAAATCTGATTTCGGCTCTCTGTTTGCTTCTATGCAGCACAGCAGCTCAGGCACAGCATGACTTCTATGTCATTGACGGCCACCATGTAGAGAACTTCGACGGTTCGCAACTTGTCGGCAAGACCATCAAGTATTACGAAGTTAAGCACATTGATAATGCAGAAAAGACCACTATTCACAACATCTTCACAGAAGGCGAATGGGCTAAGGGCGCATGGGAGAAGATTGAAGGCGGTCCAAGTATAAAGTCGGTCGTCATACACGATTACAAGGAAGGCGACTGGCAGTCTGTCAGTGATGACAGCATTCCAGATGCCAAATATCGTACCATGACAAGGGTCCATGAAATGACAAGAGAACAGGCAGATTCTCTCGGTCTTTCGCTCATAACCAACCACGTTCCCGTAGCCATGCGCAACCCGCTGGTTATTCTTGATGGTGAGGAACACCATGGGAAGATAAACGACATCAACGTGCTGGACATCGACCATATAGACATCTATAAGCCGGGCAGTACGGAGGCAAATGCCTACGGTGACAAAGGAAAGCATGGTGTGATGAAGGTCTTTACCAAGAGGCAGACTGATGTCATCACCTATGTAGTGAACGGCAACCCTGCAACCAAGTCCGAGTTCGACAGGTTGAGCCGCAGCGACATCAGGGAAATTAGAATCCTTAAACGTGGCACTGCTGCTGCCATGAAAGCAAGTGCAGACGGAAGCACCCATGATGTCTATCTGATTACAACAAAATAACTGCGTCATAAATACTCTCTCGATAAAGGGCAGGTGTCGGACTCGGTGCCGACGCTGTCCTTTTATCAAAAACCATTATCTATAGTTATGAGAACGATCAAAATATTACCTCTTATCCTTGCTGTTGTGTCAATAACCATAGTGGCCAAGGCACAAGACGTGAACACATGCAGACCGAAAGCAGAGCACATCCTGACCGCTGCCCAAAGTCATAAACCCGACGGCATTGATGAATTGTTGGCCCCAGACTTCCGATTCTCTAATATCAAACAGCCAGTGGCTGCAAAAGTACTGAAACAGATTGTCACCCAGATGCCACCCATGACGGGTTGGGAACAGGCTGAAATCGTGCAAGACAGCACAGGGCTGAAAATCTGTTATACCATAATAAGACCCGATAGCAGCACCTCAAAGGCTACCATTTTATTCAATACAGACAATCAGGTAGTTGAAGCCGACTTGCTGAATGCAGATGTTTCATTGAGAAAAGCCACCCCTACGGCAAAGGCGCAGCCCGAAGCAAACGTAATCCGTATTCCACTGTATCGTTATGGCGGACTGCCTATCGTGACTGTCTCAATCGATGGCCAACCGTGCAATATGTTCTTCGATACAGGTGCGCCTGGCATAATCCTCAACAGCAAGTGTTTTGAACACAATATTGATGGCGAGGTAATGGGAACTGGCGGCCGCGGCGCAGTAGGCACAGGCGCAGTCAGTGGTTTACACCATGTGAAATCAATGGATATGAGTGGCCTTGCACTCTACGAAACGGACATCATGACTTCAGACTTAAGCAATCTGGAGGCTGTCGGAATAGCAGTGCATGGCATCTTAGGACAGAGTTTCTACAAGGATTTTGATATTCTATTTGACTTCAAGGGTGGTGAGATATTGCTGCTTAGACCTGATACCACATACCAATGGCTGATGAATGAAGGTTATCATTGCCAGACCGTGAAAGGTATGAAGAAAGGCCATCTGCTGATCTTCGATTGTCAAGTGGGCAGTATTCCCGTAACCTTAGCATTCGACAGCGGAGCGCAAACCAATCTGCTCGCATACGATTGGCTCCAACAACATCCGTCCATGGTCAAAGGCATCAAGAAAAGTCAACTCACAGGCTATGGTGAAGGACAGGCATCTGTAAAGAAAGGCAAGACTGTCTTAACACTTGGCAATCGCACCTTGAAAAAACTATGGACAACCTTCTCTCACATATCGCATCTCAAAGAAAGCCAAGGGA
>JAEEPT010000203.1 GCA_016284895.1 Prevotella sp. | reverse complement strand
TCATGTCTATTATCTGAATCGCATCCCCTCGCCCGCCATCATCGCACAGGCATTTGCCGACATCAAGCCGGCCATCATCATTGCCGTGCCTCTGGTCATCGAGAAAATCATCCGCAAGAAAGTGTTCCCGAAGATTCAGAACAACCGCATGCGCCTGCTGCTCAACATGCCCGTCATCTCAAAGAAAGTACGCGAAATGATTTGCAAGGAGGTGGTCAATGCCTTCGGTGGCAAGTTCTTCGAAATCATCGTGGGCGGTGCAGCCTTCAATCAGGAGGTGGAGCAGTTCCTCAAGCGCATCAACTTCCCCTACACCGTAGGCTATGGTGCCACTGAGTGTGCACCTATCATCTGCTATGCCGACTGGCGCGACTTTGTGCCTGGTTCTTGCGGACGTGCTGCCTCACACATGCAGG
Organism: Prevotella sp.; assembly: GCA_016284895.1. Taxonomy (GTDB): domain Bacteria; phylum Bacteroidota; class Bacteroidia; order Bacteroidales; family Bacteroidaceae; genus Prevotella. Next base: position 5,917 of record JAEEPT010000203.1, on the reverse strand, counting down.
TAAAGATTGACTCTCCTGACCCCGAAAACATCCCTGGCGAGATACTGGCACGCGGACTCAACGTCATGCTGGGCTACTACAAGAACGACGAGGCCACCCGTCAGACCATCGACAAGGACGGCTGGTATCACACCGGTGACCTGGGTACAATGGACGGTGACGGCAACGTGTTCATCAACGGACGCTCAAAGAACATGCTCCTCGGTGCCAACGGTCAGAACATCTATCCCGAAGAGATAGAAGACAAGCTCAACTCCCTGCCTATGGTTGTAGAGAGCATCGTGGTGCAGCGCGAGAACAAGCTCGTGGCACTCGTCCATCCCGATACCGACGAGGTGCGCAACTTGAACTTCTCGCAGGAAGATCTGGAGAACATCATGGAGCAGAACCGCAACACGCTGAATCAGATGCTGCCTGCCTACGAGAAGATTTCCGAAGTAGAAATCTTTGAAGAGGAGTTTGCCAAGACTCCGAAGAAGAGCATCAAGCGCTATCTGTACAAATAACTTTTCAAAACATCTGTTTCATCTGTTTCCATCTGCATCTATTTGAATTTCAAGCACTTGATGGCGGAGCAGATGGAAGCAGATGGTGACAGATGAGGAAACACACCGTGCAGGCTGTTTCACGATAAGGTTTAGAAGAAATCACACAGAGTTCTTGGATAGATCACAACGAGGTTTAGGCTATATCGTACAACGGTATAGCCTAAATCATTCTGTGGTTTAGGTTAGACTACGTCGTGAAACAGGCTAAATCATCTGCTTCCATCTGTTCCGTACTCAACCATCTGATATTCAAACAGATGCAGATGGAAACAGATGAAACAGATGTTTTGAAAACTTATAGTATGAAAGTAAACATGTTGATGTATGTAATGACATTTTTCTTTTATTTCCTCCTATCTTTAGAAAATTTTATTTAACTTTGTTCCCACATTATATGCAATAAAGTATGAAAAGAGACGTGAGTAAGCATCTATATTCACCTCTGCTCAAAGCACTGACTGAGCAAATGGAGATGAGAATGAAAGGTGGCATCTATCATAAGACACAGATAGAGCAGACCTATTACTCCAACCATATAGAAGGTAGCCGACTGACACATGAACAGACCCGCTACATCTTTGAGACTAACACCATTGGCATAACACAGGAGGCTGTCAACGTAAACGACATCGTGGAGACTGTCAATCACTTCCGTTGCATAGACCTTGTTATAGAGCATGCCACAGACGAGCTTTCAATAGACTTCATCAAGGAATTGCATCGGGTGCTGAAGACGGGAACCTCTGACAGTCGCAAAGACTGGTTTGCCGTTGGCGACTTCAAACGGCTACCCAATGAAGTCGGTGGAGAGGAAACTTGTCCGCCAGAACAAGTTGCCGAGCGTATGGAAGAAACACTTGCTCACTACCAGAGCAGTGAACGGCAGCTTGAAGACATTCTCGACCTGCATGTGCGTTTTGAGCGCATCCATCCTTTTCAAGATGGCAATGGACGTGTAGGACGTCTCATCATGTTCAAGGAGTGTCTGTGTAGTGGCATCGTGCCTTTCATCATCACCGACGAACTGAAGATGTTCTATTACAGAGGGCTGCACGAATGGGGCCACATTAATGGCTACCTGACCGATACGTGTCTGACAGCACAAGACCAATATAAAGCAACACTCGACTATTTCCGCATTAAGTATTAAGAACTATGACCTACAACAGATATTCAGCAACCGTTCAGCATGAAAGCCCAGAAAAATTTTATTTTACTTTGTTCTCACATTAATATGTCATAATAGGGTATGACTAGAGACGTGAATCGCCTAAAACTAGTCCTTGCAGAAACCACAGAATGCCTCGGTGTTGCTGTTACCGCATCGAGTTCACTGAGGGCATGGAGACTGGCAAGCAGATGGCCACGATTTGTAACATTATGGAATTGTCAAACCATTATAAGTAGAAGGAGGACGCGATGAATTATACAGGAGGCTTAGATTTTGCCGAAAAACACCTCGGTCTCGGAAAAGCTCAAATAAAAATTTGGCTTTTCACTCGACTTTCCGTATCTTTGCAGACAAAACAAAAAACACTGAGAAATTGAAAATCATTAAATGGGGATTTATAGGCTGTGGCGAAGTCACTGAGAAGAAGAGCGGACCAGCCTTCAGCGAAGTTGAGGGATCAACGGTGGTGGCAGTGATGAGCCGATCGGAAATGAAGGCTCGTTCGTATGCTGAACGTCACGGCATACCACGTTGGTACACTGATGCACAGAAGCTGATTGACGATCCCGAAGTGAATGCAGTCTATGTAGCCACGCCGCCCTCCAGTCATGCCACGTTTGCCATCATGGCCATGAAAGCCGGCAAGCCCGTATATGTGGAGAAGCCACTGGCAGCAAGTTATGACGACTGTGCACGTGTGAATCGTATCAGCGAACAGACCGGCGTTCCTTGTTTCGTGGCCTACTATCGCCGCTACCTACCCTATTTCCAGCGTGTGAAGGATATTGTAAACCAAGGCACTATCGGCAAGATTATCAATGTTCAGATACGTTTTGCCGTGCCTCCTCGCGAACTGGACTATGCCCATCCTGAGAACTTGCCTTGGCGACTTCAGCCCGACATTGCCGGAGGTGGTTATTTCTACGATTTGGCCCCCCATCAGCTCGACCTGTTGCAGGAGATGTTCGGGGTCATCATGGAGGCCAGTGGTTTCTGTGCCAACCGCGGTAAGATTTACTCGGCTGAAGACTCGGTGAGTGCCATCTTCCGCTTCGAGAACGGTCTGCCCGGCTCAGGCTCATGGTGCTTCGTGGCTCACGAGTCGGCTCGTGAGGACAGCATCCAGCTCATTGGTGACCAAGGCTCGCTGCGGTTCTCGGTGTTCGACTATGCCCCCATCGTGCTTCACACCAGCGAAGGCACCCAGAGCATCACCGTGCCCAATCCTCCCTACGTGCAATACCCCCTCATCCGCAATGTTGTCGAGCACCTCCAGGGACGTGGTGTGTGCGACTGCACCAGCGTGTCGGCAACACCTGTAAACTGGGCTATGGATAGAATATACGGAAAATTCTGAATTTGCATGAAGCTCAACTTGTTCATTCTGTTTGCTATGCTAATGATGCCGTTCCAAACCGTTCGCTCTGGAACGCTTCAAGACGGTGTAGCTGATAGTGTGAGCATTGATAAGGAGGAGGAGGAAGCCCAGCCTGCCAAGAAGCCCGGACTCATCACGCGCATCATCAACAGTTTCAGCGATTACGACGAGAACTACATTGAGCCGCAGCACTATCTCTTCACGGCCATGCTGCAAGCCACTTACTCTTACGACTACTACACCCTTCGCGGCACAGACAATTCCCAGTCGGTCAGCTTGGCCCCAGATGGAGTCATCAAACTTGGTCCCTACTTCGGTTGGAAGTGGCTTTTTGCCGGTTACACGTTCACGCTGGGTGCCTCCTCATTCAATAAGACCAAGACCGAGTTCGACTTGAGCTTCTACACCTCCCGCTTCGGCATCGACTTGTTCTATCGTCGCACGGGCAGCGACTACAAGCTTCGCAATGTGCGTCTGGGCAACAATGTGAACACCTCTCTGCTGCAGAATGTGCCGTTCGACGGTGTGAAGGCTGGCATCACCGGGCTCGACCTCTATTACATCTTCAACTATCGGCACTTCTCCTACCCTGCAGCCTTCTCGCAGAGCACCTGTCAGAAAATCAGCTGCGGATCGTGGTTGGTGGGCGTCGGCTATACGAAGAACACGCTCAGTCTGGACTACACCAAACTGCAGTCGCTCATTGACGAGAGGTTAGGTTCTCAGACTGTGGCACTCGACTCTGGGCTGAAGTTCAACAAGGCCTCCTACTTCGACATCAGCATCTCCGGCGGCTATGGCTACAACAAGGTGTTTGCCCGTAATTTCCTGTTCTGCGTGAGCGGTCAGCTGGCTTTGTCCTACAAGGAGAACTACGGAAGCACGATGGGCGAAGAAAACGAGTACAAGTTCTCGTTCCGCAAGTTCAGTCCCAATCTGATTGGGCGCTTCGCAGTGGTCTATAACAACACACGCTGGTATGCCGGTTTCAGTGCCATTGTGTGTTCGTCAAACTACCTGCAATCACGCTTCAGTACCAACAACACATTTGGCAACATGAACCTTTACGTGGGCTACAATTTCGCCCTCAGAAAAAGATACAAGACAAAGAAATGAGACTTTTCAACAGCATCAAGCCATTCGCCACTATATGCTTTCTGTGGGCAGCCCTCACGGCTACTGCCCAGCACGTCACCTACAGTCAGGCCGACAGCACTGAGATTGTTGCCCTGCTACAGAGCGGGGAACCCTCGACGCTCCACTTTGCAAACAAGTTGCTGGGCCGTCCTTACGTGGCTCACACCTTGGAAGTGAACGACAACGAGCAATTGGTGGTGAACACCCGCGAACTGGACTGCACCACGCTCGTAGAGACGGTCACGGCACTCACCATTTGTGCACAGAACAGCCAGCACACATTTGCCGACTACTGCAACGCGCTCCGGCAGTTGCGTTACCGTCAAGGGCAGCTGACCGACTATACCAGCCGCCTGCACTACTTCAGCGACTGGATTGAAGACAAGGAGAAGATGGGCTTTGTCACCGAGATACAGTCAACAGCTGCCCCCTTCACCGCCGTGCAGCAGCTCGACCTCTACTACATGAGCCAGCACCCCAGTGCCTATGCTGCCCTGAAGAAGCATCCCGAACTCATACCCGAAATTGCTCGACAAGAGCGCACACTAAAAAGCCTTTGTTTCCGTTATATACCTAAGAAGAACGTCAGGAACACGGCTGCCTTGCGCAGTGTTGTGAAAGACGGCGACATCATAGCCATCACCTGCAGGAAGCCAGGGCTCGACATTGCCCATCTGGGCTTTGCCGTATGGAAGGAAGACGGACTGCACCTGCTCAATGCCTCACAGTTGCACAAGAAAGTGGTGCTCGAGCCCATGACGCTCAGACAGTATCTGTACAAGCACCCGTCGCACACAGGCATCCGCATCATTCGCATTCAAAACAACAAATAGAATCAAACACAAGAAAAGTTAAGAATATATGGAACTACCCGATTTCATGAACTATGCCAACAGGTTCTCACAGAGCGACTTCGTTGAGAAAATATCACGAGTGGCAAAGCGCGCCGGTGCCAAACTGGTCTATGCCGCACTCATTCTGTTCTACACCCTCCAGAGCGACAAGATCAGCCTGAAGGACAAAGCACTCATCATCGGTGCGCTGGGCTATCTCATCAGTCCGCTCGATGTGGTGCCCGATGCCATCCCCATTGCCGGACTGAGCGACGACTTGGCCGTGCTCATCTATGTGCTGAAGATGGTGTGGACAGAAATTGACCCGGAGATTCAGCAGCGTGCGAAAGACGAGCTGAACGAATGGTTCGACGAAGACGAGATTGGAGAAATCGACCATCTCTTCGAGTGATCCTCAACACTGAACTTTCTAACCTTTCATCTACAATAAAAATGGAACAAAACATCGATACAGTCAACACACAGCACGAAGAACAGATTCTCGTGCGCATCACCGGACAAGACCGTCCCGGACTCACCGCATCAGTCATGGGTATCCTGGCCAAGTACGATGCCCAGATTTTAGATATCGGACAAGCCGACATTCACTCCACCCTCTCATTAGGCATTCTCATCCGCATGGACGAGACACACTCTGGGCAGGTGATGAAGGAACTGCTCTTCAAGGCTACCGAGCTGAACGTGAACATAGGCTTCTCCCCCATCAGCGACGACGAGTATGAAGACTGGGTGGGCCATCAGGGCAAGAACCGCTACATCCTCATGGTCATGGGCCGACAGTTGGAAGCCAAGCAGATTGAGGCAGCCACACGCATCATAGCCGACCAGG
>JAEEPT010000202.1 GCA_016284895.1 Prevotella sp. | reverse complement strand
ATAGGCGACCTCATCGTCGGGATAGAGAATCGCGACGGCAATGCCAATGTCCGTTTCCACCAGCAGGACACGCTTGAGCGCATCTTCTTGAATCTTGAGCAGAATGGAATCCACATCAGGCGCGCCCGTATGGACTGCGGCTCCTGCTCGCGGGAGATTGTGGAGACCATCGAGAGGCACTCCGAGCACTTCTACATCCGCACCAACCGCTGCGCCTCGCTCTATGGCAGTCTGCTGGCACTGCGGGGATGGAAGAAGGAGGAGATCAACGGCATCGAGTATGAGCTGAACTCCATCAAAATATTCGTGTTCAAGTTCATCAGCGTGCCTGCCAAGTGGATAAGGACGGCAAGGCACTATGAACTAAATATCTACACGGACAACAAATCATACCAACCCCCTTTTGCTCTCGCTGACGCTAAAAATCCGACTTCGAGGGTCACCGACAGCTTTAAGCCCCAATAATGCTTGACGAGGTAATGGGAAGATGGGTAAGAAATCATCTAATGGAGCTCTAAACGACAAAAATTATTCCACATAACTATTAGTTTGCAGATTTCTGGTTTTATAAATGATTATTAGTATCCTCTTTCGTTATTACTGATTAGACAATCTTTCTCTTACGTACTTCACACTCGCCACATACTCCTCATCGGTAGTCAGGTGCTCGATGATCATCGGCATGCTAGGGTTCTCAGCAGTGGCCAATTGGGCATAGAGATTGATATCCAGCGCACCCTCGCCACAAGCGCACTCTTGAAGTTGGAAAGTGTATTCTGGCTTCAGCAGAATGTCCTTCAAGTGACAACTCACAATGGTGCCGTGGAGTTTTTCAAAACACTCACAGAGGAATTCGTCGTTGAAAAAATACCTACGAGGCGAGGTAATCATATTCACCACATCGAGATGAGTGCCAAATTCCGCACGATCCACATCCTCTAACAGACGCAGATACTCGTCGGGACTGCTGGGTATCATCCAAGGCATCGACTCGATGCAGAACTTGGTATGTTGAGGACGAGCTATATCTATAACCTGACGAATCATCGCAACAGCCATATTCCAGAGTTCGCGACTGAAGTTATCGCGATAACCGCCATCCCAGCGAGGGCCATAGGGCGTGCCCACCACATTCACACAACAAGCGGCACCAATGGCATCGGCCATACGGAGTTGGCGGACGGTATAATCAATCCAACGTAGTCGCTCATCGGAATCGGCAGCCAGTGTGTTGCGCCACACACCAACTTCTGCGATAGTGAGTCCAGCCTCGTCAGCAGCCTTCTTATAGGCCATTATGGTTTCCTCATCCTCATCACAAGTAACGGGGAAATTGACTATCTGTAGTCCGAGCGCCATGTGCTTCGCAGCCCACTCCTTGGGTGAGTTGTGCCTCAATGAAGATGAAATGCCTAAATACATCAGAATGTCCTCCTGTGAATGATTGTAGAATCCATCTTATCCAAAGAACTGACTCCAGTACGCGCCATCACACCAGCCAGTTCTGCCGTCATCTCATTGATTCGTATTGATACAGCATTTGCCCCGTTTTTAAGTAGCGGTATCAAGTGACGCCCCACCGATACAGCCTTTGCTCCGAGAGTGAGGCACTTGTAGGCATCCATACCGCTTTCGATACAGCAATCTACGAATACTGGCGCGCTGCCGCCTGTGGCTGAAAGAATGTCGGGAAGTACCATCAGCGGCGGCACAGCATACTGTACCATGCCGTGATGGTGAGATACCACCATCCCTGCGCAGCCAGCCTTCAGACACTTCTCTGCATCGCACGGACTGAGCACGCCCTTCACGATAAAAGGCACACCAGCTGCTTGCACGAATTCTGCCAACTCTTCGGTGGTCTTTGCTTTCATGGGCAGTCCGAATACATCATCGTAGCCACCCTGAGAGTTGAAAGCGTGGTCTATGTCCATTCCCACAGCGATGCAGCCCACCTTGACTGCATGTTCTATCTTTCGCAACACCTTGCGGTTGTCAGCATGGGGCTTGATAATCTTGATAATTCGGGCTCCAGTGGTCACAATCTCCTCTAATTCCTCTTCACTGCCCATGCCTACCCAATGCACAGTTTCACTTTTGGCAGCTGCCTGGGCATAGATGGTCATGCCGTTCTGCGTCGTGTTATGCAGGTGAGACAAGGCGGCTGTCATAATCGGCGTGCGGAAAGTCTCTCCAAACAGCGTCATCTCAGTCGTAGGGAGGACGGCGTCCAGATATCGGGTTTCAATCAAGAGAGAGTCAAAAAAGTCTCTCGTAATCTTGTCAGAATTTGATGTCAATTGCATAATTAATCACTTTTCACTTATCTCTTTTCACTTTTCACTTTATTCGATACTGCTGCGTTTAGTTCGTCCATTTTCTCATCAGAAAGTTCATACTCTCCAATTACGAAAATGGCCAATACAAACAAAACAGCCGGAATCAGGGTGACGAGCCAGAGGATGCCTTGTTCGGCCATCGGTGTCTGTATCGACTCTCCAGCCTTGAAACCCACCCAGGTAAGAACCAGTCCAGGAATAACACCACCAAGCGCCATGCCAGCCTTCATGAATATACAAATGAGCGCATTAACGATACCTGCTACACGATGGCCTGAGGCATACTCACTGAATGTCACCACCTCGGGCACAAGTGCCCACATATAGCCGGTAGCTACCACTACGCCCGTACTTTTCACGAACTGCACCACGAAAATCAGTGTGGTGATGGATTTGAGACTCTCGACCTTCATGATTAGATACATCAGCAACATGGCCACAATGGCGATGCCAAGGAACAATCGGAACATGCCGTTTTTGCCAATCCAGCGCTTGATGGCAGGCACCATCGGCATAAAGATAAACGCAGGAATAGTGCCAAGCCACATGAACCCCGTTGTCATCAGTGGCGTCGCATGCATGTTGAAGGTTATAAAATAGGAATCGGCTGCATTGCTGATGCTCATCGTGGTGAAAGCAATGATAAAGAAGAACGACAAAACGCGGAGTGGACGGTTCCGAACCAGTTCCATCCAGAGGTCGCTCACCTTGACCTGCGCACTCTCGCTCTTGTCCATGACCAAGCGTTCCTTACTCTCGAAGAAAGTGACTAGGAGCAAGACCAATCCTATCAAAGCAAAGAGGCTCATGGTGATAAACCACGCCTCGCCTGCCTTGGGTGTATTATAGGCAGCTTCAAACTCACCTGTTTGCGGGTTCAGCACCTTAGGCGCAAAAAGGACTATCACCAGCGGCAAGGTTTTGATAATCAATCCCGCCAGATTGGCCATCACCATACGCACACTGGTCAGAATAGTTATCTCATCGGTATCGCGGGTGAGTGAAGAACCGAGTGCCGCGTATGGTACATTGACGAACGTGAAACTCATGCTCATTCCCACGTATGTCATGTATGCATAGAGGAGTGATCCGCTGAATCCATTCCAAAAACAGAGGGAAGCAAAAGTTGCCAGTAGTACAGCACCCAAAATCAGCCACGAGCGATACTTGCCCCAACGTGGATGTGACTTATCGACTATCGCCCCCACCATAGGATCCCATATCACATCAATGATACGCACCACGAGGAACATCACAGCAACAACGGATGAGTCAAGTCCGTACACATTATTATAATAAAAGAGTAGCCAGACGCTAACGGTCTGGTATATCAGGTTCTGGGCAAGGTCGCCAGAGCAGAACCCAATGCGTTCCCGCCACGAGAGCCTATAATATCCGTTGATAGCGTTATCCATATTTTATTTCTAATATGCTTCCTTCATCAATTGTCGCATATCCTTATCGCTAATGGCATAGGTGTAGATTCGGAAGTCGGCGACGTCGGTCTGGGTAAGGTATTTATCGCCACGGAAAGGAGCACGACCAATCCAACAGTTGGCTGGAGCGTCCTTGAATATCTCGGCGAGGATGGGCATCTTTTCATTGCGTCCGATTAACTTACCATCGATAAAGAGTTCACCTTTATGTCCCTGCTGACGGTAGATGGCATGATGCCAGACGTCGCGCTTGGGTTTGCCACCCTGCATGATGATTTCCTCATGTTCATAGCCACCTGTCGATGTCTCGAAGCGCTGTTCATTCAATCGCATGGCCATGTAAGGGCCTTCGTGGGCGCTGTTCTCGGCCAGTGTGGAAAAGGCGAATAGAAAATGCCCATAGCCGTCAAGAGCATTCTCGGAACTGACTTTATAGCAGATGGACACTGTGAAGTCGCGGAGTTGACTCACAAGATTGCCTGTCTCAGCCGTAAGGTCGTAATAGCCGTTGTTCGTCCCAAGATGGAGGATATCGCCGTCGATGCGAGTATCACGACGCAAATATTCGGGCTGCCAGGCGAAGTTGTATTTTGCCTGTCGTTCGGTCTTTATGGTCGGTGAAGGAAGAGCCGAAGTCATCTTAGCAGTAATCCTGCGGATGTGGTCCTTCAGAATTTTGTAAGCTGGCTGGGGCATGGCACCATGGTCATATCCCTGCATCTCGTAGAGCGTCACGTCTTTGTGCCCCACGAGCTTCAGCATGCGCCAGAAGTAGGCCTGCTCCTCGTAGCGCCCGTAAAGCTCCAGTTCGCGGTCACCGGAAATGATGATGATGGGAGGAGCGTCGGGACGAACGTAGGTAAGCGGAGCATACTGGTCAATGGTGGCCTGCAACGGGCTGATGTTCTGCTGCTTGCGGATGTTGTAATGCGTAACGCACTGTCCGCTGAATGGCACGAGAGCCGCCAGTGAGTCAGCATCGACTCCATACTTCGCCAGCCAGTGCTTGTCCAGTCCGATGATATCGAGCAGATAGCCACCTGCCGAATGTCCCGCCACGAAAATCTTACGTTTGCTACCATTGTACTTCACGATGTTCTTGTACGTCCATGCCACAGCTGCTGCGGCATCATCTAGGATGTCGTCGATCTTAGCCTTGGGCAGCAACCGGTAGTTGGCTGCCACCACCACGAGACCGCTGTTGCGAAGCTGCGGGTCAATATGCTTCTCACCGCCCTCGATACCGCCACCGTGGAACCACACAACTACAGGCGCGTCTTTTTCATTCGTCGGATAATACACGTCAAGCTTGCAACGTTCCTTAGCATAGCCCTCTACAACCTCGCGATACGGGATATCATTCACTTGGTTGTACTGCGCTCTTAAGATGGTCGTGCAAAACAAGAGAGTGAGGATGAGAAAATAACTTTTGTTACTCATAATTATATTTATTTACGTTGATATTTCAATAGAACTGTAAGCAGACTGACTTGCTGAGAGATATCTTACCTAATAAAATGTGTTTCTATTAACTCTTCATGAATCTTCGGCGAACCGAACCGCTGAAGGCCTAAACGGAAGGACTTGATAAGGAATGCCATGTGAAGGCCCAACTGGCGCATAGTCTGCATGCCCTCCTCGTCGCCCTTCATCTTCTCGATACCATATTTGGCCACGACCAAATCATCTTCTGAATCTGCGCCGCTAAAAGCAAAGGCCATCTTGCAGCCTTCATGTTCATCGCAGGCACCACCCACGAAACCAAGTTCGCCAAACATCTTCTGATAATCAGGCTGTCCACTGTCGGCCCCAGTGGCAATCACTTCACCGCACTTTGACCATGCAATCGCCACGAGATTCCAACCTTCCTTCTGGTTGGTCGGTGCTCCTACAACCTTCATTTCACCGATCCAGTCATCCGTTTCGCCGCTGTTTAAAACCGAGGCCGTTGCCACACCCTGAATTCCCATCTCGATGGCCTTGTTTTTCATATCGTCGAGAGCCATCACTATTTTTTCTCTTATTTCTGCATTTGCCATATTCGTTTCTTCTTTAGCAAAGTCAGTTCCTTGCTTATCCTGTTTAGGTGCATTACAGGATAGGCATGCTCCACATAGAAAGAGCATCAAAAATGTCTTTGTGTTCATATTTGATTGTTTTTATCGTCACTTAATAGCTTCCAGATAGCGCTGGGCGTATCGACGACCTAATAGCCTGTAACCCTCGCCACTGAAGTGAAGACAGTCATCGCATGGCAGGCAGTCCTCGGAGGAAACTACGTATGTGTTCGGGTAGTGATTAGCGATGTCGTTGATAGTAGGGTTTGCATGACCACAGATGCCTCCGTACTCGCTACGCGCTACCTCACCGACGAGCAAGGGAACAGTCTTCGGGTCGAAAAGCAGTTCCTGTTGCAAGTCGCAATATATCTTCCAAACCGTTTTTTGCCATTGTTGATCGTAAGCATCAGTCTCACCTTGATGTAGCAGGATGCCCTTGATAATGCCATCGTTAGCAGCCAGTTTGGCCATCGTAAGCAAACGCCTGTAGGGGTCGCGCCCGTATTGGTCGAGGATGTCGTTCATCCATTCGCGGTCTTCGCTGGCGATGACGCGG
>JAEEPT010000201.1 GCA_016284895.1 Prevotella sp. | reverse complement strand
ACCGTTTTTCAACACATAGTTGCCTTCAGCCACATTCACACCTGCCGTATAGTTACCCACCATACGGAACTCGTCACCCTCAAGAACGGCCTCGTTTGCTTTCACGATATGGCAGCCATCAAGAAGATAAGTAGTGCCTGCCACAGGCAGTTTCATTAAGAACGGCACGTTTGCATCGATGTGATCAGTGGGGGTGAAGATGAGCAGTGACTCGTCAGCAAACGACTCGTCGAGGGTGGCTACTGCAGCTTGTGAGCCGAAGGCATCGGCTATCTGTTCGGCTGTCAGGCTGAAGGGCAGCACAAGTGCCTGCCACTGCTGTGCCGCAGTAGCGAGCTGCAGGGTGACGTTAGCATTGTCAATGTCAGTGATGAGTTGCAGGTCGCTATTCTCATCGAGTGTCACATCGATGGCAGTGCCTGAGTAGTAGAGGCGGAAGTTGCTGAACAGCGTCCACGCTGACTCGGCATGGTCGGTGCAGCGGAAGCCGAAGCGCAGGTTGCCCTCGTCGATTGCCACGAGCACCTCGTTCTCATAGTAGCCTCGGTCGAAGTATTCCTTTGCGCCCTCCATGCCGTTGGGTGTATAGCCCTCACCATTCGGCCACTCATAGTCGGGCCATGAGTTGCCTCCTGCCGTCGATTCTGGCAGCAAACAGGTCGCAGAGTGTTCCGACATGACGTTCTTGATCTTCGTCTGTCCGTCGTTGATATAGATGTAGGAGTTGATATTGTCGGTGCCGTTTTGATAGTCATAGTATGCCACCTCGTTGCTGCCCGGTCGCTGGAAGGCCTGCACCTTGAGACGGTAGTTGCCGGCAGGCATATCCGAGAGCGTCTGGTAGATATCGAAGTTGATGTTGAAGAACTCTGCATTCTGGAACGACACACCATACCACATGATAGTGGGCTGTGAACCCTCCCAGCCATCGAGTGCAGTCATCATGGGGTTCTTGATCAGTCCGGTGAGGTCGAAGGCCTTTCCTCGGTGAATGGTAACCTGAGAGAGGAATTGCTTGAGAGCCTGCATCAGTTGGGTCTTGCAGGCATCAACGTCTTGCTGGCTATCGGCATTGCCGGCCTGTATCGTCACCTGACTGATAGTCTGCTCTAATGTAGCGGTAGCCTCGGTGCCTGTGTAAACATCTGTCTGGTTCTTGATAGCTTCGATGATGGCGATTTGGCCGGCACAGTGATCGTACCAGTCGTATAGCCATACTGAGGTGGTGCCATGTGTGCAGCCGTCGGCAGTCACCCTGAACTCCGCTTGTAAGGCAGCCTCTGCAACGTCGTCGTCAACCACCGTCACGTCTATCGTCACGCTGGTCTGTCCGGCAGGCATCACCACCACGTTATTGAAGCTGAACTGTCCGGGGGTGTTACACGTCAGTTGGATGTTCCAGTCTTCTCCCCTCGCCTCTTCGCTGGTGATAGTCAGATGGAAGGTCTCGCCCTCGCGCAGTGATGTCTTCGATGCACTGACGGTGAGGTGGTTGAGTAACTGACTGGTCGGACCTAAGTAGGTCAGCCGGAAATTGTCGAAGATGACCCACTGTGTGGTCGATGTTCCCCTGACACCCACGGTGAGCGCTTCGTCATTGCCCAGCTCACATTCTATGCCGCTCACGGTGTAGAGTCCTTCAGTGAAGGAATTGGCAGCGTCAGTCATGTTGTTTTCGGAACCTGTTTTCACCGGGACGTTGGCTTTCTCATTGTTGATGAAGAAGTAAGGGGCATCGGCTGTAGGACCATCCTGTCGGTAGAAACCCTGTGCCGACAGCAAGTAGCGTCCGGCTGGTGCATCGGCTATGGTCTGACTGATAGTGAACGTGGAGTGATAGCTCTCAGCGCAATAGTTTTCGTTGGTGCCGTTCTGTAAGTTGCTGTTCGTACAGTCACCACTGACAACCCAGGACTCGCCGACGCGCGAGTCGTTACGGCTGAAATTGGCACCAGGCAACAGGAAGGTGGCATCCATGCCTTGACTGACGGTGGCTGCTTCAAGCGCGACAAGACGGTCACTGCGCGTCATGAACCGCCAAGCCACTGGCTCGCTGGTCAGCACCAACTCGTTGTCAGCATCCACATCCAGATACTCTGTGCCATTGCCTATGCTGTAGGTGTCGGCGCTCAGTGCTGTGATGACCCAATTGGCAGCTGGAGCATCAACATAGAGGTTAGTGCCCAAGTAGTTGCTCGTTCCACCGTTGCTCACACGGGAGTCTAAGGTGTAGGTGTTCTCGCCCACCGTCTGGAGCGTGAAGTCCAGTCCTACTTCATCAACAATGCCACGCGTACTCCAATTGTGGCCAGCCGACATGAACTTGCCCGACTCCACATGCTGCAGATAGTAAGTGCCCTCGAGACTGGGCTGTACCGGTGCGGGGACAATGACGGTATAGTCGTAGAGAGCACTGTAGCGCGCACCGGTATCGTTATGGCTGATGTATTCACCGTTAGTCTTATAGACCATGATGAACCAGTAACGTCCATCGGTGAGATGGTTGTACTCGATGTCAACAGTCTTCGTGGCTCCCACTCCAATGCTGACAGGTGTTTCAATCGCTCCAAAGTAGCTCCACGATGAGCCTCCACTCGTATTCTTAAAAGCATAGGTCTTGATGCAGTCGTTGTAGGCATAAGAACCTGTGTTCTTCACTGATACCTGAATCTGGGCTTTGTCAGCATTAATGATTGAGCTGATGGCATTGGTGATCGTGCCGTTGCTGAAGGTCAGGCTGTAGCTGTGTGCCTCAGAGATGGTGATGTCCTTAGAACCGATGCTGACGAAGTTGTCACCCACCTTATATCCAATGCTGAGTGTCTTCGTGCCGGTAGAAGTGGGCTTATAGACAATATCGAACACGTCGCTCTGTCCGGAGTCAGCCTCGAAGTATTTTGCACTGATGTCCTCGCCGTCAACCTGCAGGTAGAGCACATCGTTGAAGAGTGCGTCGGAATTGTTTGTGATGGTGGCGCTCACATTCACCATTCCGCCTATCTCAAGGCTGCCTGTGGCGGTGATGCTGGTGGCGGAGAGATTGACGGTTCCACCCGAAAGTGTCAGTACATTGTTGTTCACAGTGGCCTTTAGATGATATTTCTCAGAGCCAAGGTTGGGTCTCCAGTTATTGCCACTGTTCAACTTAGAGATCAGGAAGATGGTGTATTCGCCATCAGGAAGATTGAGCAATCCTACGCAGTTCATATTCTTCCACCCCCATCCGTTGTCCAACTCCACTTCTTCTACAATATAATAGCCACTTTGCATGTTGCCTTGCGCATCGTAAGCAGCCATAGCCAGGTCGAACGTGCCGGTATCACCACTCTGGTTCCATACGCTTGCGTTGAACTGAACGACATAGCCTTCATTGTTGCTGTCGTAGTCGAATGAGGTGGTTGTTGTGCTGATAGAGCTTATTGACAATCTGACAGGGTCTTCCACTACATTGCCTTTGTTTGGCATGGCATTGATGATGGCATCCTGACCGAAACTGTAGCCGTCGGTACTGGTGCTGGCACCCGTTCCGCTGTTGTTGTTGGGGTCGAGGATAGAGAGCAGGAAGTAGTTGTCGGATGAGCCGCCCCATCCCCAGTTCACGTGGAACAGGCCTTCGCGGTCGTAGCCGTCGATGACGAACTCATGACCACCACCCATCGACTGTCCGCCGTAGCACACAGGCCGATTGTTGGCTATCTCGTTATAGATGAGGTTGTTCCAGGCATTGGCGCGATAGAGGTCGCGACTGGCGCAATAGACAGTAGCATCGAAGTCAAAATATGTCTTCAAGGCGCTGGCCACCATTTGGCTCTGAGCGCCACTCGAGTGAGCGGTGTAGTCCATCTTCACACTGGCACCGCAAAGCTGCATCAGGGTTGCGACAGCGTTCTTCTGTTCGGTGGTCTCGCTGCCGGTGTAGTTGTCAAGCATGTTGACCCAGTCGATGGTGGTGGGTGCGATGGCATCCAACG
Organism: Prevotella sp.; assembly: GCA_016284895.1. Lineage (GTDB taxonomy): Bacteria > Bacteroidota > Bacteroidia > Bacteroidales > Bacteroidaceae > Prevotella. The sequence continues at coordinate 2,445 of JAEEPT010000201.1, read as the reverse complement.
AGATGCTCGCGTTGGAGGTATAGGCCGGGATGGTAGCAGTGGTCGATGCAGGATATTTGTGGTAGTTGATGACCTGTGCCATTGCCGTTGCCACGCAACCAGTGACACACCGAGTACTGGTCGATGGGTCTATGGGACACTTATCGTTGTAAGGTGCTCCCTGATTCCAGGTGGTTTTCAAGAGTGGCGCAATGGCGGCGTGCTCGTCTAACTGCACCTTGGCAATGCCCGCATTGGGGTGATTAGCCAGGAAGCGGAGCTGGCGGTCATATTCAGCCATCCAGGCACGCATATTACCAGGCATATCGGCCTCGCTGAACGTTCCATTGGTAGCATAGCCTAAGATGGCAGGTGTGCGGTCGTCACCGCTCACCACCACGAAGCCATCGGTTTGTCCGGCATTAAACACGTAGTAGAGTGCCTCGGTGGCTGCAGGCGTGAGCTGACTGCCTTTAGCGGCCAGACGCATGCCTTTCTGAGCGGCGGCAGCATTGTGTCGCGCCATGAAATCCAAGGCCTTCTGCTGGGCCTCACTTTGTGAAACAATACCAGCCATAGCCATTTGGCTGAGCAAGAGGCATAGGAGTAGTAGATGTTTTCTCATGAAATAAGGTAGGGATTAATGACTAATCTATATTTTTGCGTACAAAGTTACAAAAAAAAGAGAAAAAAACAAAAGAATCCTGTTTTTTTCTTCTGAGTGCCAATTATTTGCGCTTGCGCAGACTTTTGCAGTTTTGCACTTTTGCACTTTTGCAGACTTGACTTAAAGGTTTTTTGATTCTTTCAATAAAAACTATTTATTATACATATTATTAAATATAATAAATTATATTTAATAATATGTATAATAAAATTTTTTTAATGTATTGTCTCCTTCATTCATTACTTTTCTCTCTCCCCATGGTTGATCCATGACTTTTGCACTTTTGAAAACCTTTAAGTCAAGTCTGCAAAAGTGCAAAAGTGCAAAACCTCAAGATGACATAGCTTTAGTCACTCGGAGCGTTTATACTATTTGCTCAATGCGTTTAACATAGATGCTCGTGGTCTGACTTTCAAAATCTGCAAAAAAAGTTTCAAAATCTGCAATAATCACGGCTTAGAGTGATAGGCCACCATGATTTCTTGGGGAAATTGCTAACTTTGTAGAACATTTTAATAAACCCATGAGGAATATCGAGAAAATTGAGATTTAATAGATATTATTAACTAAAAGACCATAATAAGACTATGGAATTACAAGAAATCAGAGAGAAACTGAAAGAGATGTACGGCGGCGAGAACAAGCCGATTACCGACGGTCATTATGACCCGTCGCTGGCCGTGAAGTGCATCAACGGTACTTTCGTCGGCACAAAGACGGAGAATGTCACTGTCTTTAGAGGCATCCCGTATGTCGGCAAACAGCCTGTAGGGGATCTGCGGTGGAAGGCCCCAGTGGACATTGTTCCCAACGATGGTGTGTATGAGGCTTATTACAATGCGAAGAGTGCCTATGGCAATGCGTCGTTTGAAGTAGGTTCTATGTACTATTGGGATGAAGACTGCCTGTACCTTAACGTATTTAAGGCTGACGATGCTGCGGCAAAGAAAAAGCCTGTGATGGTATGGATTCACGGTGGTGCTTTTGAGGCTGGCGGAACTATCGACCCGATGTTTGACTGCATCAATTTCATAAAGGAAAATCCTGATGTCATCGTGGTTACCATTGCTTACAGACTTGGTGTTATGGGATTCCTGCATCTGTCCCACTTGTCGGACGGTCAGGATTATCAGGACTCTCAGAACCTGGGACTCCTTGACCAGCACAAAGCGCTGAAGTGGGTTCACGAGAATATCGCAGGCTTCGGCGGTGACCCCGACAACGTGACTCTCTGGGGCGAGTCTGCTGGTGCTGCAAGTTGTTCGTTGCAGCCGCTGGTGCCTGGTTCCCAGCAGTATTTCAAGCGGCTGATTGCTGAGAGCGGTTCCGTCAATCAGACAAGATCGCCGGAAGAGGGTATCGCCTGCACCAACAAACTGATGGAAGAGCTCGGTTGCAAGACCGTTGCCGACCTCTTGAAGGTGAGCGGCGAGAAGCTCTTGGAGGCTTCGGCGGTCAACTTCGTGCACCAGATGCCTGAAAGAGACGGGCGGATTCTGCCCACAGACACCTTTGCGGCTTATGCCAACGGCGCTGCAAAGGATATAGAGATTCTGGTAGGTTGCAATAAAGACGAAATGGATTTCTTCGTGTTCAGCTGGGGTATAGAAGGCTGGAACAAGTGGTTCACCGAGCGCAAGAAGGAGAAGTTCGACAAGCTGCCTGCAAACGAGAAAGCACTCGTCGAGAGCTTCATGAAGGATGTCAAGGGCGACAGCTACGAGCCTGAAAGCAGTGTGTTCAGCCAGAGCTGGTTTATTGCGCCGACCATCAGAATTTCGGAGGAGCAGACAAAGGGC
>JAEEPT010000200.1 GCA_016284895.1 Prevotella sp. | reverse complement strand
ATTGAAAATTGAAGATTGAAAATTAAAGATTAAATATTGAAATACAATGATTTCATCACTACTCAACAACCTCAACTACGGCACTATTCTGCTGCTCATGCTGCTGGAGAGTACCGTCATTCCCGTACCGTCTGAACTCGTGGTAGCTCCTGCTGCCTATCATGCAGCCGGTGGCAGTCTCAACGTGTTCCTGGTCGTGCTCTTCGCTACGATTGGAGCCGACCTCGGTGCCTCTATCAACTATTTCGTAGCACTCTACGTGGGCCGTCCCGTCATCTATAAGTTTGCCAACAGCAAATGGGGCAAGATGTGCCTGCTCAATCAGGAGAAAGTGGAGAAGAGCGAGCGCTATTTTGACGACCACGGCATTGTGGCCACCCTCACGGGACGTCTCATTCCCGGCATTCGTCACCTCATCTCCCTCCCTGCCGGTCTGGCTCGCATGAACTACTGGAAATTCTTGCTCTACACCACTCTGGGTGCCGGTGCCTGGCACAGCATTCTTGCCGCTATGGGTTGGTATCTGCATGCCATCGTACCCGAGGATCAGCTCGAAGCCACCATTGAGCAGTACAACCACTACATCGTGTTCGGCATCCTCGCTATCGTTGCTCTCGCCATTCTCTACTTCGTGGCCAAGAAGTACATGAAGAAGTAAGAAATGGTGGCAGACAGAAACATCTGCTTCAATCTGTTACCTACATAATCGACTGGTTATCAAACCTGTAGCAGTCGAAACAGATGAAGCAGATGTTTTTTAAACTTTTCATGTGGGGGAAATTTTGGAGACTTCTCTATTTCACTATTTTCATCGGATCGGATTCGCTTTTCGTAATGACGGGACCATACTTATCAATGGAATAGGCAATATAGGCGAACATTCCGAAACCTGCAATCAATAGCAGACAGAACGGAATGACCTCGGTATGGAATGCAGCCGTGATGGCAACGCTGCCAATGCCAAAAAGCACAATCAAGTCGCAACAAACCTGCAACCACTGAATAAAACCACCTATGCTGCCCGCCCCAATCTTGATTCGCCGATAACTCACTCGGTTGAAGTTAGAATAGAAAGCATAAGCCACGATGAGCGCATAGATGAAGAAGAAAAGATACGAGAACATGGTGTAGAACGGAGAGTAAATTCTCAAGAAGGGTACCGTCCAGTAAGCAATCAATCCTACAACCAGCATGATGATGTCGCGCACCATAATCTTCTTAGTAAGATAGGTGGAGTTGAGAAGTGGCGTATAGCCCCAGCTGAAACAGAGCGCTCCAATATGAAAGTAGGTTGCAGTCAGTGCCGATGCTGCAGTGGGCCAAGAGTAGCGCCAATGGAAAATGGCATGAAGCACATAGCCTATGCCAAACGCAAACATCCATACAACGGTGAGGATGCGGGCCCTGTAATAGTTTTTCTGCTCACGATAGCGCTTATTGCCTTTGAGCAGGAACAAGCCTATCAACATGTTGAGTACGCCTGTAACAATCAGAGTTATAATATAAAATTGATGTTCCATGGATGATAATCGAAGATCTTATTAGACCCTGCAAAGATAACAATTATTCTATAAGAAGCTTCCTTTTTGCAGAATGTATCATAAAAGAAGCAGTCATTTTTTGATATAGTTTAAGATTGCAAGCAAAAAATAACATTTTATTTGCTCCTCTCGTATTTTTTACGTATTTTTGCAAATTATTATCTAAAAAAGAACGCACTATGGCTCGAATCAACAATCATTTGGTTATTATGGCCGGAGGCGTGGGTAGCCGTTTCTGGCCCATGAGCACTCCCCAACAGCCCAAACAATTCATCGATGTACTTGGCGTAGGCAAGACCCTCCTTCAACTGACAGTAGAACGCTTTGGCGACTTGGTAGCCCCTGAAAACATCTGGGTGGTGACCAATGAGAAATATGCCGACATTGTGAAGGCTCAACTGCCCGACATGCCAGAAACGAACATTCTCTGCGAGCCATGCAGGCGCAACACCGCCCCCTGCATAGCCTACGTATCGTGGCGCATCAAGAAGAAAGACCCTAAGGCCAACATCGTGGTGACACCTTCCGACCATATTGTGATGAATGTGCAGGAATTCCAGCGCGTCATCAACGACTGCATGAAGTTTACCAGCGATACCGATGCCATCATCACGCTGGGCATGAAGCCATCGCGTCCTGAGACGGGCTATGGCTACATTCAAGCCAATCTGGCCGCCCCCTCATTGAGGAACAAGGGTATCTTCCGTGTTGACTCATTCCGCGAGAAGCCCGACCTGGCCACTGCTCAGAAATATATCAAGGAAAGCAACTACTTCTGGAATGCAGGCATCTTCATCTGGAACGTGAACACCATCGTCAATGCCTTCCGCATGTACCAGCCCAAGCTGGCCAAGATTTTCGAAAGCATGCTGCCCGTCTATGGCACACCAGACGAACAGGAAACTGTCAACCAGAAATTCCCTACTTGCGAAAACATCTCAGTTGACTATGCCATCATGGAGAAGGCTGAGGAGATCTTCGTTTGCCCCGCCGACTTCGGATGGAGCGACCTGGGCACATGGGGCTCGCTGCAGACTCAGAGCAAGCGCGACCTCTATGGCAACGCAGCTATTGGACAGGACGTTCAACTCTTTGAGTGTCATAACTGCATGGTGCATACAGCACAGGAGAAAAAGGTGGTGGTGCAGGGACTCGACGGGTATATCGTGGCTGAACACGATGACACATTGCTCATCTGCAAACTTTCAGAAGAACAGCGTATTAAACAGTTTAGCGGAGAAAACTAATGGAAAAGAAAAACATTGCGCTCATCACGGGCATTACAGGACAAGACGGTTCATATCTCGCAGAGTTTCTGCTTGAAAAAGGCTACGAGGTGCACGGCACCATCCGCCGCTCATCCGTTGACTATCGTGAACGTATAGCCCACCTTGAAGGCAAGCCACATTTTCATCTGCACTATGCCGACATGGGCGACTCAATGTCAATCTTGGGCGTTATCGGCAAAGTGCGCCCAACCGAAATCTACAATCTGGCAGCTCAGAGCCATGTGCAGGTGAGCTTTGACTCGCCTGAGTTTACTGCCGATGTCGATGCAGTGGGCGTGCTGCGCATTCTTGAAGCCGTTCGACAGCTGGGATTGTCTGACACCTGCCGCATCTATCAGGCATCTACTTCAGAGCTTTATGGCAAAGTGGAAGAGGTTCCCCAAAATGAGAACACACCGTTCCACCCCTACTCTCCATACGCAGTGGCTAAACAGTACGGCTTCTGGATTGTGAAGGAGTATCGTGAGGCTTACAACATGTACTGCTGCTCGGGCATTCTGTTCAATCACGAGAGTGAGCGCCGTGGCGAGACGTTCGTCACCCGCAAGATCACGCTTGCTGCCGCACGCATCAATCAGGGACTGCAGGACAAGCTCTATTTAGGCAACCTCAGTTCGCTGCGCGACTGGGGCTACGCCAAGGACTACGTGGAATGCATGTGGCTCATCCTGCAGCAGGACAAGCCTGAGGACTTCGTCATTGCTACGGGTGTTCAGCACTCTGTGCGCGAGTTCTGCTACTATGCCTTCAAGCACGTAGGCATTGAACTGGAATTCCGTGGAGAGGGTGCAGATGAGGTTGGCGTATGCGTAAAAGACGAAAGAAACAGTCAAGCCTCAAAAGCAGGTGAATCGCTGGAAGGCAAGGTACTCATCGAAGTGTCTCCCGACTTCTATCGCCCCACCGATGTAGTCAACCTATGGGGTGATCCCACGAAGGCAAAGGCTAAGTTGGGATGGAATCCGAACAAGACTTCATTCGAAGAGCTGGTGAAGATTATGGTAGAGAGCGATATGGCAAAGGTAGCAGCCGAAGGCGTTGCAGCCAAAGTACGTACCAATCTGGCCGAATTCCTGGAAAAGGGAATCGTGAAATAAGAATTGGAATATGCTAAGCAAAGAGAGTAAGATATATGTAGCTGGACACCACGGACTGGTGGGGTCGGCTATTTGGAACAACCTGTTGCAACGAGGATACAAAAACCTCGTTGGACGGAGTCATCAGGAGCTGGACCTGACTGACCAGCTGGCTGTGCGCCACTTCTTCGATGAGGAACGTCCAGATGCCGTTGTGCTGGCAGCCGCCTTCGTGGGCGGCATCATGGCCAACTCGCTTTATCGTGCCGACTTCATCATGCAGAACATGAAGATGCAGTGCAACGTGATCAGTGAGGCATACGCACATAGGGTGAAGAAGCTGCTGTTTCTGGGAAGCACCTGCATCTATCCGAAGAATGCCCCACAGCCTATGAAGGAGGACTGTCTGCTCACCTCACCGCTGGAATACACTAATGAGGAATATGCCATTGCCAAGATTGCCGGATTGAAGATGTGCGAGAGCTACAACCTGCAATACGGCACCAACTACATTGCCGTGATGCCCACCAATCTCTATGGTCCGAATGACAATTTCCACCTGGAGAACAGCCACGTGATGCCTGCCATGATGCGCAAGATCTATCTGGCAAAACTCATCAACGACGGCAATTGGGAGGCAATCCGTTCAGACATGAACAAACGCCCTGTAGAGGGAGTCGATGGTTCTGCCACCAACGAGGCCATTGAGAATGTCTTGGCGAAATACGGCATCTATAATAATAAGGTGGTGCTCTGGGGAACGGGCAAGCCTCTTCGTGAGTTCCTTTGGAGTGAAGATATGGCTGATGCTTCAGTCCATGTATTGCTGAATGTCAACTTCTCCGACATTATCGGCATCGAGAAATACTCCAGTGTTCACTATGGAGCATCGACTGATGGAGCTGTAGACCGCAACCACTCTGCAGGACGTGGAGGTGCCATCCCCTCATTAGGCGAGATCCGTAACTGCCACATCAATGTGGGTACAGGAAAGGAACTGACTATCCGCGAATTGTCTGAACTCGTGGTGAAGGCTGTCGGCTTTAAGGGTGTCGTAGAATTCGATGCCTCGAAACCTGATGGCACCATGCGAAAGCTCATCGATGTCTCGAAGCTTCACAGCCTGGGATGGACACACAAAGTAGAGATTGAGGATGGTGTTCAGAAGTTGTTTGATTGGTATCAACAAAGCCTCAAATAAAAAATTTGGACTGACTTTCTTGGTCAGTCCATTTTTATTTACTATCTTTGTCGCATAAAAACCGAATAACTATGAAACTCGTCCATACTTTCCAAGATATGCTTCGACAGGTTTCCGAAGGCAAGCAATCATTGCGCCTTGTTGCCGTCAACCCTACTGACGAAGCAACAAAGGAGACGCTCCAAAAAGTAGAAGACACCCATTTAGCAGAAGTTATCCGCATTGAAGACCATCTGCCTGAGCGTGCAGCAGAAAAAGCGGTGGCACTCATCAGACGGGGTGATGCCGATGTGCTGATGAAAGGACTCATCAGCACGGATATCCTGCTAAGAGCTATATTAAATAAGGTGTCAGGACTCTTGCCGGAGGGGAAAGTGCTATCGCACATCTCCGTAGCAGAGATTCCAGCCTATCATAAACTGCTTTTCTTTACCGATGCGGCTGTTATCCCCTATCCCACACAGAAGCAGCGTATCGAGCAAGTTCGCTATGCTACTGACATATGCCATCGATTGGGCATTCATGAGCCTCGCGTAGCACTCATCCACTGTGCTGAACATGGTGGGCGACAATTCCCCTTTGTCGACGAGTATCCTAACATTATCCAAATGTCAAAAGAAGGGGCCTTCGGACGATGCATCGTCGATGGACCATTAGACGTCAAGTCGGCATGTTCGCTAGAAGCTTTAGAGGCAAAGGGCATCTCATCCCCGTTGAATGGTGACGCGGATGTGCTCATTATGCCTGATATTGAAGTAGGAAATGCTTTCTACAAATCGATGACGCTCTTTGCCCAAGCCAAAACGGCAGGTATCCTCTGGGGCACCCAATGCCCTGTAGTCGTTCCTTCGCGTGGCGACTCTGCAGAAGCCAAGTTTAATAGTATTCTTTTTGCCCTTGCATGTCTATGAAAATATTAGTCATCAACCCTGGTTCTACCTCAACGAAGGTAGCAGTCTATTACGACGAGAAGCCTGTCCTGCTGCGTAACATCAGCCACACTGCCGACGAACTGGCTCCCTATGATGCCATTACGGAACAGCAGGATTTCCGTCGCCAACTTGTACTCGACGAGTTGGAGCGTTCTGAAATTCCCATGGAGTTTGATGCTGTTATCGGACGCGGAGGATTGGTAAAACCAATCAAAGGTGGCGTCTACGAAATCAATGACCTCATGATTGAGGATACGCTTCATGGCTGTGTGATGCACAATCATGCCTGCAATTTAGGATGCCTCATCGCCCATGAGATAGCCATCCAAATTCCTGGTTGCCGTGCTTTTCTTGCCGATCCTGGCGTCGTTGACGAATTGTCACCTCTAGCTCGC
>JAEEPT010000199.1 GCA_016284895.1 Prevotella sp. | reverse complement strand
GTTGAGCACTAACGGCAACTTAACCCTTTCCTCCTCATCTGCGCCTGTCGGCCATGCTTATTATGCATTAGGAGCCGTTGATGGTATTCCTGGATTCTATAAGATTGGAGCAAATGATGTCACCATAGCTTACGGAAAGGCGTATCTAGATTTGGCAAGTGGCGCAGAATCTTCATCGCGAGCTAATATTATCTTTGACAATGATATGTTAACAGGAATTACCCATCAATATGAAAGAAATATTTCTAACAAATACTATAATTTGCAAGGAATCTTGGTGAACAACCCGTCTCATGGTGTATTTATACTGAATGGGAAGAAAATTATCCTTAAATAAGAACGATTTAAAATAATGATTATTATGAAAAAATATATAATGCCTAATATTAAAGTTGTTACTTTCTCGCAGGACATGAATTTGATGGCAGGTTCACTTACTATTGAAAATGGTCCAAATGTATCAGACGATGACCACGCTGGAGGCAGTTCATGGTCTCGTCTTGGCAGCAGTATTTGGGACGATAGCGATGTTGACGACTAATGGTAGTTTTGGTGAGTTTAAATCCAAATGGCTTATTAGTTCCGCGCCTCCCTGCCTTGTGGAGACGCGGATTTTTTAGGGAGCTTCACTCCATTTCCCGATATATGGTGCAGAAGTCTCATAAATCTCATACCTTTTCAGACACATTGATACGCATTGACCGACATTTGAAACGGAGCGATACCGGAGTGAAAAGGTTTTCTTGATAACTTTGCACCACAATTGTTATACTAATCAAAAAAAACGGACGGCAATGAGAAAAATGACGTATGTAAGACTCTGGGCAGTGCTGCTGATGGCGGTGCTGCTGCCACAGGCCATAACGGCCAAGGTGGTGATGAACTTCAAGGAGATAGTGACAGGCAGCGAGAAGGTGGCCGCCACATTTACCGACGGTGTGATAACGGGGCCAGAGGCGCTGATGGAGCGTATCGGCACAGCGTACACGCTAAAGTCGACCAACACGACGAGCGTAAACTACAAGCGCATTGGTCTGGTGGTCTTCGACGTGAAGAGCAGCAACAGCAACAAGTTTACTGTGGCAGGACTACAGGAGGGCGATCAGGTGGTGTTTGTCCTGAGCGACGGACAGGCAGGACAGCTAACCACTGCTGGTGCCAATACCTGTTTGGTGAACGGCGTAGCCGACAACTATACCGAAGTGGCTAAGGCCGTGAAGAACGGTGCCGTGACCTTCGCTACGATAACGGCCACAGGATCGGAAGTGACCGTCATCGACAAGGCGGGATGGACGGTCATTGAGCGCATCGAGATTACGCCTGCACAGGAAGCTGCCATGAGCGAGACGATTGCGGCACCAGTTATCAGCAGCATGGCTGGCGAGGTGACAGTCACCGCCGGTAGCGTGACAAACAAAAAGGAGGAAAGCCAGATTACCACCTACTACACAATCGACGGTAGCATGCCGTCAGCCGACAATGGCACTGCCTTCACGGGCGACAGCAAGACGTTCAGCATCGAGCTGCCCACGCTGGTGAAGGCCGTCACCGTGAGTACATCGGGAGCCGTGTCGAACGTGGCTACGGCCATCGTCTCCCCGCAAAGCGCGAGGGCAGCCAGCATCGACCTGACCACGCTGAACGCCGATGGCAAGCAGACGCTCACCTCGTCGGGCGTGAAAGCCAGCTCCTACACCTACGCCGCGGAACATTTGGCACAACTCTATGGCACACTGGCGTTCAACAACCCCGCGCAGTGGACTCTCAGCGAAAGTGGCTTGAAGTGTGAAGCTGTGAACAACTACTTCGAAATTCCCAACCTGAAGGAAGGCGACCGCGTGACCTTCACCATCACCACCGGCCGACTGCAACTCTACAACCAGTCGACCAGCACTCATCTGGTGGATGGAAAGACGCCATCCGACGGTTATGCCAACATTGCCAAGGCCGGCGACTATGCCTATGAGGTGACCATGCTCTGCGACGGCAACCTGAAGATCGCTCCGAAGGACGAGGCTGTCATCATTGCTGCCGTCAGTGTCGCAGAAAAGGAAGAAGAACACTACGAGATGCCCGATGTGCGCACCGAGGCTCCGCAGAACCGTGGGCTGTGGGCTTGTCAGACCGGCGACGGCAGCAAGACTTTCGTGTCGTGGCGTGCCCGCAAGACCGATACTGATGCCACCACATATATATTATATAGGAACGGGAATATCTACGACACCTTCACCTCAAAAACCAATGTGACCATCGATGGCACGGCAGACAGCTACACCACCGACACCTACCGCATGGAGGTGGTTGTCGACGGTTCTCCCGTCGAGTCCATGAGTCTGGCTGCAGGCAGTGTAAAACCACGTAGCTGGATGCGTATCGCACTGGCCGACGAGCCGGTAGTGACCAATACGGGCGTGATGTGGAACAAAGACGGTGTAGACGACGGTTACAAGGTTCGCTATACGCCCGACGACATGTCGTGCTGCGACATGGACGGAGACGGACAAGAGGAACTCATCGTGAAGTGGAACCCGTCGAATGCACTGGACAACGGCTATTCGGGCTACACGGCCAATGTCTACATTGACTGCTACAAGATGGACTATGCGGGCGAGGGAAAAGCTACGCTGATGTGGCGCATCAACCTGGGTCAGAACATCCGTGCCGGTGCTCACTACACGCAGTTCCTCTGCTATGACTTCGACGGCGACGGACGTGGTGAGATGATGGTGAAGACCTCGCTCGGCACCAAGGACGGACTTGGCAACTATGTATTTCAGAGCCGCATAGCACAGCGTGGACTCGACGTGACCCGCGACTACACCCGTCAGGATGACAGCGGCACGGCTCAGAAGTCGAACGGACACATCGGTGTGGGCGAGGAATGGCTCACCGTGTTCGACGGCGTGACAGGACGCGAACTGGCCACCATCGACTATTATCCTAAGTTCAACGTGGTCAGCGACTGGCACGAACCGGAGGGCTCGGCCAACAAATATAACAAGGGCACACGCTTCAGGGCCTGCGTAGCCTTCCTCGACGGCCGCAACCCTTCGGGTGTGTTCAATCGAGGCTACTACTCGCAGTCGTTCTTCACGGCCTACAACTGGAACGGCACCAACCTCTACGAGGTGTGGCGGCATGAGTCGAAGATTCCAGGCGAAGGCCTCTATGGCCAGGGCAACCACTCGCTCGTGGTGGCCGACATGGACGGCGACGGCTTCGACGAGATAGGCACCGGCTCTGCCGTGCTCGACCACGACGGCACTGTGCTCTGGACCAGTGGCTTCGGCCACGGCGATGCTCTCCATTTAGGCGATTTCGATCCTGAGAACGAGGGACTGGAGATATTCTATGTGAACGAAGAATATGGCGAGTCGCCCTACAGCACAGCACTCTTTGATGCCAGGACGGGACAAGTACTGAAAGGACTGGCTCAGACAGGCATGGACACCGGGCGCGGACTGGCGGCCGATGTGAGTGCCGCCCACCGTGGGGCAGAACTTTTCTCCAAGGGCGACAATGACAAGAACGGTGAGACCTATCTGATGGCCTTTACCGACGGCTCTGCCGACTGGATGGGCGGCAGCGGCGACAAGGCGTGGCAAAACGGCTCGCTGGTGAAGGGCTTCACGTCAACCGACGAAGTCGGAAACAGCGTCGCTAACGACGTGGCCTCCTATCCCAACTTCCGCATCTACTGGGATGGTACGCTGCAAGACAACTGGATGGACTCGCGCCATGTGGACCGCTTCAACGACGAGACCCGTCAGTGGGAACGCGTCTACACTTTTGACACACCGCTGCACCCAGCCCACTCTTTAGGAGGCACCAAAGAGACGCCTTGCCTTCAGACCGACCTCTTTGGCGACTGGCGCGAGGAAGCCGTCTTCTACGACTACGACGTGCTTTCAACAGAACAACGCGACGTGGTGTCGAAATCCGAGGGCCAGCCCGCAACTATTGAGTGGGATGTGCGCCAGTACTACCTCGTCATCTTCACCACCACCATTCCAACAGAGCATCGTCTGCCCTGGCTGCGCGATGATCATGCCTACGACATGTCCGTTGTCTGGCAGAACGTGGGGTATAACCAGCCGCCACACCTCTCGTTCAGCCCTGCCGAGGTCTATGGCAAGCAGAGTGATACAACCACAGGCATAGATTCAGTTAACAGAGAAGAGATGAAAGGCAATGAAGCCATCTACAACCTGAGTGGCCAGCGAGTAGCCCGTCCTTTAGGCGGCATCTACATCAGAGGCGGAAAGAAACTGTACATAAGAAAATGAAGCAATTACTTGTTTTTACACTATGCGTGGGCTTCGCCATCGGAGCCCGCGCACAGTCGGGACTGGCTGCTACCGATTCGCAGTTGCACCTGATGAAGCCTGACTTCAAGGGACTGTCCTACGGTATTCCATCGCGTGACAGCGTAAAGGCAAAGATGGATTGCGTGCTGTCGTTCTTGGAGAGTGAAATGCCTATTGAGGTGGTCAACGGACGACTGAAGCAAGGAGGACTGCGCTTGACCAGCTATGAGGCAGGTGTGCTCTATGCCGCTGCCCAGGATGCAGCACGCCGAACGGGCGACGAGCGTTATCAGCGGTTTGTGGAGGGACGCTTGCTGTCGATGGCCCGACTGGCCCCGACCATGCGCGACAGTCTGCTGCGCAACAAAAACTATGACAGACAGATGCGTCCGCTCGTCATACCCCATTCGCTCGATGATGCCGGAGCAATGTGCGCCGCCTATTGCAGGTTGGCCATCAGACATCCGCAGAAGGCCTACGACGGTGTCATTAAGGGCTACATGTCGCGTTTGTGGAAACAGTATCGCATTGGCGATGACCGCATCTATGCCCGCACATGGCCGCACTACAACACGGTGTGGCTCGACGATATGTTCATGGGGGTGCCAGCGTTGGCCTGGTATGGCGCTCTGAAAAACGATACCGCCAGCATTGCCGATGCCGTGCGGCAGATACGCGCTTTCAAAAGTCGTATGTGGGTGCAGTTGCCAGCAGTCGGCGGTATTGAACAGGGGCTGTTCCGCCACGGATGGGTAGAGGACATGAATCCGCACCCTTTCTTTCCATGGGGACGTGCCAACGGCTGGGCCATCCTGACTATATGTGAGGTGCTCGATGCCATGCAACTGGCAGGCTATGCCGATGGGCGCGAGGAAATACTTGTACTTCTGCGCCAGCATGTCGCGGCCTTGAGCGCTGTGCAAGACAAGTCGGGCCTGTGGCATCAGTTGCTCAACGATCCGTCGTCTTTTCTTGAAACTTCAGCCTCAGCCATCTTCACCTATTGTCTGGCCCACGCCATCTGTGAGGGGTGGATAGACCCTATCGCCTACGGAGCGCAGACGCTCTTGGCATGGAATGCCCTCTCTAAGCAGATAGACCGTCAGGGGCAAGTCTTGGGAACCGTCGTCGGCTCAGGCATGGGCTTCGACCGTGCCTTTTACTGTTACCGTCCTGTCCACCCGATGGCCGCCCACGGCTATGGCCCTGTCATCTGGGCGGGTAGCGAAATCATCCGCATGCTTCAGCAGACCCACCCGAAAATCAACGACAGTGCCGTTCATTTTTATCCCACCATCCAAACCAGCAATCAGCCGGTCTTCAGTGAGCAACGATGATGCAAGCGGGTATAAGATTCTGAGACTACATCCGTGCAAACAACTGCTCATCGCTCTATGACAGCCTGCTGGCACTGTGCGGATGGCAGCATCAGGAGATAAACGGCATCGAATATGAACTGAACTCCATCATCACGGAGAAATGGGAGGGCAAGGCATATCGCCTCGTCATACAGCGGGAGCGTCGGTTGAACGGTGGGCAGGACTTGTGGGAGGGCAAGTACACATACCGATGCATCCTGACCAATGACTGCCTAAGTCCTTCATGGCAGAGAACACCGTTTTCCTGTTGCTGACGACACTCATACGTCGCTCGGCTATGCCGCTTGCCATAGCAAGAACTTCTACAAGTTCCTTATGGGCAGGCTGGACACAAAAGCCTTCGGACTGAAGAAGACAAGCCGCATCAAAGCCTTCGTGTTCAAGTTCTTTGCAAGCAAAGCGGCATAGCCGAGCGCATCAGCGTGCCAGCCAAGTGGATAAGAACGGCAAGGCTCTATCAGCTGAATATCTACACGGACAACAAATCATATCAGAACCCTTTTGCATTCACTGACGGCTAAGAAACCGAATTCGCGGGTTAACGGCAGCATAAAGCGCCTGTAATGCCTGACGGGGTAAGGGGAAACTGGGCATGACCCATGCATAATCACGTCTGTACTGGCAAGACTATCGTCTGATGGAGAAGCGAACTGCATAATTAGCTAGCATCACTATTAGTTGCGGATTTTGGGTATGTGTGGAATAAAAGAACAAAGTGAATTCTTCCACTTCTAAAAAGGAGTAGAAGGAAAAAACGTCTTTGCAATTTCCTATCGTAT
>JAEEPT010000198.1 GCA_016284895.1 Prevotella sp. | reverse complement strand
CCGGTGTAATCGAGTCGAGGTGCATTTCTATGGTGTCCACTCCATATTCCTTGGAGAATTGCTCCTTGATGACGGTCGAGGGAAGTTTACCGGGTTTGCGGGCCATGACCAGTCCGCAGCCTAATTTGCCAGCAAGGGCAGATCCCATGATAAATCCACGGCTTTCGATTCCAACGATTTTTGTGATGCCTTTGTCCTTGTATAGCTCGTACATCTCATTCAGCATCTCTTGAAAACATGCTGCGTTTTTGTACAGAGTTGTTACGTCACGGAAATTGATACCTTTTTTCGGAAAATCAGGAATACAACGAAGGTTGTCAAGCAATAATTGTTTATTCATCTTTCTTAGTGTTTAAAGGGTTATTGAGTTATTTTGTTTCACGTGAAACAGGATGTCTATCTTCCCATGAGAACCAGTAGTACATTGATGTCGCTGGGACTTACTCCTGGGATTCGGCTGGCCTGTGCGAGGGTGGTGGGCTGAATAGCTGTGAGTTTCTGGCGTGCTTCGGTGGAGAGGCTTTGCAGTGACTGGTAGTTGAACGTTGCAGGGATGCGTATGTTCTCAAGTCTGTGCATTTTCTCTGCCACCATACGTTCGCGTTCGATGTAGCCCTTATATTTGATTCTGATTTCAGCAGCCTCAATGATTTCTTCGCGACGTTCTTCTATCTTGTCGAATTGTTCGCGTAGTTCGGGGATGATGTCTTGCAGATTATTGAAATTCAGTTGGGGTCGAGCGATGAGGTCATCGAGCTTCACGCCGAACTGGAGTGGGGTAGTGCCTAAGCGTTCGAGAGCAGAATTGATTTCCTTCGCTTTGATGGGAAATGTCTTGGCAAATTCTTCGATGGTTTCGATGTCTGCTTTCTTCTTCAACCAGTGGTCATAGCGGTTGCGTCGGGCGAGTCCTATGTGATAGGATCGCTCTGTGAGTCGTGCGTCGGCATCGTCCTGTCGCAGCAGAATGCGATATTCGGCACGTGAGGTAAACATGCGGTAGGGTTCATCGACACCCTTCGTCACGAGGTCGTCTATCAATACGCCGATGTAAGCTTCGTCACGGGCTAGGGTGAAAGTGTTGGCGGATGAATTGCCTGCCTCACTACCTGCAGCGCCGGCTCTCAGTGCTGCGTTGATGCCGGCCACGAGTCCTTGTCCGGCGGCCTCTTCATAACCTGTCGTGCCATTCACCTGACCGGCCAGGAACAGTCCATCTACCAGTTTCGACTCGAGTGTATGAGTAAGTTGTGTGGGGTCGAAGTAATCGTACTCGATGGCATAGCCGGGACGATAGACCTTTGCCTGTTCCAGTCCGGGAATCATACGGAGAGCCGCAATCTGCACATCCATCGGCAGCGATGATGAGAAGCCGTTGAGGTACATCTCGTTGGTGTCGTTTCCCTCTGGCTCGAGGAACAAGAGGTGTTGCTCGCGGTCGGGGAAGGTGACAAGCTTCGTTTCTATCGAAGGACAATAGCGCGGTCCGATGGAATGTATCTGTCCGTTGTAGAGAGGTGAGTCGGCAAGACCGGAGCGCAACATCTCATGTACCGCAGAGTTGGTGTAGCACTCCCAGCAGGGGAGGAACCCACCCCCAACCCCTCCCGAGGGGAGGGGAGTTTGGTTACATTTGGCGATTTCGTTATGTTCTGAGATGTTATTAGCTTTTTTATCAGAAATATGGTTAGCAAAACTATCTGCATTCCCCTCCCTTGGGGAGGGGTTAGGGGTGGGTTTCAGTGAGGGGTTAGGGGTGGGTCTCAGTGAGGAGTTAGGTGTGGGACCCATATATGAAAACATATACGGTCGCTGCTCGCCGTCCTGTCTTTTGAGTTTTGAGAAGTCGATGCTGCGTTTGTCGATGCGGACCGGAGTGCCAGTCTTCATGCGTCCGGCACGGATGCCGTGGCGCGTGATGCTCTCAGTGAGGTGCTCGGCAGCAGGCTCGGCTATGCGCCCACCTTTTACCATTCGGCGCCCAATGTGCATCAGTCCGTTGAGAAACGTGCCTGCGGTGATCACCACACAACGGGCGCGCAGCTCACAGCCCCAGATGGTGCGGACGCCAGTGACGCGGGGCTTGGAGCTCGCTGGGGTTTTTGAGTTCTTTGAGGGCTCTGAGTTCTTTGAGTTCTCGGAGTTCTCTGAGCTCTCCGAGCTCTCTGTAATCAGCTCCTCCACCTGATCCTGCCAGATGTCGAGGTTCTCGGTGTGGTCGAGGTGGTGTCGCCACTCCCAGATGAAGCGGCCACGGTCGCACTGCGCACGGGGGCTCCACACGGCAGGGCCTTTGCCCACGTTGAGCATTCGAAACTGAATGGCGGTGGCATCGGTGACGAGGCCCATCTGTCCGCCCAGTGCATCAATCTCGCGCACAATCTGTCCCTTTGCGATGCCGCCCACGGCAGGGTTACACGACATCTGTCCAATCTTGTTCATGTCCATCGTCACCAGACACGTCTTGGCCCCCATGTTCGCAGCGGCACAAGCAGCCTCACAGCCAGCATGGCCCGCTCCGACGACGATGACATCATAGTTCATTATCATAGTTCTTTTCTCTTTTTATGGTTTCCATCGTTATGTTAGATCGACGAAGTAGCAAAGACGTGCCATCCGCCATTCTCTCTTCGCTGAATGTAGCCCTTCTTGGTCATGTTCTCCAGTTGCTTTTGCAAGGCCGAAATGTTTACCGAAATCACCTTAGCCAATTCAGCATACGTGATGTAAGGATCGTCTTGCAGCATGCGCAGAATGAGCGGACTGTTCTCGCTTCTGAATCGGATGCGCTCACCGTCGTACCACCAGTCGTTCTCGTTCTTGTCTTCTATGAAGTCCACCTCGTTTGCTATCTCTTCTGCCACAAGGTTGGTGAAGTATTTCATGAACTTTTTAATCATGCTCAATGTGGCATGAGCACCCTTTGATGGTTCGGGTCCCACCTCCAAGTCGGCCTGATGGAGCGCTTCCAGATAGTCGGCCTTCTTACGACTGCGCACCACAATCATGGGCCATCCGTGACGGGCCAGGATATAGTTGACCAACAGTCGGGCAATGCGCCCGTTGCCGTCCTCGAAGGGGTGAATGCGAATGTAACGATAGTGGAACAGGCCAGCCAGTTCCACGGGCGACAGCTTGCCTTCCTGCTCTGCCTCGTTGTACCAATCCACGAGGTCCTGCATCAAGGCCGGTGTCTCTTCAGGCGATGCATATTCGAACCGGTCGCCATATCGGGTGATGACGCTGTTGGGACGTGTCTTGTATTGACCTGCGTGGATCACGAAACTGGTGTACATGCCGCCAGGCAGGTTGCGATAGACGGTATAGTCCTCGCGTAGCAGTGTCTTGTGAAGCTGTCGGATGAAGTTCTGTGTCAGGGGCATCTGTGAAGTGGTGGCCTCCTCGGTCATCATTTTCAGACCCACCTGCGAAGCTTTCATGTCAACGAAATCCTTCAGCTCGCCCTCACCACTCACTCTTCCGAATAGCAGCAGCAGCTCCGTCTGGCCGTATGTCAGCGTGTTGCCTTCAATATGATTACTGTTGTAGTTGTATTCAATGGTAAACTTTCTGTTCAGCCGATTTCTGAGACTGTCCGAAAGCGGTTGCAAAGCTTGCCATCTGCTGTAAACGTCTTCAATTTTTGACATAATAATGCAATTAGAGTTGATTATACCACCTTAAAAAGTGGTAGTTTACCACCTTTTTAGTGTTTTTTTCGCCTGCAAATATACATATTATTTCGTAAACGCAATGCAAATCAGTCATTCTTTTTCATCATGATTTCGTATAAATTACATTCTGATTCCGTATAAATTGTGTAATTTATTGACGAAATCGTTTGCAGTTTCATGATTTTTTGCTACTTTTGTGGCCTAAATGCGCACAGGCGTACTTAATATTAAGTATTTTTCTTGGCCCGTGAGGGTCGATTTGTTAGCATTCATAAATCTAAAAATCAATATTTTATTAATTTTAATTTCAATCATTTATGTGGTTAATCAATTCATCAATTGGTAGAAAAGTTGTAATGGCCGTCACGGGCATTGCGCTCATTCTGTTCTTGACATTCCACTGTGCAATGAACATTGTGGCGTTGTTCTCTGGCGAGGCTTACAACATGATTTGCGAAATGCTGGGTGCCAACTGGTATGCCGTCTTGGCAACGATCGGTTTGGCAGCCCTGGCAGTGTGTCACATTGTCTTTGCCTTCATCCTGACGGCACAGAACCGTAGTGCTCGCGGCGAAAGCCGTTATGAGGTATCGACCGAGGTGAACAGCAACGGTCTGCTCGACGTGGCTGAGCGCTGGGCTTCCAGCAACATGCTCGTGCTGGGTATCATTATCCTGTGCGGACTGCTGCTCCACTTGGCCAACTTCTGGTACAACATGATGTTTGCCGAGATTGTGGGCATGCCCACCAAGCTGAGCCCCTCTGATGGCTTCGGCTGGATTCAGGAGACCTTCTCGAACCCCGTGTTCGTGGTGCTCTATCTCGTATGGTTCTGCGCCATCTGGTTCCACCTGGCTCACGGCTTCTGGAGCTCCATGCACACGCTGGGCATGAGCGGCAAGATCTGGCAGAAGCGCATGCAGTGCATCGGTCTCATCTATGTGACACTGCTCATGCTGGGCTTCACCGTAGTAGTGCTGGGCTTTGCCTTCGGATGTGCTCCCTCACTCTGCTGTGTAAATGGTGCTGACTGCTGTCAGGCCGCTGCTGCTTGTTGTCAGTAATTGTCAAAAATGTAAATCGTCAAAATTGTAATTTAAGATTATGGCTAAAGTAATTGATTCAAAGATTCCCGCAGGTCCAGTACCTGAGAAATGGAAGGAATATAAGGCTCATCAGCGTCTGGTCAACCCGAAGAACAAGCTGAAGCTCGACGTCATCGTCGTAGGTACCGGTCTGGCTGGTGCATCGGCTGCCGCCTCATTGGGCGAGATGGGCTTCAATGTATATAATTTCTGCATTCAGGACTCACCCCGTCGCGCTCACTCTATCGCTGCCCAGGGTGGTATCAACGCCGCCAAGTGCTATCAGAACGATGGCGACTCAGTCTATCGTCTGTTCTATGACACCGTGAAGGGTGGTGACTACCGCGCTCGTGAGGCCAACGTGTATCGTCTGGCTGAGGTGTCAAACAACATCATAGACCAGTGCGTGGCCCAGGGCGTTCCCTTCGCCCGTGAGTATGGTGGCATGCTGGCCAACCGTTCGTTCGGTGGCGCTCAGGTGAGCCGCACGTTCTATGCTAAGGGTCAGACAGGTCAGCAGCTGCTGCTCGGTGCCTACAGTTCTCTGAGCGCACAGGTGCAGGCCGGTAAGGTGAAGCTCTACACTCGCTATGAGATGGAGGATGTGGTGATTGTGGATGGCCGCGCTCGTGGCATCATCGCCAAGAACCTGGTTACTGGTAAACTCGAACGCTTCAGCGCCAATGCTGTGGTCATCGCTACCGGCGGTTATGGCAACACCTACTTCCTCTCAACCAACGCTATGGGTTGCAACTGCACCGCTGCCATTCAGTGCTATCGTAAGGGTGCCTACTTCGCAAATCCCTCTTACGTGCAGATTCACCCCACCTGTATCCCCGTTCATGGCGACAAGCAGTCAAAGCTGACACTGATGTCGGAGTCGCTGCGTAACGACGGTCGTATCTGGGTGCCTAAGAAGATTGAGGATGCCAAGAAGCTGCAGAAGGATGAGATCAAGCCTTGGGACATTCCTGAAGAGGACCGCGACTACTATCTGGAGCGCCGCTATCCCGCCTTCGGTAACCTCGTTCCTCGCGACGTGGCCAGCCGTGCCGCTAAGGAGCGTTGCGACAAGGGCTTCGGCGTGAACAACACCGGTCTGGCTGTGTTCCTCGACTTCTCTGAGTCTATCAACCGTCTGGGCATCGATGTCATCATGCAGCGCTACGGCAACCTGTTCGAGATGTATGAGGAGATCACCGACGTGTTCCCCGGCGACCTGGCCAACGAGATCAATGGCGTGAAGTACTACAAGCCCATGATGATCTATCCCGCTATCCACTACACCATGGGTGGTATCTGGGTTGACTACGAGCTGCAGACCTCCATCCCCGGTCTGTTCGCTATCGGTGAGTGCAACTTCTCCGACCACGGTGCCAACCGTCTGGGTGCTTCAGCTCTGATGCAGGGCCTTGCCGACGGTTACTTCGTGCTGCCTTACACCATCCAGAACTACCTGGCCGACCAGGCTGTTTGGCCGAAGGTATCGACCGATCTGCCTGAGTTTGCTGAGGCTGAGAAGAAGGTTGACGCCGAGCTCGACCGCCTGCTCAACATCAAGGGTAAGCGCTCTGTTGACAGCCTCCACAAGGAGCTGGGTCACATCATGTGGGAGTACGTAGGTATGGGTCGCACCGCTGAGGGCCTGAAGACCGGTCTGAAGAAGATGCACGACCTGGAGAAGGAGTTCGATACCAACCTGTTCGTGCCTGGCACGAAGGAGGGGCTGAACGTCGAGCTCGACAAGG
>JAEEPT010000197.1 GCA_016284895.1 Prevotella sp. | reverse complement strand
GAAAGAATAGTCTTCAACTTTATAATCCGTATGAAGGGAATCGTAAGTTTTGTTTGTACCTTTCAGCACCAAGCGTACCATTTGCTCTGCCGTAGCAGGTATGCTCTCGTCGCCAACACGGACAAAGGCTATGCGTTGACCATCACCAACGTAGTAATATGGGGTATAATGTCCTGAATTGACTTTAAGCTGCAAGATGCGCAAGCCATCCATATCATGAGGAACCATTTCAACCTCGGGAAGAGGATCCATGTAATCGCGAATCTTACTGCTGATTGTTTCGCAAACATGTTGTACATCATCAAGCCCTTTGACGATGCCATCATTATCAATACCAAAGAAAAGGGAACCACCCAAGCCATTGGCAAAAGCACTTACACTCTTCAGCCAGCTCTTAGGTTTCTTTTCTTCAAGCATTACCTTGAAATCGTATGCAGTACATTCTGCTATCAGAGCCTTTAATTCCATTGTATATGAATACTCGTTTCTTATTATGCAAAGGTACACATTTTTATTGAGAACAAGGCATAAAAATAGTGTTTCGCGCGTAATTTAAGCAAATTTTATCTAAAATCACACCAATGTGACACTAAAAGTAGCGATAATTGAAGTTTTTTGAGTACCTTTGCAACGCATAGTGGCGATATGCCATCTTTGCACGACATATTGATAATACGAAGCGTTATGCTTCTCTTGCTATAGGAAACCTGAGAAATTTCTTAAGCATCGCAAGGGAGTATGATGGTTCGCGCGTATAGCGTGGGCTGTTTTACACCATTCAAGATGCAAGGTTTTCTCAGGACCTCCTATAGAAGAGTGGGCGTAATCAGTGCCACGCTTCTGCGTAATAATAATCGTCCTTAAGAGGTGCTGACGGGACACGGATATTGGAATGGCTATGGCTGAACTGAAATTTCCTGTTACTGAAATTGACAATGACAAATTTCAAGTTGTTGTAGATCTGGCGTTGTATGCCAAAGAAGCAATTGTTGCTGCTTGCTATAAACTTACAGATCGATTCTTTGTTCATCAGCAAGCAGAAGGAGATTCTGTGTGTGTAGTGCTTGAAACGAAGGATGGTAATGCTGTTTCTGAGGAAACTGTCAAGCAGTTCTGCAATGAACTCATTGACCAACAGGTTCGTCACAATACGAATCTGCAGTTTGGCCATATACGTGATTTGATAGTAGAGGAAGCATTTAAGCCTGTGAACAAATGAGAGATTATCAGATACTTCCTTTCCGCTTCACTCGATTCAACGATTCGGAATACTTGCTGACGAATGACGTTGGAGAGTACATCTTCCTTAGCAATGAGGATTTCGAGAAGTTTATCAACAAGGAACTGGATGTGAAGTCAACGGTATTCCAAGACCTCGCTTCGAAGCAAATTGCCACGACTGACAAAGTAGAGGACGTGGTGAATATGCTGGCTACTAAGTTCAGGACGAAAAAGAGCATATTGCGAGATTTCACTAGCCTACACATGGTGGTTCCGACCTTGCGCTGCAATTCCAGTTGCATCTACTGCCAAGTGGCACGAAAGAATATGGATGACCATGAGGCAGACATGACTAAGAAAACGGCTAAGAATGTAGTAAAGACTATCTTCCAATCGCCGTCGCCCTGCATCAAAATCGAGTTTCAAGGTGGCGACCCTTCGACATACTTTGAAATGGTGAAATACATCATTGAGGAAGCGGAGTGGCAAAACCTTTTCAAGAAGAAAGACCTCGGCTTTGTGATTTGTACCAATGTTACGCTGCTTACACCAGACATGGTGAAGTATTTGAAGAAACACAAGTGCGACATATCGACCTCACTCGATGGACCAAAGGAACTGCACAACACGAACCGCCCACTACAGGACACGACGCATACCCATGAGAAGTTTGAGGAGAACATCAAGATGATTCGTGAGATATGCGGACAGGATAGCGTGTCGGCGCTGATGACAACATCGAAATATAGCCTCGGCCACTTCAAGGAAATCATCGATGAGTATGTGCGGATGGGCTACAACAATATTTTCCTTCGCGCTTTGAATCCGTATGGGTTTGCCAAGCAATACAAGGAGAAGATTGCCTATCCTGTGGAGGATTTTATCGAGAACTTCAAGGAAGGACTTGACTATATTATAGAACTGAACAAGCAAGGCACTTTCTTCATAGAAGGATATGCGGCTCTGCTGCTAAAACGAATACTCACACCGTTTGCTACAGGCTTCGTGGATTTGCAGTCGCCAGCTGGTGTCGGCATCGCAGGAGCAATATATGACTGGGACGGCAATGTCTATGTGGCCGATGAGGGCAGAATGTTAGCCCGATTCAAGGACTACTATTTCAAGTTGGGCAATGTGAATGAAGACAGCTATCAGTCGATGTTCAACGGTGAAAAATTGCACCATATCATTGAAAATGCTTGCACAGAATGTTTGCCTATGTGCTCAGAGTGTGTTTTCCAACCCTATTGTGGAGCAGACCCTGTGCGCAACTATTCTGAGCAGGGCGACATGGTGGGGCATCGACCTACGAGCGACATGTGCAAGAAGAACACAGCCATCATGCACTACCTGTTTGAGTTGCTGAAGAAGCACGACCCAGAGATAAACAGAATATTTTGGTCTTGGATAAATTAGAATGGTATGAAACAGATTAATGGAACAGCATTCAATATCGAAGCAGACATCCTTGGCCGAATAACGCTAAAGGGTAAGAGCATCTTCAACCGCAAGGACGAGATACTGGTAAAACCAGACATGAAGAATTTGCCGTCTGGCTATGCTGCTTTGATTACAAACAGTGAGCAAATTGCTGGCGGGAAGCCATGTGTGGGAAATGTGCAAACACTCGGTGAATTTAACGAAGGCGACGTGGTGCTGATAAACAAGAAAGGTGAAATCGTATTCCTCTACGAGATAAAGTCGCTGCATAATGCCATCTTTGCCACCGAGCGGTGCAATCACCGCTGCATCATGTGTCCCCAGCCACCTGTTGTGGAGGAAGAGGACAAAACGCCATTCAATCTCAAACTGATTTCACTCATAGACAAGAATACAGTGGAGGTCGGCATTACTGGTGGCGAGCCTACGCTGATAGGCGACAAACTCTTTGACCTAATCAGGCAGATACAGAAATACCAGCCGAAAGCAGGCGTCAGTCTGCTAACCAATGGAGTGAAGTTTGCCGATAAGGAATATGCCATGAAACTGGCCATGTGCAAGCACCACGACTTGCAAGTGGATGTGCCAATATTCTCGGACATAGCCGAAGAACACAACCGCATCGTGGGAGCAAAGACTTTCTATAAGACGGTGCAAGGGCTTTACAATCTCGCACTGTTCCATCAGCGAATAGGACTGAGAATCGTAGTGCATAAGCAGACCTACAAACGATTACCCCAACTTGCCGATTACATCTATCACAATTTCCCGTTTGTCACCCAAGTAGCCTTCCTGCAGATGGAAACGACAGGCAACGCAGATACCAATCTCGAAGAATTGTGGATAGACCCTTACGATTACAACGAGGAACTGAAGCAAGCCGTCTTGCTGTTAGCCAATCGTGGAATCTGCACTCGTGTTTACAATGCTCAGTTGTGTGTGCTGCCTCGCGAAATAAGGGAGTTCGCTGTCAATGCCATTTCCGACTGGAAAGACACCTATCTCCCCGAGTGCGAGGGATGTAAACTCCGCCAACAATGCGGAGGCCTTTTTGCTTCCAATCAGAAGCATCACAGCGCACATATCAACCCCTATTTAGGAGACATCACGGCCTCGGCCTGTGTCTAGTGATAGTTCATTTATTGTTTAACAATTAAAAAAGGAGGTTCAATGAAGAGAGTATTATTTCTTTTGGTCTCTGCCCTTCTTGCTGGAACCACGTATGCCTCGAACCTGAGCAAGGATGTAATTGCCATGGTTACGAACAGCCACGAGGTCTCTATCACTGAGCAGGGACAATCTCTGATTCTGGAGCAGCCTGTGAATGTGCAGACTCAGGCGAATGGTCACTATTCGCACAGTTCGCACTCTTCACACAGCTCTCACAGTTCGCACCGCTCTCATTCTTCGCACTACTCAAGTAGTTTCTGAACGAGAAAGGTTGAATTCTTTAATTAGGATGCCATAGCCAAGTGTTATGACATCCTTTTTTGTAAAGAACTATAGTATAAAGGCAGGATAGGAATCCTATGAATTCCGCACTAGGCTGCTATTGAATCCAGTGGAAATACACATAGAAAGCTATCTCTATTGCAATCGTGATGATTGACAGCAGAGATAGTGAGCCGACAATATAGAACAGTTTTGTGGAAATCCATACGCCCTCGTTGTTCTTCACGATGTCTGTGAGTCGTTGGCTCTGCTTCTGCCAACTTTCTTTCTGCTGCCTGTGATGGTCATCAAGTGTCTGTTTCTCCTGTCCCAGCCATTGAGTATGACTGTCATGGAGCTGTTTCAGACTTTCATCATCAAGCCTCGTTTTGACAGGTGTCTGTTGTGCCTGGACGATGGCGCTGCAAATGCCCGTGATGGCGTTGTCTGCGCTTTTGGTGACAGCATTGAGACCTTTCTGTGTCGTTACACTACTTTCCTTCGCTTCTTTAATTACTTCAAGCAATTTCTGCAACAGGGCAAGCGCCTCCTTGATCTGCTCCAAGGTGGCATCGAAGCGGTTCTGCTCTTTCTCCTTTTCCTCGTCATCCTTGATGGATTGCACGAGGTTATTGTATTTGTCTGTATTTTTCATTTTATGATATGATTTGAATTGATGTTATTACTTGTTTTCTATCTTCCATACTTCCTGCTTCTGACAATCGGTTTGCAGAGCCAGTTGGCCATCTTGGCACAACGTCTTGCCCATTCCAGTTCGTCTTCATCCTTGTCTTTTCCCCAGCCCATACCAGTTCCACCGCCGCCACCATAAGACTCAGACATGGCTGTAGCAGCATCGACGTAGTTCAGAAACAACAGCATGGCGACTTTCAAGATGTCCCCATGCGTGGTATTGCTGTTTTCGGGAACCTCGATGTTACTATCAAGCTCCTTGTAAACTCTTTCGGGGATGCTGAGTTGTACCTGCTTACCATCGATAAGGAATACTTGTCGGTAGTTGTTGGATGTGGCAGTCGGTTGGCCTTGTGAGGATGATGCCTGTGCCGTTGACGGTCTATCCGTGACTGGCTTTTTGCTGTCCAAGGGGTTTGGTGCTTGTACAGCCATCGGTTTCTGAACAGGATGCAGTTTCCTCCATGTATCTTCTATCTTTGTCGGCATCAGGTTGCGTCCTGTTCCGAGGTCAGATGACTTATAAGAGGAATTGCCCATCTTGATGGAATAGCCTTTGACCACGTTCTCCTTGTCACGCTGCATCTTGACCTTATAGCCCCGCTTGGTCAGCAAGGACACGTAATCAGGCCAGTCGAAGCGTGGCAGGGATTTGAGTATATCCATACAGTCATCGGTTATCTGTTGGAGGTGTTCCTCCCGTATCTCCATCGGGTCTTTCCAGCCGTGGCATAAATTGATGGCTTGGGCAGCTGCAACGGCTCGTTCGCCAATGAAGTGACAGTCATTGATGTTGCCGTCCTTGTCGATACGGTTCACCACCAGATGCAGGTGGGGAATCCCAGACTTGGCATCATAATGGAGGGACGCGAAGTACTGCGAGTTCTTGATGTTTGTTCTGGCAAGGTTCTTGTGTTTCCCGTCTGGTGTCTTGGTCACCTGGTCAAGTTCATTGACAAACTCTTCCGTGAAGCGTCGCCAGTCATCAAGTGTCCATCCATCGCTCTCGTTCATGGATGGGGAAACCTCTATGCGGATGGATGTCTTGTCAATGGGCTTCCGTGCGAACTTCTGCTTGAAGCGATTCATGTGGAGCACCATCTCATCCCACATGCCCATCGGGGGAAGGTCCTCTGTCAGAAGGTTCACCTTCACTATGTCTGCACGGAAGTCTTTCGTTGCATAGTTGGTCATGGCCTGACCATGCGCTATGGGTCTTGCTGTTGCTATCATAGTCCTATCCTCCAACGTTTTCCTTAATGGTGTCCCAGTGCTGGATGAGGTAGTTCACGCCCTCTATCCATGCCGTCATGATTCGCTCGTTCCTGAAATACCGCTTCCTCACCTCCTGCGGCAGTCCGTGAAGGGCATTGCGGATGCCGACAAGTTCTGACCTTGCAGCGGAGAGGCTTTTCAGTGCTTCCTCCTGTCCCTCGGTCATCAACTGCTTCGGCTGGTGTCCAAGGGCGGCATCATGGATGTAGATGCTTTTGTGCATTCCGCACTTGTTGGCATTGGCTACAATCTGGTTGTATTCTTCTTTCGTGAAGCGAACATCAATGTGATGTCCCTTGTTCTGCCTCTTTTCTGAGGTCTTTGGTTTTGTCTTAATCATAATTAGTCAATGATTCTTAATTAGGTTTATAAATGTATTGTTATTGAGAGATTGAAGTAAAAGCCTTGGATAGCCTGGTGCGAGCCTGCGAGCGGCGCAAGAACCCAGTGGAAGAAC
>JAEEPT010000196.1 GCA_016284895.1 Prevotella sp. | reverse complement strand
TAAGTCCACAGTCCATCAACCAGTTGGTTCTCCCACTCATGTGAGCCCTGAGCGATAGGCTTATTGTTCTCGTCAATGAGAACAGCCTTGATACGTGTAGATCCGAATTCAATACCTAAGATGGCCTTTCCAGCCTCAATCGTTTGTTTTGCAGTCATTGTTTTATTTTGTTTTAAGGTTTATACTGCAAAAGTAAGTCATTTTCCGCAAACGGCAAAAA
Organism: Prevotella sp.; assembly: GCA_016284895.1. Classification (GTDB taxonomy): domain Bacteria; phylum Bacteroidota; class Bacteroidia; order Bacteroidales; family Bacteroidaceae; genus Prevotella. Next base: position 6,320 of record JAEEPT010000196.1, on the reverse strand, counting down.
AAAGAAGGGTGAATTTTTGAAAAGAAATAGGGAAAAACGTACTTTTGATTCTTTTTTTATGTATCTTTGCACCACTACCTCATAGAGCCAGCACGCGGAGGCAGTGGCGGCAGCGACGACCACCGCAACAGCAACCTTATAGGCAACAGCAAGAATACAGCCGAAACAGATGCAGGACATCTCAACTGCACGTTTGTATGCTGCTGGTGGGGAGAGGGATGTTCTGAGCGTTGTCCGCGTGTTCGCTTCGGCAATGTGCATGTGGCCAACTGCCTCTACGACGGTGAAGACTATACCTACTGCATCGGCTATGGTGTTTATTCCAATATCTATGTGGAGAAATGCGCTTTCTTGTCGGAAAAGGCAAAGGAGAATGCGCTTAAAGATTATCGTAGCGGCAAGGACTTCAACATCAAAGTCGTGGACTGTCTGGGAGTAGAGAACAAAGAGTTGTCACAAGGCGACCGTCAGCAATTCGTACCCACCTATTATTATAATACCTTCAAGGCCGAACTGGTGGACAACGTTGTGAGGAAGGGCAGATATGGTGCTGGTGCCACTCTCTTGATTGAGCTGTAGCAGTTCACAACAATGCCTTCTCTCCATCACAATTAAGGGTGAAACTTGCTGCGATGCTTCTTGTTGCGCGACTTCTGTGGCGATGAGTTGAGCAGCACTTTCGCCTTCACGCCTTGATACTGCTGATAGCGCTGGCGTATGCTACGCACGTAGCCCACGGTCTCGCTGCCGCGCATGTAGCCGTAGCGCACGGAGGGATGCTGATAGAAGGCTGGCTCGCTCAGTTTGAGCACATAGACGGCCACATCGGCCCAGCGCTGGGCGTTGCCACCATGCAGTCGGGTGAGCTCCATTGCGTCGCGAATGTGGTGACTGCCGCCATTGTAGGCTGCCAGCACGAAGTCTTGTCGCTCGCGACGGCTGGGAATGTCGGCGAAGGCGCGTTCCAGTTCCTGCAGATAGCGAGCCGCTGCGGCTATGTTCTGCTCGGGGTCGTTCAGCTTCGCACGCGACAGGCCCAGGTGGTCGGCTGTCTGCGGCATGATTTGCATCAGCCCATGTGCGCCTGCCCATGAGAGGGCATTGGGGTCGAAGGTTGACTCCTGATAGCACTGGGCTGCCATGAGCCGCCAGTCCCACCGTATGGGCTGTGCATAGCGCTGAAACAAGGCATCGTAGCGCGAGATGATACCGCCCTTGCGGTCGAGCATGGGGGCGAAGACGGTGCGCTTCACGCCGCCCGTCTTGAGCAGTTGCTGCTCGTCGGCCTGTGCCTTTGCCAGTCGCTCAGCCGAGTACCAGTGGCGCAGCAGTCGGGCCAGTTGCGGCTTGTCCTGGGGCACCACCCAGCCGGGCGACTCATCGCCCATCTCACCCACGGGATAGGCTATCACGTCGGCCTCGCCCTTACGCAGGCGCTGCAACATCTCAGCCGTGTCGCGACAGAGCTCCATGCGCAGCCTTATGCCCAGCGAGTCGGCCAGCTGCTGACAAAGCATGGCGTGCAGTCCGAGCCTGCTGCCATGATAGTCGTAGCACGTCTGCGGTCCCGACACAGTGAGGGCTATCAGCTCGCCTGCCGTCACTATCTCGTCGAGGTCGAAGCTGCCGTCATCCTGTCCCTCAGCCTCCGGCTCGATGCGCTCACCGCTCATCACCAGTTCCTCGCCCCAGGGCGTAACCACGCGCTCGCGTTTCGGCTGGCAAGCAAGCACCATAAGCGATAAAAGAAGTATAAATATTCCCTTAGATTTCAATTCGTTCAGCATTTAGGTGCAAAAATACACTTTTTATTGCATAATCAAGAAAAATTGTGTATTTTTGCAGCAAGTTTTTCATGTTATTATGAGATTATGCTAAGAATTGCCGTACAATCAAAAGGCCGTCTGTATGACGACACGATGAACCTTCTCAACGAAGCCGACATCAAGGTAGGGGCTTCGAAGCGCACCTTGCTGGTGAGTGCACAGAACTTCCCCTTAGAGGTGCTCTATCTGCGCGACGACGACATCCCGCAGAGCGTGGCAACGGGCGTGGCCGACCTGGGCGTGGTGGGCGAGAACGAATACCGCGAGCGCGGGGCTGAGGCCGAAATCATCCAGCGGCTGGGATTCTCGAAGTGCCGCCTGTCGCTGGCCATACCCAAGGAGACCCACTACGAGGGGCTCAGCTGGTTCGAGGGCAAGAAGATTGCCACCAGCTATCCCGTCATCCTGAAAGATTTCCTGGACAAGAACAACATACATGCCGAGATTCACGTCATCACGGGTTCGGTGGAAATCAGCCCGGGCATAGGGCTCGCCGATGCCATCTTCGACATTGTGAGCTCAGGCTCAACGCTCGTGAGCAACAACCTGCGCGAGGTGGAAGTGGTGATGCAGAGCGAGGCCCTGCTCATAGGCCATCCGGGCATGACGCAGGAGAAGCGCGAGGTGCTGCAGCAGATGCTGTTCCGCTTCGAAGCCGTGCGCCAGGCTGAGGACAAGAAATACGTGCGCATGAACGCGCCCAAGGCTCGTCTGCAGGAGATAATAGGTGTGCTGCCCGGACTGAAGAGCCCCACCGTCATCCCCCTTGCCGACGATGAGTGGTGCTCGGTTCACACCGTGCTCGACGAGAAGCGCTTCTGGGAAATCATAGGCAAGCTGAAGGAGCTGGGCGCACAGGGCATACTGGTCACCCCCATCGAGAAGATGATACTGTAAAAAATCAAGAGGAACGTCATGAACATCATAGAATATCCCGCAAAAGAGGAATGGACGAGCATAGCAGCACGTCCGCACCTCGACGTATCGCAACTGAACGCCACGGTAGCCGCAGTACTGGCCGACGTGAAAGCCAACGGCGACAAGGCGGTCATGGCCTACGAGGAGAAGTTCGACCACGCACAGCTCACCTCGCTGGCCGTAAGCGAAGCCGAGATGGAAGAGGCTGAACAGCTGGTGAGCGAAGACCTGGAGCACGCCATCCGACTGGCCCACTGGAACATACGCACCTTTCACGAGGCACAGCGATTCAAGGGCGAAAAGGTGGAGACAGGACCCGGCATCACCTGCTGGCAGAAGAGCGTAGCCATAGAGCGCGTGGGTCTCTACATCCCTGGCGGCACTGCCCCACTCTTCTCCACCGTGCTCATGCTGGCCACACCAGCCAAGATTGCGGGCTGCAAGGAAATAGTGCTCTGCACACCACCCAACAGCGAAGGAAAGGTGAACCCCGCCATACTCGTGGCCGCCAAGACTGCTGGCGTGAGCAAGATATTCAAGGCTGGTGGCGTGCAAGCCATAGGAGCAATGGCCTACGGAACCGAATCGGTGCCCAAGGTCTATAAGATATTCGGACCCGGCAACCAGTACGTCATGGCCGCCAAGCAACAGGTGAGCTTGCACGACGTGGCCATCGACATGCCTGCAGGACCAAGCGAGGTGTGCGTCATAGCCGACGAGACCGCCAATGCAGAGTTCGTGGCTGCCGACCTGCTGTCACAGGCAGAACACGGCACCGACTCGCAGGTGCTGCTCATCACCACCTCAGCCGCCATGCTGCAACAGGTGAAGAACGAGGTGGAGCGACAGTTGCAGCTGCTGCCACGAAAGGAGATAGCCGCCAAGACGCTGGAGAACAGCCGACTGGTGCTGGTGAGCTCAGCCGAAGAGGCCATAGCACTCTCCAACTACTATGCACCCGAGCACCTCATCATTCAGACAAAGGACTACGAGCAACTGGCAGAACAGGTGGTGAACGCAGGCAGCGTGTTCCTGGGCAAGTATGCCTGTGAGAGCGCAGGCGACTACGCCAGCGGCACCAACCACACCCTGCCCACACACGGCTATGCCACGGCCTACAGCGGCGTCAATCTGGACAGCTACTGCCGCAAGATCACCTTCCAGCACCTCACCGAACAGGGCGTGCGCCACATAGGGCATGCAGTGGAGCTGATGGCAGAGGCCGAACAGCTGGATGCCCACAAGAACGCAATGACCGTCAGGCTCAACAGCCTGTAGTCATCCCCACATTACCCACATCACCCACATCACCCCACATCACCCACAACAGCCCTCCTATGAAACCGCTCGAAACCCTGACAAGACCCAACATCTGGTCGCTGGCTCCCTACAGCAGCGCTCGCAACGAATATGCTGGAAGAACGGCACGTGTCTTCCTCGATGCCAATGAGAACCCTTACAACAATCCGCTCAACCGCTATCCCGACCCCCTGCAGGAAGAGCTGAAAACAGCCATCGGCAACATAAAGGGCGTGGCTCCGGAGAACATATTCCTGGGCAACGGAAGCGACGAGGCCATCGACCTGACCTACCGCTGCTTCTGCCTGCCAGGAAAAGACAACGTGGTGGCCATAGAACCCACCTACGGCATGTACAAGGTGTGTGCCGACATCAACGACACCGAGTACCGCACCGTTCTGCTCGACGAGCAATTCCAGTTCACAGCCGACAAGCTGCTGGCTGCCTGCGACGACAACACGAAACTCATCTGGCTCTGCTCACCCAACAACCCCACTGGCAACAACATGAACCGCGAGGAGATGGTGAAGGTCATCAGGCAGTTCGAAGGCATCGTCATCGTGGACGAAGCCTACAGCGACTTCTCACGACAGAAACCCCTGCGGCACGAACTGAGCCAACACCCCAACCTGATAGTACTCAACACCATGAGCAAAGCATGGGGCTGCGCTGCCATCCGACTGGGCATGGCCTTCGCCTCAAAGGAAATCATAGGGCTGTTCAACAAGGTGAAATATCCGTATAACGTGAACCTGCTCACACAGCAGAAAGCACTCGAGACCATCAAGGACAAGGTGGAAGTAGAACGATGGGTATCGACCCTACTGCAAGAGCGCGCACGACTGATGGAGGCTTTTAACATGCTGCCCATCTGCGAGAAGGTGTATCCGAGCGATGCCAACTTCTTCCTGGCACGGATGACCGATGCACAACGCATCTACGACTATCTGGTAAGCGAAGGCATCATTGTGCGCAACCGCTCACGCATACAGCTCTGTAACAATTGTCTGCGCATCACCATCGGCACCAGAAGCGAGAACAGCGAACTGCTCGGGGCGCTTCGCCAATTTACAGAATAAAAGGGGCAGTTCGCTGAAAATACTTGCGAACAACCCCCTTTCCCTCCTACCTTTGCCTAAAACTTTATATTTACCATGCCGATTGACAGTATCCTTTCTACATTTGCCCCTATCACGCTGGCCGAAATGAAAAGCGTAAAGCTAATGAACCGTACCGATACGAAGTTCGTCACCACATTGACTATGCTCGAAAAGCTGTTGGGAATGGCAAAAGGCGACTACTACGCACAGGTCATAGACGGAGAGCGCAACATGCTCTACGACACCACCTATTTCGACACCCAAGACTATGGCATGTACCGCGAGCACCAGACCGGGCACACCAATCGGCAGAAGATACGCTTCAGAACCTACGTCAGCTCGAACCTGCAGTTCATGGAAATCAAGACGAAGAACAACCACGGGCGCACAAAGAAGAAACGCATTGAGGTGGCCGACATGGATCTGCACGACGAGACGAAGCGACAGTTCATAGATGAACACCTGCACTTCGACGTGGACACGCTCATCCCACACATGCACAACCACTTCCACCGCATCACGCTCGTGAACAGAGCCAAGACCGAACGGCTTACGATTGATACCAACTTGCAGTTTCATAACGTGCAGACCGATACCGACCGACACATGGGCGACCTGGTAATCATCGAACTGAAGCGAGACGGACTAGTGTACTCGCCCGTTCTGGAGATGCTTCGACAACTACGCATTCATCCTCACGGATTCAGCAAATACTGCATGGGGGCGGCCATGACCAACAGCCAGCTGCCTGTCAACCTCTTCAAGACAAAACTGAGAGACGTGGAGAGAATATTAAGAAATAACTAACAATACATAAATAACTGATAATGAATATGGAAGACCTATTTTCTTTAACCTTTGGCAGCACGCTCATTAGGTTTCTTATCTGCATCGTAGTGAACTGGTCCATCATCCACTTCCTCTACTACCGCAAGAGTCATCGCAACGATTTCTACTTCACTTTCATGCTCATGACCGTAGCCATCTTCTTCCTGGTCTATTTCATGATGGGCATGGACCGAGGCAAGGCCACGATGGGCGTAGGACTGGGACTGTTCGGCATCTTCAGCATCATGCGCTACAGAACCGATGCCATGCCCGTGAGAGAAATGACCTATCTGTTCCTCATCGTATGCCTGTCGGTGGTACACGCTATGGCCGAGGACTTTGCAGAGCT
>JAEEPT010000195.1 GCA_016284895.1 Prevotella sp. | reverse complement strand
ACAGTCTCTTTGCCCGCCACCTTGTCGAAATCAGCCGTGTTGCAGGTAACGGCATAGATCATGGCCGTACCGCCAGACATGTGCGTTTCAACTCATCCATCAGTTCTGGATAAAAACTGCACATACGATAAGCGAGTTTCATGCAGAGCGTTTGGATGCCGGAGAACTCCTCGATGCTGGCCATGTGCTCGAAACAGAAGTCAAGGAAGTCGGTCCGCAGGTCGTCCACTTCTAACGTCAGACGCATTCCCGAGCGAAGCTCGCCTACCCGTAGCCTTTCGATGATGTTCAAGGTCAGCCGCCTGACAGACGAATTTGCCGTCTGCATGGCCTGGTCTATCAGTTCATTGAGCGTCACCTGCAATTCTGAGAGTTCCTCGTCGGTGGCTTTGGTCAGCCCCCACAAGGCACTCCTCGCCACGCGATAGTCCTTATCAAAGACATATCGTCGTGCAAAGTCGAGGAAATCGCCTGTAGCCTTGACTTCCCTGTATATCTCCTGCGCACCACCCTCAGAAAACGTCTGTCTCAGTCTCTCGCTCGTTATTGCCATAGTAACTCTTTATTCCTCGTATCCTAATTGTCCTGGCAGGCGGAGTTTTTCCTTTTGCGGGAAGGTGGTCTCATAAGCCTCGAAAGCCTCAGGATTCTCGTCGGCCACGAAGTAGCCCTTGGGAGGGCAATAAGTTCCCTCACGATGGCCCCAATAGCCGGGAATCAGCTCTTGGGCAAGGAAATAAGGCACTTCAGACTCTCGCGGCTCGGCATGATAGTGGATGTTCAGCTTGCTGGCTAAGTCGAAGCCTGCATGACGGTAGAACTCGATATTTCCCTCCATCTGCAGCATGCCGATGCCCATTGCGCGAGCCTTCTCCAATGCATACTGCAGCAGCTTGAGGCCATAGCCTTTGCGCTTGTAGTCGGGATGGATGCTGATAGGGCCGAAAGTCCATGAAGGGAAATGGGAACCATCATCAAGGATGATTTCTGCCTTCGAGAACATCACATGACCAATGATCTTGCCATCCTCTTCCATCACCAAGTCAAGCTCAGGGATGAAATCAGGATTCGTTCTATACCGATTCAGTACGAAGTGCTCTGTGCATCCCGGACGGTAGACGTTCCAGAAAGATTCGCGTGTGAGGTTCTCTACCTCACGATAATCATTTGGCTGCTCTAATCTGATATTCATTGTTACCTGTTTTTATATTTGACGATGCAAAGTTACATATAGTTGCAGAATCGGCCAAGTTTCTGGGATAAAATGCTTCCTTCTGTGACGAATGGAGCACCTGGCGTTGTCGAACTGGCCGGTAATACGTGCAGTTAGTGCCAACTAACTGGCTTAACGGTAATTTAGCAGAAATTGAGTTAAATTTGACTTAAAAACATGTGTTAAAAAGCAAACAAAAAAGCTTGTAAGTATTGTCTTACAAGCTTTTCTCTTGGGTGCCCGGACGGACTCGAACCGTCGACATTCAGAACCACAATCTGACGCTCTAACCAACTGAACTACGGGCACCATCGTGCACTTTCTCTTGGAAAGCGAGTGCAAAGGTAAGCGAATTATTTTAATTCACCAAACAAATTGCGAAGTTTTTTGAACGGATGCCCTAAAAACGTCAGATCCAGCCTGGTTAGTTATGCACAAGAGTTCCAATCTCCTCGCCCTGCATCACCTTCTTCAGATTGCCCACGATGTCCATGTTGAACACATAGATGGGCAGGTTGTTGTCTTGGCACATGCAGATGGCTGTGAGATCCATCACTTTCAGTCCACGAGCCAGCACTTCCTTGTAGGTGATGTCTTGGAACTTGGTGGCAGTGGGGTCTTTCTCTGGGTCGGCGGTATAGATGCCGTCCACTCGAGTTCCCTTCAGCATGACGTCAGCCTCGATCTCGATGCCGCGTAGCGACGAGCCGGTGTCGGTAGTGAAGTAGGGCGAACCTGTACCGGCAGAGAAGATGCACACTTGTCCCTGTTCCATGGCCTCTATGGCGCGCCACTTGGTGTAGAACTCGCCAATGGGTTCCATGCGGATAGCAGTAAGCACCTTGTTCTTCACGCCAATGGCTCCAAGTGCCGACGAGAGTGCCAACGAGTTGATAACGGTGGCGCACATACCCATCTGGTCGCCTTTCACGCGGTCGAAGCCCTTTTGCGAGCCACTCAGTCCTCGGAAGATGTTGCCACCACCAATAACGATGCCTATCTGCACGCCCATCTCGCTTACTTCCTTGATTTGCTGTGCATAATCGCTCAGCCGTTCAGGGTCTATTCCGAAGCCCTGTTTGCCCATCAGACTCTCACCCGAGAGCTTGAGTAGAATTCTCTTGAATCTTGCCATACAAATGATATGTAAAAATGATAAATGAAAATGATTTGTCTCAGATAATGAAGGCGACCTCCTTGAAAGCATATCGTCGTTGCCGATGATTGCGGTCGCTGAGCACGAGTGTGCCATCGTCCTCAACCTTGAGTAGCTCGGCATCGAATGTTCCGTTCTTGTCGCTATAAGAGTGGAACCCCTCCCGTCGATAGAGCCGAAGGTTGTATTCGTGGCTCAACTGGTCATATATAGCGTTGCCTTCATTCAGCTGGTCTCTGCACTGTTGCAACCGGAGTGTGAATGCCTGTATGATTTCGTTGAGCAGTTCTTCGCGGTCGGTCTGCTCTCCTGTGATTTGAATAATTGATACGGGATTAGGAGCATCACTTAGGAATGTCTGTTGATTGACGTTCAGTCCCACACCGATGATGCTTTCGCGCAGCAGATGACCCGACAGACGGTTCTCAATCAGTATGCCGCACAGCTTACGGTCGTGCCAGTAGATGTCGTTGGGCCACTTGATGCTCAGCCCCTCACCTATATATTTCGATAGTGCATCGATGATGGCGAGTGCGGTCATCATGGACACGGCAAACTGCTGCTGCGCCTGAATGACGGTAGGGTGGGCTAGTATGGAAAAAAGCAGATTCTGGGCGCGCTCGCTTTCCCATCGGTTGGTGCCGCACCCGCGTCCTGCTGTCTGGAAATCGGTTGTCACCACGCGGTCATCCTTGCGTTGGGTTTCGCTCAGAGCGCTCAGCCAACGGTTGGTAGAGTCCGTTTCGTGTAGGTGTGTGGTCTGGAAATTCATGTTCGATTGCAAATTTAGGCAAAAATATTGAATAAATTGGGAAAATTTTGTATTTTTGTGCCGTAATTGCGCAAACAATACTCTTTTACTTATGTCAATTTGGATTATTTTCAAGCTTCTGGGCTCACTCGCGCTTCTCATGTTTGGTATGAAGTCGATGAGTGAGGCGCTTCAGAAGATGGCGGGTCCGCAATTGCGACACGTCTTGGGAGCCATGACCACCAACCGCTTCACGGGTATGCTTACAGGTATGCTTGTTACAGCCTCGGTACAGTCTTCAACAGCCACAACGGTGATGACCGTTTCGTTTGTCAACGCCGGACTTCTCACACTGGCACAGGCCATCTCGGTCATCATGGGTGCTAACATCGGAACCACCCTCACAGCCTGGATCATGTCGGCAGGAATGTCGTTTGACATCACAAGTGCCGTCTATCCGGCCTTTTTTATGGGTATTATTCTCATCTATCAGAAGAAATACCGCTACATAGGCGACTTCCTCTTTGGCTTGTCGTTCCTATTGCTCGGTTTGGGCACGTTGCGCGCCACTGGTACTGAGATGCATTTGGGCGAGAATCAGGCGCTGCTCAATTTCTTCGCTTCGTTCGATCCCACCTCATTTGTCACCACGCTGATATTCCTTTTGTTGGGTGGCGTACTCACGTTCTGTGTGCAGTCGTCGGCAGCTGTGATGGCCATCACCATGATACTTTGTTCAAGTGGCGCTCTGCCCATCTATCAAGGTATTGCGTTGGTGATGGGTGAAAACATAGGCACCACCGTTACGTCGAACCTTGCCGCCATGTCAGCCAACACGCAGGCACGCCGCGCTGCGCTGGCTCACATGTTCTTCAATGTGTTCGGTGTCATCTGGATTCTTGCCATCTTCCGTCCTTTCATCGACATGGTGTGCGGATGGGTAGGCTACGATGTAGCAATGGATAAGGAAGTGGCAGGTACCGCAGCCTTCCTGGCCAATTCGGCTAAGTTGAGCTTCGTGCTGGCTGCCTTCCACACCACTTTCAATGTGGCCAACACGCTTATCCTCATTTGGTTCATTCCACAGATTGAGAAGTTCGTGTGCTGGGTAATCAAGTCGAAGCGTGTTGATGAAGAGGAAGATTTCCGTCTGCACTTCATTACTGCAGGCTTCATGAAGACTCCCGAGCTCTCAGTGCTTGAGGCTCAGAAGGAAATCTCGTCGTTCTCTGAGCGTATGCAGCGCATGTTCGGTATGGTGCAGAACCTGCTCAATATGTCGTCGAGTTCATCGAACAAGGAGAAGAGCAATGAGGCTGAGTTCAACAAGCTCTTCACGCGTATTGAGAAGTATGAGAGCATCAGCGACAACATGGAACTTGAGATAGCCCAGTATTTGGAAAGTGTCAGCGATGCCCACCTTTCCGATGATACCAAGGCCAAGATTCGTGCTATGCTGCGTGAGGTGAGCGAACTGGAGTCGATAGGCGATTCGTGCTACAACATGGCGCGCACCATCAATCGTAAGTATGCTGCCAAGCAAGACCATTTCATCGAGAAGCAGTACGAACATTTGCACCAGATGATGGGACTTACCGATCAGGCCCTTACACAGATGAACCAGCTGATGGGTGGGCGCAAGGAGGCCTACAACATCAACCGTACATTCAACATTGAGAACGAGATCAACAACTACCGCAATCAGTTGAAGGCGCAGAACATCGTCGATGTGAACAACCACGAGTACACCTATGCCGAAGGTACCATCTACATCGACCTGGTGAATGAGTGCGAGAAACTGGGCGACTATGTAGTGAATGTCGTTGAGGCCCGCATGGGAACCCGTCAGCGCGATTAAGGCTCAGAGAATTATTAACGACAGAGCAGCCAGAAACTTCGCTTCCTGGCTGCTCTGTTATTTTCTGTTTGTCAGTTGACTATCTTACGTCAGCTCCCCACATCATCTTCTCGCGCAGGGTGGCAAAGTAGCGAGTGCCGCTACGCTTCACCACCTTCACCATATAGGGTGCTCGTGTGAGTCGTAGGGTAGTGCCTTCTGGGAGCTTGCCCGAGCGCCCGTCGATGGCTACGAGGAAAGTGTGGCTGCGGCTGGTCACGGTGAGTTCTATCTGAGCCGTGTCGGGCAGTACGATGGGTCGCACGTTGAGTGAATGTGGAGCTACGGCTGTCATGAGCATCACTCCTGTACGCGGTACGATGATGGGACCTCCGTTCGACAGCGAATAGGCTGTTGAGCCCGTTGGTGTCGATACGATGAGTCCGTCGGCCTGATACGTAGTGAGGTACTCGCCGTTGATGCTGGCCCGGATGGAAATCATCGATGCTGAGTCGCGTTTCAGAATCGATACGTCGTTCAGTGCACATTCGTAGCCTTCGATGGGCTCTCCGTTGGTTTCTACATGAATCAGGGCCCGGTCTTCCACCGAGTAGTCACCGCGATAGAGGGCGTCAATGGTTTCGTCGATGGCATCTGCGCTGACGTCGGCCAGGAACCCCAGCCGCCCCATGTTCACACCTAAAATGGGTATCTGCTTCTGTCGCACGTGGCTGGCTGTCTTCAGCAGGGTGCCGTCTCCACCCATCGAGACGGCGAAGTCAGCATCGAAGTTGCAGCCCATGAACGTCTCGGCCTCGTCAAGGTCGATGAGCTCTGAGCATTGCAGGAAGTCGTAGTATTCCTCTTCGATAAGGATGTGTGCATTGTGCTGCCTGAGACAGTCAATCAGCTCTTTGATGGCAGCCGACTTGTGCTGCTGGTAGATATTGCCGAAAAGTGCGAAGCGGAGTGATTGCATAGTTCTTTTGCGTTGTTCAGCTTTCTTGTTCCTGAAAGTCCAAGTCGGCCTCTACCACGAAGAACACCTCTTCTGGCTTGAACGGGCCGATGCCCTCTTCTTTCGCTTTGTTGCACACGAAGTCTGACACAGTCTCCATGTCAATGTCCACCTCGTCACTGTTGCTCTCCAGAATGCCGCTGGTGTAGAAATAGGTACCGATGGCATCGATGATGAACAGCAGGTCATCGTCTGAGTATTTCTGTTTCAGGTCGGTGGGCAACTGCTCGCGCATGTATTCCAGTTCGCGGCGGTTCTCCTCCTCGTCCTGTAACAGTTCTTCTTCAAAGCTTGCCATAACTATGAAGTTTTAACAATGAACCCAATTAGAGCAGTGCTTCAAACTTCTCTTCGAACTTAGCCTTAGCTACGGCACCTACCAGTTTATCTACTACCTCGCCGTTCTTGAAGAACAGAATGGTGGGGATGTTGCGTATGCCGAATTCGGCAGCCAGATCGTCGCATTCCTCTACGTCGCACTTGCCTACAACAATCTTGCCGTCGTACTTCTCGGCCAGTTCTGAAATGATGGGAGCCACCATGCGGCATGGACCGCACCATGTTGCCCAGAAATCAACTACCAGTGGTAGTTCGCCGTTTTTCAAGC
>JAEEPT010000194.1 GCA_016284895.1 Prevotella sp. | reverse complement strand
GGAAGGGGAGTTAACAAAGGTGTGGGGCTACAATGGCCATGATGGATTCGAGGTACTCACGGTCGGTATCGTCGAAAGTGCCTAACTCGCGACTGTCAATGTCGAGCACGGCAAGGATTTCGGGGTTGGGGTTCTCCGAGTTCTCTGAGTTCTCAGAGCTCTTAAAAACTGGTACCACAATCTCCGACCTCGACAGGCTGCTGCAAGCGATATGCCCCGGAAACTCTTCCACGTCGGGCACTACAACGGTGGCCCTTCGCTCGTATGCCGTGCCGCAAACGCCCTTGCCGTGCTTGATGCGATAGCAGGCCACAGGACCTTGGAAAGGCCCAAGGCAGAGCATGCCGCCCTTTTCGATGTAGAAGCCTGTCCAGAAAAATCCCATTGCTTCGTGAATGGCAGCCACTACGTTGGCCATCACGCTGACGGTGTCGGTCTCGCCCTCAATGAGTGATGTGATCTGTGCTTGCAGCTCCTTGTATTTTTCCTCTTTTGTCATAAGTGTCGCAATGATTAGGTCTGCAAAATTACTTATTTTTTTGAAGATAAGCATCGAAAGGCTTCTTTTTTTGCGGGTTGCCTTTCTTTTAAAGAACAATTCTTTTGTTTTGCGCTCGCTTCATCGTATCTTTGCAGCGTAAAGATACAAATGAATATGAACAAGACAAGTGATTCTGTCCAAGCAGCGCTCTCACTGCTTACTCAGCTGATCGCTATTCCAAGCATCAGTCGTGATGAGGCTCTGGCTGCCGACTTGTTGCAGCAACGCATGACGGAGTGGGGACTTTCTCCCCAGCGTGAAGGCAATAATGTGTGGGCTGTGGCTCCTGACTATGATGAGGCTCGCCCCACGATTCTTCTCAATGCCCATATCGACACGGTGAAGCCCGTGGCCACTTGGACCCGTGATCCTTTCACACCTCAGTGGGAAGGCGACCGACTCTACGGTCTGGGCTCAAACGACTGTGGCGGTGGTCTGGTGTCGCTCTTGCAGGTGTTCCGCCTGTTGCGCGAACAGTCGCGCTCTTTCAATCTCGTCTATCTGGCTTCATGCGAAGAGGAGGTGTCGGGACAGAATGGCATTGTGCGAGCGCTCCCCTTGCTTCCTCACATCGACGTAGCCATCGTGGGTGAGCCTACGGGCATGCAGCCAGCCGTGGCAGAGAAAGGATTGATGGTCATTGACGGCTATGCTCACGGTGTGAGCGGACATGCAGCTCGCAATGAAGGGGTGAATGCCATCTATGAAGCGCTCGACGATCTGGTTTGGCTGCGCGACTACCGCTTCCCAAAGGAGAGCCCACTCTTGGGTCCCACCAAGATGACGGTCACGGTGATTGAGGCTGGCACACAGCACAACGTGATACCCGACTCGTTGCATTTCATTATTGATGTGCGTGCGAACGAGCTCTATCAGAACGAAGAACTGTTCGATTTTCTGAGCAGCCACATGAAGAAATGCGAACTGAAAGCCCGCTCGTTCCGTTTGCACTCATCTTCTATCAGCATGGACCATTCTCTAATAAAGAAATGTATCGACATGGGCTTGCAGCCCTTCGGCTCCCCCACGTTGTCCGATCAGGCTCTCATGTCCTTTCCTTCGTTCAAACTGGGACCCGGCCAAAGCAGCCGTTCCCATTCAGCCGACGAATATATCTGTCGGTCGGAAATCACCGATGCTATTGAAAAATACATGGCCTTGCTCTCTGAATGAGCAAGGCCATGTGCGTTTAGATTATCATGCTCCGATACCGCTGTTTGGGCGTGTTCGGCCTGTCTTTGTATTCCTGCTCCAACAGTCCGCTTTCCATCAGGGGGATGAGCAGTCGGCGGCGGAAGCTGGTGCGGCTATGGTAGCCTGTCGCCTCCATCATCTCCAGCATGCCTTGATAGGTGTGGCAGAAGGAAAGCAGGCGTTCGGCATTCTCTTCCTCACCCTTTGGCAGGGTGGGACAGAGGGAGCGAATCTTGCTGAAGCGTGACCCGTAGGATAGCAGTGGTGTCCTGGGTTCCTCATAAACAGGAGCCTCTGAGGCGATGAATCCGCTGTATTCGGGTGCTTCACGCTCTGCCAGTGGCCTGTCGATGACAACCTTGAACTGGCTGTCCTCTTCGTTCTCGAAGTGAATATTGCCCTGCTCCTCTTTTACGGCGCGCAGGATGCCCGTACCCAGTCCGCGATATTCCATTGTCTTGGCGCAAAACGATGCCATCAGGCTGTTGCGTTGACAGGTCTTTCCGAACTGTATGCTCTCAATGCTAACCCCTTTGGGCAGCCCTCCGGGACTGACAATCTCAACACGATTGTCGAAAATCATGATTCTTATCGGTGCCTGTATGAGATAGTCGCGATGAACAAGTGCGTTCTGAAGTATCTCGCGCAGGGCCACCTCCGAAATCTCAAGCTTGCCAACCGAGTTGAACGACTGTCCTGCCTGCAGGCTGTGCAAGTTGGCTTTGAGGAAAGCTATGCCTTCGCTGAACATGCGCGGAATGGTGCCTATGATATCTTTGCTGTCACGATACTCCAGACCGCTCATCTCGTTTCCGTAGAAGGAGACCGCCTTGATGATGAAAGCTGGCTGGTACATTTCGGGATGCTTCCCGAAGAACAGGAGTCCTGCCAGTGTCACTTGACCGTCGGGGGTCAGTATCTGAAGATTCTTCAGCAGTTGTTCCACGGGCACGCCAAACTCGTCGGCTCGTTTGCCGTAGAACTTCTCCACATATTCATTGAGCAGAAATGTATCAATCTCGTTGAGTGAAGTGTTTCTCACGCCCTTTTCCTCTGGTCGAAAACTTCCTGACTCTTGGAATAGGGCCAGTATCTCTCCGTTTTCGGTGATGCGGCGTTTGTCGCTGCTTTGTTTTATCCAGATGTTGCCGCTTTTGTCTTTATAGGGTTTGTTGATGCCTTCTGCTACGTGCACCACGAGTACTATTCTGCCTTCCACTTCTATGGTTTCTGTTTCAAGGTAGATGGTGGGGTTCACCCACTCGTTGGCTACTTGACCAATGAGTGTGTTCATTTGCTGGACTTGTTCATAGGTGAGGCCTGCAATCTGTCCTGTCTTGTCCTCTACTCCTATGATGATGATACCGCCCTTGCTATTGGCAAATGCCACCAGTTCTGGGGCTATCTTGGAAGGATTTTCCAGTCTCAGTTTGAATTGCACTCGGCTGTTTTCTCCCAGTGCGCATAGTTTTTTTATCTCGCTTGCATTCATAACTTGACCACTTTTTCGTTTGTTTTCTGCCGCAAAGTTACAAAACTTATCCCAAAATGGTCAAGCTTTAGTGTTAAAACTGGAGTAAACGACAAATAATTAACAGATATTAAGTAAAATATACTTATGTTTGTTGTGGTCTTATCCAAAGGTGGTTAAGCCATGCTTAGTTTTGGTTAAGTTGGAGGCGATGTAATTCCTTTTGTAACTGAAAGAAATGTATTTTTTGTATCTGAAAGAAATAGGAATAATAAGAATAATTTTTCGTTATTGACTCAGAAAAGTGAATAGTTCTTTCAGAACTTCACACTCTTTCTTTCAACCACACTGGTAGAAAAAGTTTGCAAAACATCTGTTTCCATCTGCTACCTCTGTAAGTTATTGATACATAATGATTTGTGAGTGGAAACAGATGAAACAGATGTTTTGCAAACTTTTTTCTGTATGTGGTGTTGATGATCTGTCAAGCATTCATAGCCCATGCTCTCTTCTGTCCTAAACTGTGATGCCATCTATTCTAAACCGTTGCATCATCTATCCAAAATCATAGCACGATTTAGTTTATATCATCATGTGATCTTGCCTAAACCGTTTCATGATTTAGCCTAAACCATGATGTGATATAGCCTAAAACGTGCTATGATATAGCCTAAACAACAAGTTAGGCCTTGCAGTCTATGCTCACTTAATAACCCTTACTTATAACTTTTCTCGTCTTACCATTCTTTGTCCTAACAATATTCAGACCAGTTCTTGGATTTTTGTTTTTTACACCATTGATTGAGTAGTATTGGTCAATAGCACAAGAAGAACCATTAGTTACAGACTCTATTCCTAAATTTATGTCTGCAACACTGATTTTGTCATTTAGGACAAAAATCCACTGATTTTGATTGTCGTCACCTAAAGCGATACCGTTCTTTCCATTTTCTATAGTAATAGCAACGGGAGCACTTGTGAGTTTCAATAATCCGTCAGCATTTAGTTGGGCAAACTTTTTTGCTCCTATATTATAAAGATAATTCTTGCCATCTTCTTCAATGATTTGCCAGCAATTATTTTCCGAATTCTCATCAACTTGATAGTAGGTATCTCTAATTGCTGTAGTATCGTTTACTGCATCATATACTATATAATTAAAAGTGTTGGCCCTCATGAGGGTATAGGCCTGCTTTGAAGATAAATCAACAGAACTCGTAACGGTCTCTCTTATATTGATAAAACGCCAAAAATCTCCATGATATACAGCATCCGACCAACTGTCTTTAGGAATATATAACATAGTATGATTGTAAGAAGCTGGCGAGAAAGAACGCTCATTCAAATGTGTAGCAGTATTTTTCACAAATATATTTTCAAGCATACAGCCGGAAAAGGCAGATTCACCAATGAATGATATACTCTCAGGTATAGTAACAGATGTCAAATTCTCACATTTAGAAAAGGCAGAGTCGCCTATGCGGGTCACATCGAAAGAAGTCCCATCTTTTGTTACTGTAGAAGGAATGGATACTTGACCCGTAAACCCATCAGTCACATCGAATCCAACAATTTCTGCTGTCTTTTCTTTTACCCAAAGCGTGTATTGTATTCCGTCAAGTGCTAACTGTTCACTTGTTAAAGTAAACGAACCAGTTACCGTGACATCATGTTTAGGCATTCTCTCAGGTATTTCGCTCCATCCTGAAAAGGTGTAGCCTTCTTTTTCCGGTGCTGGTTCCGGCGTGATATATTCGCCTTCTTCCAGCGTGAATGATTTATACAAAGCGTCATCAACATAATACGCAAGCTGATGTTTGGGAATATTGAGAGCCACGATGTCATAAAAATCCGACCAAGGTGCTTTACTGCTATACGCTTCAAGGGCAGCGCTCGGCACATAGAGGATGGCCTGATCCTTAATGGCACTATCAAAACTATTGCTGGTTGTGCTGGGAACCTTCCTGGGCAGAGATGTCAGCGAGGTCATTGCCGAGCAACCATAGAAAGCCCAGCTGCCAATACTGGTAACATTCTCTCCGATGGTGATTGAGGCGCAATTCTTACAGCCATAAAAAGCCGATGTTCCAATTTTCGTGACATTCTCTCCCATGGTGACAGAGGTAATGTTGGTACATCCCCTAAAAGCATAATCACCAATATATGTTACGTCGTCAGGAATAACGAGGTCTCTTATTTCTTCGTTATTAATCTTCAATGTCTTAGTCGTTGTCAACGGATTAGAATTATAATCCCCAAAATTAATCATTGACCATGAAGAAAGGTCTGGGATTATTACGGTGTTTAATGCGCTACAATCACCAAATGCTCCCCTGCCTACGTAAGTGAGACCTCTTGACATCTCGACATACGTAAGACCTTTACATAAAGCAAATGCCCAATCTTCTATCCTTGTGACAGAATTGGGAATAATCAGAGAGTCTAAGCTATAGCAACTATTGAATGCCGAGTTATCGATAAGTGTTAAGCCTTCAGGGATGACAACTCGTCTCAAGCTTGTGCAGTTTGCAAAAAGCATATCACCGATGACTGTCACTTTCTCTGGCAACACAACTGAACCCAAAAGACTACAGCAATAAAAGGCTGCACGACCTACAGATGTGATACTGTTTGGAAAGGTAATGGACGTGATATCTCTCTGGAAAAATGCACTTTCTCCAATTGCTGTCACAGTATATTGTTTGCCTTCATACGTAATGGCTTCTGGTATCACGATATCTCCCTTATACTGGTGGGAAGGATTGGCAACCACTTCTGTAAGGCCAGTTTTCACATTGATGTTATACATGATTCCGTCAATCTCAACATTGATGGCTCTGACCATCAGGGAGATGAAAAAGATAATAGTAAGCAGGTAGATTCTTTTCATATATACTTTAGATTAAAATATTATAGTAACGGTAAAATATTAAATTGGGACATTTTGATGTTACAGACCCCACCTCTGCTCCTCCCCTTGATGGGCTAGGCTACAGTATCTCCATGAGCGGGCGCATGACGAAGTTGCGTTGCAGCATGAGGGGATGGGGAATGCGGAGATCGGGCTCGTTGACGGTCCAGTTGTCGTAAAGCAGGATGTCGATGTCGATGGGACGGTCGTGATAGATGCCGTTGACGGACTTCTGCGTGCGGCCCAGCTCCCGTTCTATCTGTTGCGTGCGCCAAAGAATCTCACGAGGCAGCAACGTGGTCTCGCAGCAAATGGCTGAGTTTACGAAAGAATTGGAAGACTGGAACCCCCAAGGCTCAGTTATAATGAAAGCTGACTGGCGCACAATGCGACCAATCAGCTTTTCTATTTTCTGATATGCCAGCCGCAGGTTCTCCTCGCGGTTGCCCTGGTTCGAGCCCAGTCCGAAGAATACGTGGTGTGTGGCTTTGGCTTCCATTTTTAATCG
>JAEEPT010000193.1 GCA_016284895.1 Prevotella sp. | reverse complement strand
CCATGGATGAGAAACGCTGGTAGCGGCGTGTGTTCTTACGTCTGGTGGATGCAGGGACACAGAGGAACACGACGTTCTCCATATTGTTGCCTTTCAGACCGTCGCCAACCATCATAGCGGCCTTCTTTGTAGCCCAAGGGTGTCCGGCCTTGAACTGAAGACAGAAGTCACGGTAGGCAAAACCGTCTATGGAAACATTGTTTAAATCATGGTTTGAAACGTAAGGAACAAGTGATACGGAAATCATCGTTGGTAATATCTAATGATGAGACATACGTGAGAAGGAAAAGAGGACGGTCATTCGCCGTCCTCTGTGTTGTCTTCCTTCGCAGGAACCTCTTCAATGTCCTTCAGGACGAAGGTGATCTTCGAGTGCTTCTCGCCACCAGTCTCGTATGCGTCGATACCGAAGAATCCTGTGCATGTCACGAGCTGGCCCTTCATGTTCTCATAGTCGCCCTTCTGATCGGTGCGAATCCAACGCTGGCAGGGAAGGAGTGCTGACTCATACACGGTCTCGTCGTTCTTCTTGATGGCGTGACGGACGCTGAGGAGAATCTCTGCAAGAGTGCTGCTCTTGAAATCCTTGGTTGATACTTTGGCTACATAGCCACTGACTTGAAACTGATTCATTAATTTTGTTGCCATAACTGTAAATTTTTAAAGGGTTTGTTATTTTACTTAATTCTGATGCTATAGGATGGCACAGGTAAGTGGTGACCATGGATTTGTGGCATTTTACTCGTTTTTTCACGTGAAGTCCTGCAGGGATAGTGAAAAAAAGGAAGAAAATCCCACCAATCATTGGACATGCCGGAGCACCTGCCACGGAAGGATTACATCCGCTGCGCCATAACTTTGCAGAAGAATTAGGAAGTAACGACCCCGAAAAATACAGCATGGCAACAATTGAAGCTGTTTTCAAGTGGCGTTAGAGGACAATGCCCACCAAGGACATCAAGAGGTAACAGCATGATTGCATCTCTTGCTTCCAGTCACACCCAAGAAGAACAACGAGTGCCAATACATAAAAGCACTCCCCGTCAGCAGTTGGCTCGTGCCAATCAGAAGAGTACCCACAACGTTTAGAAGGGCAAGCTCATCACATGCGCCACAGGGCTTCTATCAGACACTGAGACCAGTGGTGGGAAGCACTCAAAAACAAAAATGCCGAACATTGAAGCCTGCAAAGGACAACAACATTCGGCAGAATCCATAATATTTATAATCTAATTTACTCCTAAATAATTGACATATATCAAACGAAAGGTTTTATGTCACGAAACAGATAAAGTATTTCATATACAGATTTGATCAATTCCATCGGCACCTTCTCGCCACTCCTATATTCAAGGTCATTCACGAAGAAAGCCTCTAGGTTCTGGTCATCACCAGGAACCTTCCTGACCCTCCTCAGAACAATGCCGTCAGACATAACCAGACAACAAATGGTGCCATTCGGCAAATACCGCTTCCAGTCATTAAGCTTTTTCACTGCGACTTTGTCACCGGGGACAAAGAAGGGAATGGCTTTCGACCGATGGATATGGCACCAAAACTCAGCAGCCTTACATTGCTGAGGATAGATGTAAGATTCCGGCAGCACCGCCTCACCTCTCTCCATCGCCAAGAGGAGATCTTCTATATCGTAGCGATAGCAGGGAATACCGTTCGCGTTCGACACAGCTGCAGTATTCGCCTTTGCAGAGTCCGACTTCATCTCGCCCTGTCCCGTCATAACCCAGGCTATATTAAAACCATAGGTGGCACAGAACTTCTCTATCGTCGGACGGCTGGGCTGCTGAAGTCCCTTCTTTATCTTGGTAATGATTTGCGAACTGTTGATCACGCCATCTATTTTCATACGATACGGCGTGATGTGGAATTTCTCCATCGCCTCAAGAAACCTTCTGGCCAGATCCGTCAGGGGATTCACTACAGTTACTTCTTTTTTCATTTTAGACCATTTTTTGAAACCTTTTTTATTCTAACCGTTGTTCCAACCGTCAATTCGTTCGTTCATTTGTTAAATAAGTTTAACCCGCCCATTGCGTTGGTGCTTGATTAGTTTTAAATCTAAAATAATTCGTAACTTTGCACCGAAATTAGCGGTCTGACAACTTTTTCGACGCAAAGTTACAACAAAAATCGTTATAAACAAGAAGATTCGCTAAGAATTTATACAAAATTAGTAATAAAAGGTAAAAAGTGTTTTGAAATGAACAGGAAAATATTGTTTTCAGGAGAAACGACAGATACTTTTTCATCTGCCATTACGAAGTTGAGTAACAAATCACTCCGCCATGAGAGTCTTTGGCAACCGCCACTGGTTGTCATGGCGACTTAGTTTCTGAGATTATTTTAATATATTGGATTGTTCCAGCCTTTAACGACACCAATACGCAAGTGTACGAAAAAGGTTGGCAGGGATAAATACGTGCATCATGGAATTAGGATTTAACGATATTCAGTACATCGTTCAGAAGAGCATGGAGGCAGCACAGCTTGCCACAGTGCTTGCTCTGGAGCCAGCCGGAGCTTACATTCTGGAGTCCGATGTAAAACGCTGGCTCAAATACAACATCCTCAACGAAAGTGGTAAGGAGGATGGCAACACGTTCAGCAAGTTTCAGAGTCTTGTTGAGCGGGGTATCATCAAGGGTGTTCGTCGGGGAAAGTCTAAGCACAGCCATGTCTATTACAACAAGGCTGAAATCAAGCGGGCTTTCACCGAGGTACAGATAGAGCAATGCTTAGCGAGGGCAATGAACAGATGACAAACGAAGGATTTATATGCATCAGCCGTGGTATACGGGAGCACTGGGTATGGAACAACCCTGTGTTCTTCAAGCGTTGGGTAGAATTGATTATGATGGCCAACTACGACAACCGTGAGGTGGCCTTCAGTTTCCACAGGCTGATGCTTCAGCGGGGACAGCTGGCCGTCAACCTCGCCTACCTCTCCAAAATCTGGCACGTCAGCACCCAGGCTGTAAGCAAATTCTTGGTTAAGCTGGAGGTTAGCGGAATGGTTACCCGTGTGGTTGATGACAAGGTTACAGTTATAACTATCTGTAACTATGACCGTTATCAGCTAAAAATGGGCACCGTGGTTGACGGTTCGGTTGATGGTGTGGTTAACGGAGAGGTTGACAAAGTGGTTAACCAAACAAATAAAGGTAATAAGTTAATAAAAGAAACTATTAAAACTTCTGACGAAGTTTTGTGTCAGGTTCCGTTGGAACTTGACATGCCTGAGGTGGCAGAAAAAGATTATATCTCTTGGGAGAAGTTCGTGGAGTTCTTCAACACGGCTATGCGAGGCAAGACGATTCCGAAAATCCGCGGCTTTCATCTGGCCGAGCATCGTAAGAAGGCCATCCGTGCACGTTTCAACGAGTATGGCAAGGATGCGGTGGTCGAGGTAGTGAAGAAGGCGGCTGCCAGCAGCTTCCTCAACGGTGGTGGCGACAAGGGCTTTGTGGCTGACATCGATTGGATGATGGGGCCACGCAACTTTCCTAAGATTCTCGACGGTTTCTACGACCGAAACTTTGGTGAAAACAGTCAGAACAGTAACAATTCAAGCAACAAAGACAATGGTAGAATTAGAGGAACTCAGGCAACAGCTACGAGTTCAGCGGAATACAGCAAACAGTTTTAAGCTCCTCAATGAAAAGACGGAGTATGTCTATATGCTCCTCTGCGAGGCGTATGCTGCCGAGGTGAGGAGCCGCGGCCATATACCGATATTCACGGAGATGACACGTCGCGTCATCATGGAGTTGGCAAAGTTCCTGACCGACGGGAAGGACTGCCGTTTCAGCGTCATGTTGTGTGGCACCACGGGCAACGGCAAATCCACACTACACCAGGCATTCAACCGCGTATGGTCGGTATTGATTGACAACAACATCGTTCATACCGAGCAGCCCTATATGCGCGATGCCAAGCTGTTCCAGCATATCATGGCCTATGCCCGCAACTGGGAGGAAGTGCTCAGGATGTACACTTGGGTAGGCATCCAGGACATGGGCAAGGAACCGGGTGAGAGCATGCAGTGGGGACGCATCACGACTCCAGTACAGGATCTCATCGAGTTCCGCTACGATGTCGGTCTTCCGGTGTTCATCACCACCAATCTCACGGCAGAACAGATCCGCGAGAAGTACCAGGAACGCACGGCTTCACGGCTCAACGACATGGTGAAGGTCATCATCTTCGGCGACATCGACTATCGTCGCATGCACAATGAGTCAGAAGGGGAAGCAGATACGAAAAGTAATTCACAAGATAAATCTGAAGTATGACAGAAGAAGAGATTCAACGTGTGAAAAGCCTGGAACGCAAGTTCTATCACATCCCCTTTGGGGAAAATGGCAAATACAAGGAAGTCATCGGCAAAAGGCTCAAGAAGACCTATCTTCTCGGACTTTATCCATTGTGCATCAGGGCATCCGAAGTCAAGCAGGCGTCTTCTGCCCGAAAGCCCATCTCCATCAGGAACAAGGATGCCATCGACCAGGTTCGTCCCATCCTCACGGGTTTTATCCTGAGCAAGCGGTTCAATGTAGCTTTCAACAAAGAGTTTGCCTGTCGGCGACTCTCACTGAAGCGCTGGCCAACCCGTCACGTCAATTCAATGCTATCCAAATGCAGTTCATCCATCGACGATGATGCCATGGATAAGCTATGCGAGGACTTCCGGGTCTATTGCGTCAAGAATTTTTTAACCATATCACTTAAAAGTAAAAATAGCAATGAAAAGTAAAAAAGGAATCATTAGATTCAATCAGCTAAAGAAGGACTCAAGCATGGAGGAAGTCCTCGAGTATTTCAACAGGGAGTTCAGTCTCATCGTCGTGGATCCCAAGGAACGCCACTACTTCGATCTTGAAGACTGTGTGGATTTCTTCTTCGAGACGAGAGAGGATGGCATCAACTTCGTCACGGTCAACATGAACGTCAATGAAGACTACAAGATTATACATCGCGCCGGTCGAGACCACTACCTCTTGTCCATACTGGGCATGGGAATGATCATCAAATTCAAAGCGACACCAGTCATCAAGCTGTTCCACCAGGCTTTCCTCACGAACTTCGAGAATATCATTGTGAGAAACAACGACCTGGGGAAGAGACATCGTGCCCTGATTAAGAAGTACAATAGAGAGTCCAGCGAGAACACGATTCTGTGTCAACAGAACTTCGAGCAGGCCAAGACCATCAAGGCACAAGAAGAACGCATCAAGGAACTTGAAGCCGAGTTTCGCTTGGTCCGTCGCAACAGCTCCATCATTGGTATCAACAGAATCAAAAGAATGTTCATACGATTGACAAATTAAGTTTATGACATGACATCTGCCCGCGAGGGTGGATGTCATTTTACACGAAAATTCCCCCGACTCAGTCAATTTGAAGTGAGCCAGGGGATTACTTTTTGTCTTAGTTCTAAGTTCTTACTTCTTAGCTCTTAAGTTCATCATACCCACTGATTCTTATGTTTATACAGCTCACACAAAGCAAGCAGTTCCTTAAATTTCTCCACTCTCTCAGGCTTCAACGTTCCTGCATTCATTTGCTTGCGATTATGCTTTAGCCACGTATAGTAGCCACCTCTCTCCTCCGCATCATATTTTGAAGGATTCCGCTTATTCGTCATTATAAACGTCATCACCTCATTATACCTTGCTATCCACTTCTCGTCTTGCGTCATATCACACTCCTTCCTGTTCTCTCACATACCTCCAAATCGGGAAATTCTTCACTCTCTTCTGGTCGTCATCACTTAACGACTCAAAAAGACTCCAGAACTCCTTCTGATGATTCAACAGCAGATGTGCTCCTATTTTCACCATATCTCCTGATTTGCTATCACTCAGCATTCCTTCCAGCCAATGAAGTTCATCTGCCGTCAAACCTCTCTGCCTTTCCTGAATCTGCAACCTATTAATAACATGCAAGGGGTGCATCTCCTCCTTTGGTTCGTTATCAATCAGCCAGTCATCCAGTTTCAATGCCTCTGACAAGAGTATTTTTCTCCTTTCCGTATCAGTATTCTCCAAAGCGTCTGCTGCTGTAATCATCGCTAGTACATCGTAGTTTGACATCATGTAGCAATACTCATGCTGCCGTGCTGCCATCTCTGACGATGCAACAAGATTATCATAGTCAACGTTGTCAACTTTCTCCCACAATCTATCGAGCTGCAAGTAGGAATACGGACTCACATTGATGGTTTCGTTCTCTCCGATCTTATAAGATATTCTGACTGACTTGTCGAAGAAGTCTCCGATTGCACATTCACCGTCCTTCCCTACACCGCACCATAATAGCAACCTTACGTTGCTAATCTCCCACAAAAAGAGTGTCGGTTCCTGTCCTGGCAATTTTACCGTCTTTCCCTTTCCAATTGTTTCTATCAGAATATCTATCAGTTTGCCTTGCTCGTCCGTTATCTTTGTCAGGTCAAAAGGCTTTGTTACATGAAGTTTGTCAAGAACCTCATCCAGTTCTTTCCACCTGACAACATTATCGCGCATTTTTTCTACGAAATCCTTTTCATTGACACTCATTTGCAATTCAACAGACCCAATGCTCAGAACACCTGTATCATTCAATGCCACCCCAAATTCAGCCTCATTGAT
>JAEEPT010000192.1 GCA_016284895.1 Prevotella sp. | reverse complement strand
AAAATGATACTTTTGCAGCATAATAGAAAATAAAGGATTATGCTAGAAAGTAATTTCGTTGACTATGTAAAGATATTGTGCCGATCGGGCAAGGGTGGTAGGGGCTCTATGCACCTGCGCCGCGTGAAGTATAACCCGAATGGTGGTCCTGACGGCGGTGACGGCGGCAAGGGCGGCAGCATCATTCTGCGTGGCAACCACAACTACTGGACGCTGCTCCACCTGAAGTACTCGCGCCATATCTTCGCAGAGCATGGCGGCAACGGTGGTAAGGACAAATGCCACGGTACCGACGGTAAGGACATCTACGTTGACGTGCCTCCTGGAACGGTCGTCTATAATGCCGAGACGGGTAAGTTCGTCTGCGACGTGGCCTACGACGGGCAGGAGGTGATGCTGCTGAAGGGCGGACGCGGCGGACTGGGTAATTTCCAGTTCCGCACAGCTACGAATCAGGCACCACGCTATGCACAGCCCGGCGAGCCGATGCAGGAGATGACCGTCATCTTGGAACTGAAGCTGCTGGCCGATGTGGGCTTGGTGGGCTTCCCCAATGCGGGTAAGTCAACACTCGTCTCTGCCTTGTCGAATGCCAAGCCTAAGATAGCCAACTATCCTTTCACCACGATGGAGCCCTCGCTGGGCATCGTGGGCTATCGCGACGGAAAGTCGTTTGTGATGGCTGACATCCCAGGCATCATTGAGGGCGCCTCAGAGGGTAGGGGACTCGGTCTGCGCTTCCTGCGCCACATAGAGCGCAATTCGCTGCTGCTATTCATGGTACCTGGCGATACCGACGACATCAAGCACGAATATGAGATTCTGCTCAACGAGCTGCGCCAGTTCAATCCAGAGATGCTCTCCAAGCACCGTGTGCTCGCTATAACAAAGTGCGACCTGCTGGATCAAGAACTCATCGACATGTTGCGCGAAGAGCTCTCCACTCTCAACTCACCGCTCTCCACTCCCATTGTGTTCATCTCTGCCGTCACAGGCTTTGGACTGGAGGAGCTGAAAGATGTGCTGTGGCGCGAGCTGAACGCTGAGAGTAACAAGCTACAAGCCATCACCGCTGAGGACACCCTTGTACATCGTGATAAAGACATGAGCATATTCGCAGCTGAGTTGGAAGACGAAGGCGAACTCGATGATATCGAATACATTGACGATGATGAGTTGGAAGACATCGAATATCTTGAAGGCGATGAGATAGAAGATGTAGATGTAATAGAAAATTCTTCCAAAAGTTAAGTATTGAAAGACCCCTCTCATGAAACTTACATCCCTCTTCTTCACGATGGCTCTTGCCACAACCCTTTCGTCTTGTGCGCAGACTCTCAGTTTCACTAAGCTGGAACAGCAGAAGATAGCTGTCGAGACACCAGGACTCTTTGAGCGTTCTGAAGCTTACACCGTAGATTTTGCCATCTACGGAGAGAAGGATTACTCTTTCCCCTTGCCAGTGGGACAGATGGAGAGTAATACCGACAATGTGCTGCGTATTGTCACCACACAAGGTGATGCCGTGAAAGCCATGTTCGATGGCGTGGTGCGCATGTCGTGGAATCATCCGCAATATGGACATGTGGTCGTGTTGCGACATGACAATGGCTTGGAGACAGTTTACGCACAGAACCGCGAGAACCGCGTGAAAGTGGGACAGAAGGTGAAGGCAGGCCAGACCGTGGCCATCGTGGGAGGCAGTGCCGACAAGACTTACTGCGACTTTTCCATTATGATTAATGGTGGGCGCATCAATCCCGAGATACTCATTGCCCCTAAGGCCCATCGGCTGCTGAAGCAGAAGGTGCTATTCGAAAAAAAAGGGTTCCACGTGCAAGTCAGTGTGGTGGAGCACGATCCCTGGGTGGATGAGCAGGCGAAGGCTGAGGAGGCAAAAGCCATTCTGAAGCAGAATCCCTTTGCCAGCAGTAGTCAGCTCGTCATCAACCTGGCCGCTATTCCCGATGGAGAGTGGTGCTATCCGCTCCCTGGGGCAAAAGTCATCAGTCCATACAACAATCAGCGTTCAAGTCATCGTCACTCTGGGGTAGATCTCAAGACCCGTGCCAATGATAACATCCTGGCTGCCTTCGATGGTGTGGTCACAATGTCGCAATCGTATTATGGCTATGGCAACTGTATCATTGTGCGTCATGCCAATGGACTGGAGACCCTTTACAGCCATAATGTGAAGAACCTGGTGAAGGTGGGCGATCACGTAAGAGCCGGACAGGTAATCGCGCTTACGGGGCGTACGGGCCGTGCCACCACAGAGCATCTGCACTTCGAGATACGTGTCGACGGCAAGCACTACAATCCCAATCTCGTGTTCGATCATGACACGAAGCAGTTGCGTCGTAACAAGCTGACTTTCTTCAAAGGAGGTGGTGTAAGAGCCAATTGATTGTCTCAATTGTTTGCGATTAAGCAA
Organism: Prevotella sp.; assembly: GCA_016284895.1. Classification (GTDB taxonomy): domain Bacteria; phylum Bacteroidota; class Bacteroidia; order Bacteroidales; family Bacteroidaceae; genus Prevotella. The sequence continues at coordinate 4,248 of JAEEPT010000192.1, read as the reverse complement.
AATTAAGTATTATTTTACCAATTATCAAAATATTTTAGCTGGTACAGGTGACTGTATCAGTTTTTTTAATTAATTTTGCACCGCAAATAATAAATTAAATTAATTTTATTTCTTATTTTTTTATGCAGAAGAGATTTTTCTTCCTCATGACATTGCTGTTAACGATGTCGCTGACAGCAATGGCGCAAATCACAACTTCAAGTATGGCTGGTAAGGTGACGATCGAAGGAACAACCGAGACTGTCATTGGTGCCACCGTGCAGGCAGTACACGAGCCTTCAGGCACACGCTATGCTGCAGTAACTAATTCATCTGGTCGTTTCAGTATTCAGGGTATGCGTACTGGCGGTCCGTATGTGGTGACCGTAAGCTACATTGGCTATCAGACCAAGACTTATCGTGGCATTACACTCCAGTTGGGTGAGACCTACAATCTGGATGTGAAGATTTCGGAGAATGCCAATGAGCTGAGCGAGGTCGTCATCAGCGGAAAGGCTACGAAATTTACTGCTGAGAAGACCGGTGCTTCGACCAACATCACCAGTGCACAGATTACCAATCTGCCCACGGTGACACGTAGCATCACCGATGTAACCCGTCTGTCTCCCTACGGAGGCAACGGCATGAGTTTTGCCGGTGCAGATGGCCGTATGGCTAACTTCACCGTGGATGGCGCTAACTTCAACAACAACTTCGGTCTCTCCTCGAACCTTCCTGGTGGCGGCAACCCCATCTCCATCGATGCTATCGAGGAACTGCAGGTGGTGATTTCACCGTTCGACGTTCGTCAGACCAACTTCATCGGTGGTGGTGTGAATGCTATCACGAAGTCGGGTACGAACACTTTCAAGGGAAGTGCCTATGTCTATCATCGCAATGAGAACATGCGTGGCGATGCCGTTGATCATCAGACTGTGGCAGGAGCACGCGACAAGGACCGCAACACCACATACGGACTTACACTCGGTGGTCCCATCATCAAGAACAAGCTGTTCTTCTTTGTGAGCGGTGAGATGTCTAAGATTCCTACCGTTGCCAATCGCTGGCGCGCTTCTACAGACGGTGTGGCCAATGCCGAGCAATATATCTCGCGTACCACAGAGAGCGACATGCAGAAGGTGTCCGACTATGTGCGCAACACTTACGGCTACGATACAGGTTCATACACCGACTTCCCTGCCGATGAGAAAAACTATAAGATTCTGACTCGCTTAGACTGGAACATTACCGACAAACATCACTTGGCACTTCGCTATAACTTCACGAAGAATAAGATTTGGAACTCGCCCAGCGGCACCTCAATGGATGGTGGTACCCGTATGTCTGACTATCGTATGTCTAAGTCGTCCATGTCGTTTGCCAACTCTATGTATTCTATGGACAATCTGGTTCACTCGTTCTCTGTCGATCTGAACAGCCGTTTCACCGAGAACCTGTCTAACCAGTTCCTGGCTACCTTCTCAAAGCTCGATGACGTGCGCGGCACAAAGTCTGACGAGTTCCCCTTCATTGATATTGTGAAGGACGACAACAACTATATGGCTCTGGGCTATGAGCTGTTCACCTATAACAATGCTGTACACAACACCATTTGGAACATCAAGGACGATGTGACTTACTATCTGGGACAGCACAAGATTATGGCAGGTCTGAGCTATGAGCATCAGATGGCCGACAACCAGTATATGCGTAACGGTACGGGCTATTATCGTTATGAGTGGAACGACGACCCAGCTACTATGTTCAATGCTGCTCCTGAAATCGTCTGTCTCACTTATGGCTATGGTGGCGAGACCAAGCCTGCTGCGCGCGTTCGCTTCAATAAGGCCGGCATCTATGCGCAGGATGAGTGGAACATCATTGACAACTTCAAGCTTACATACGGACTTCGCGTCGATGGTCTGTTCTTCAACAACAAGGATCTGATGACCAATCAGGCTATCTATGATCTCGATTACGATGGTCGCCACATCGACACTGGCAAGTGGCCGAAGGCCAGCATCACGTTATCTCCTCGTATCGGCTTCACCTACGACGTGTTTGGCGACAAGAGCCTGAAGGTGCGTGGCGGTACCGGTCTGTTCTCAGGTCGTCTGCCCCTCGTGTTCTTCACCAATATGCCTACCAACGGCGGTATGGTGCAGTACCAGGCTCAGATCAATGCTGACGATGCCAAGAAGAAGGGCTTCACGATGAATGAGTTCAAGGGCGGCCCCATTGCTTCGCTCGATGCACTCAAGAATAAGCTCTATCAACTGGGCTATCCCCAGACCGTGTCGCCTGAAGACGGAACCGTTCCTTCAGCTATCTGCGGTGTCGATCCCAAGTTCAAGATGCCTCAGGTGTGGAAGAGTTCACTGGCCATCGACTATCAGTTCCCAGTGTCATTCCCCTTCACGATTACTGCTGAAGGAATCTTCAACAAGACTGTCAATGCCGTCTGCATCTCCGACTGGAGCATCCCCAACGTGGGCGGATTCCCCCGTCTGAATGGTGTCGATGATCGTCCCGTCTATCCTGACGGCTTCCGTACTGGCACCAAGGCTTTTGTTCTGGAAAACACCAAGAAAGGCTATGGTTGGTCGGCCAACGTGACCTTGAATCTCCAACCGTTTGAGTGGATGAGCCTGATGGCTGCCTACACCCACACCGTGCAGAAGGAGATTACCGGCATGCCTGGTTCGAATGCAGAGAGTGCCTTCACATACGTTCCTACTGTTGAGGGTCCGAACAACATCAAACTGCACAATTCGCAGTTTGTCACCCCCGACCGCATCGTGGCTTCGGCTACTCTTCACGACAAGAGCGGTAACCACTATAGTCTCATCTATGAGTCTTGGCGTGGTGGCTCTTGCGAGTCCTACATGATGGTCAACGACATGAACAAGGATGGCTATCAGTACGATGCCGTCTATGTGCCTACCGATGCTGAAGCCAGCTATTACGATGCCAGTGGCAATCTGCATGGGTCGGGTGCTTTCCGCTTCGCTTCTGAGGACGATATGGCACGCTTCATGGACTTTGTACACAACGACAACTATCTCAAGAAGCGTCAGGGCAAGTATGCTGAGCCCTATAGTGTCTACTCTCCCTGGGTACACCGTCTCGACTTCAGCTACAAGCACGACTTCACGGTGAGAGCCGGCAAAACAAAGCACACACTGCAGCTCAGCCTCGACGTGAAGAACCTGCTCAACTTCTTCAACTCCAGCTGGGGTGTAAGCAAGTACATGAATCCTGACCTCACCGATGGCCGCATTCTGGAGTCGAAGGCAGATGCCGACAAGAACGGATATGCCGTGTTCGTCACTCCTTCCTACATCAACTCTAATACTGTAACATGGAAGCCCAATCCCTCTATCGGACAATGCTGGAATGCCTCTGTGGGTATTAAATACATCTTCAACTAATCACAAGCCAAAACATAGAAGTTATGAAATTGAAGCATATCATTCCGTTTTTCATTGCAGCCCTCGCATTTGCCGTAGTGAGCTGTTCAGAAGACGACGAGAAGGCACGTCTCGACGGCCTGAGCGTGTCACAGTCCATCGTGGGCCTCGACACACTTGGCACGCCCGTTCAAGTCACGGTGTCAGCCAATGCCGACTGGACATTTGAGAAGCTTTTCACCCAGATAGTTACGAAGGGAGATGGCAGTAAGGATACTATCAAAGCCGAGGTACCTGAATGGCTTTCTGTCGACAAAGTGTCGGGTGGGGCAGGCCAGACCGTCATTTCCTTCTCTGGCACCAAGGCCACTGAGAGCCACGAAGCCGAACTGAAGATTACGTCGGCAGGCATGACGCAGTACATCAAGGTTATCCAGACCGTTGAAGGTGGCGAACCTGTCATTCTCACCGTCAAGGAAGCTATCGCCATGGTGCAGGCCGATCAGCTTATTGAGAAGAGCATCGTCGTAAAAGGTATCGTTTGCCGCATCGACGAAATCAGCCCTCAATACGGCAACGCCACCTACTACCTGTCAGATGATGGTTCCTACACAGGCAAGTACAGCAGCAATGGCTCTGGCGATGCCAACTGGATTGAAGTCTATCGCGGACGGTGGATCGACAATGCTAAGTTCACCACGGGCGATGAGTTCTCCGTAGGCGACGAACTGGTAGTATCCGGTATCATTGTCAGCTATAAGGGCATTCCCGAGTTCAAGCAGGGTGCCAGCCAGGTGACCGAGCACAACAAGTCGCTCATCAAGGTTGACTCGCTCAGCATTGCCGGTGGTGAACTGCC
>JAEEPT010000191.1 GCA_016284895.1 Prevotella sp. | reverse complement strand
GGAGCCCCCCTCATATCCCCCTTTTGGGGGAGGCCATATAGGAGCATGGGCCTTTTTAACTTTTTATTAGTATTGTCATAATTTCCCTCCCCTAAGGGAGAGACTGGTAGGGGGCTTACTCCCACCCAAGTGTCCTTCTGTAGAGGGTGCGAATCCATCGGCCCACTTTCTCCCAAGTGATCTGATCGACCTCTTTCTTACCTTCATCCTTCAAGTAATGGAAAAGCGAGTCGTTGGCACAGATACTGTAGATGGCATCGGCCAGTGCGTGAATGTCCCAGTAATCCACCTTGATGCAGTTGTCCAGAATCTCGGCACAGCCCGACTGTTTCGAAATAATCGAAGGCGTTCCACACTGCATCGCCTCAAGGGGCGATATGCCGAAGGGTTCCGAAACTGAAGGCATGACATAGACGTCAGAGTCTTTCAGGCACTCATACACCTGTTTGCCACGCATGAATCCTGGGAAGTGGAAGCGGTCGGCAATACCACGCTCGGCAGCCAGATAGATCATGGCATCCATCATGTCGCCCGACCCAGCCATGCAGAAACGCACGTTGCGGGTGCGGTGCAGCACCATGTTGGCAGCCTCGACGAAGTACTCAGGGCCTTTCTGCATGGTGATACGTCCGAGGAACGTCACCACTTTCTCTTTGCCCGTGTGGTCCGGACGAGGAATATCCTGATACTCCTGGGGCAGAGGATAAACGGCATTGTGTACGGTGAAGCACTTGCGCGGATCCTGATGATACTGGTTGATGACCGTCTGACGGGTGAGCTCCGACACACACATGATGCAGTCGGCATTGTCCATACCGTTCTTCTCAATAGAATAAACGGTTGGGTTCACCTTGCCGCGAGAGCGGTCGAAGTCGGTAGCATGCACGTGGATGCACAGTGGCTTGCCGCTCACCTGCTTGGCATGTATGCCAGCGGGGAAGGTCAGCCAGTCGTGAGCGTGAATGATGTCGAACTCCTCAGTGCGGGCCACTACGCCGGCAATGATAGAGTAGTTGTTGATTTCCTCGTGCAGGTTGCCTGGATAGCCACCGGCAAACTCCATGCAGCCCAGATCGTTCACGTTCATATAGTTGAAGTCAGCATAGATATGGTCACGATACTTAAAGTAGGCATCGGGATCCATGATGTTGCCCACACGCTGCTGCACATAGTCGCGATTCACGTCGCGCCATGCGATAGGCACTGCGTTCATGGCAATGATGCGTGCGGCATGCTGACTTTCGTCGCCGAAGGGATGAGGCAGACAGAGCGCTATGTCCATGTCGCCCTGAGCCTTCAAGCCCTCAGAAATTCCGTAGTTAGCAGTGGCGAGTCCACCGAATACATGAGGAGGATACTCCCATCCAAACATTAATACTTTCATACTAAAATCCGGAACCCACCCCCAGCCCCTCCCCAGGGGAGGGAAGTCTGATTACTCTTGCTGGTAAATGAATTCTTAATGGTCTCCATATTTTAGTTATTACATTCTTTTACTTAATTCGTCTTCAAACTAATCAACCTCCCCTCCCCTCGGGAGGGGCTGGGGGTGGGTTTCTACTTCTGATACGAATATTTCTCGAGTAACTTCATCGTGCGCAGAATCTCGGCCACGTTCATGGCAAACGACATGGCGCCACGTCCGTGGAAGGGCGGGTTGCCGTCGAACAGCTCCGAGATGGTGCCGATGGCATGATAGTCTATCTCGTCTTCGTAGCCCACCATCTGGCGCTCTACGAACGAGAGGCGCGTGCGCTTGTACAGCTTCAGGCAGGCCTCCATGTAGAAGCCGCCCAGCCAAGGCCATGCCGTACCCTGATGGTAAGCATAGTCGCGCTGCACCTGCGGTCCCACATACATGGGGTTGTAGCCGCCGCTCTTAGGCGACAGGGAGCGCAGTCCCTTCGGGGTGAGCAGCTCGCGCGTACATATATCTACTACGCTCTTCATCTGCTGTTGTGACAGCGGCGAGTAGTCGAGTGCCACGGCGAAGATCATGTTCGGACGAACACTCCAGTCCATCATGTTGCCGTCAACATAGTCGAGCAGATAGCCATACTCGTTGACAAATGTATCAACAAACGACTGCTTGGTCTTGGCAGCGCTCTCCTCCAGTTTCTCGGCAGTCTTCGTGTCGCCCTGATCGGCAGCCATCGAAGCGCAGAACTTCTGGGCGTTATACCACAAAGCGTTGAACTCAACGATGTAGCCCGAACGCGGAATGACCGGACGTCCGTTGGCCGATGAGTTCATCCACGTGATGGCACGGTCGCGACCGTTAGCATAGAGCAGTCCGTTGTCGTCGGGACGCAGGTTGGGGTGCTTGCCTTCCATCACATAATTCACGATGTCCTGAATCAGCTTGCCATACTTTTCGAAAGCCTTGTCGCGGCCCACGTACTTGGCATATTGCTGAATGCTCCAAATGGCCCAGAGAGGCACATCGGGCTGTTCCATCTCATATATTTGAACTGAGAGCGGCTTACCTTCCATAAACTCGCGCAGTCCGCGTTCAGCGGTCTCCATCACCAATTCAAAGTAGTCCTGCTCGTCAATGGCGAGGGTCAGGCCAGGCAGTGCAATAAACGTATCGCGTGCGCGGCACTTGTACCAAGGATAACCGGCCAGCAGATAACGGGTGTCGTCGGCCTTGCGGTTATGGAACTGATGGGCTGCAGTCACCAGACAGTGATAGAAATTGTCGCGCGGCACGCGCACGTCTATTTCCTGCTGGAACAGCGACTTCAGCGAACTGGCCTTGATCTGCGACGTTGAAGCCGCAAACACCACGCTCTCACCCTTCTTGATGGGCAGTTCGAAATAGCCAGGCACGTAGAGGTCCTCATTCGAGAAGTAGCCACGCTCCTGCTCCTTCGGATACTCAATGCCACGATACCAGTCGGGCTGGAACACGAACTCGTTCTTCTTCGAGAACTGCATGAACAGGTCGGGATAGCCCTTATACATGCACGTCTTGATACCGTTGTCAACGGTCTGATACTCACGGCTGGCCACCGAGTTCTCATGCGTCAGTGCGCGCACAGAGCGGAAGGCCAGGAACGGACGGAAGCGCAGCAGGGTTGCCGAATGGGCTTCCTCCAGTGTGTAGCGAATAAGGATGCGGTCCTCGTAGGCCTGGAAGATAGCCTCTTTCTTCAGCACCACGCCGCCCACACGATAGATGGTCGTAGGCACGAGGCTCGCGTCAAACTCACGAATGTACTTGTGTCCCTTAGGACTGTAGTTGTTGCCCTGATACTTGTGGAGGCCCAGGTTGAATTCAGCTCCGTGCTGCACTACCGTACAATCAAGCGACGACAACAACACATGGTTATCGTCGTCAATCTCAGGCACAGGCACTACCAGCAGACCGTGGTACTTGCGCGTATTGCAGTCAACAAGCGTTGACGAGCTATAGGCGCCAGAACGGTTGGTACGGAGCAATTCGCGGCGCAGTGACTCCTCAAGGTTCGTCATCACGGCTTTCTCAAATCGCAAATAACTCATAGTTCCTATTTTAAGGTTTTAATAATATTGGTATAGCTTTTAGATTTCTTTCCAAAAGTACGCATTTTATATTTTACGGCAAAAAAAAAGACAACATTTTTTTGTTTTTTCTACGAAAAAGCACAATTTTAATCAAATTTTTGGCAATATGGCACGTTTTCCTTAACTTTGCGAGCACTTTTAAAAAAAATCGACAAAAACACAGTGGAAAAAGAAAACGAACAAACGGAACTTGCCAAATCGGTAAGCATGCTATGGGACCCGCTTACCGATGAGCAACGTGAACTTTTTGCCGAAAACATTTCCGTAAGAAATCTTTCTCGCGGCGAAATCTTATACAAAGAAAAATCTACTCCCACCTTTCTTTATTATCTCATACGTGGCAAAATCACGATTTATCGCAAGGGCATTGCGGGCCAGCAGATTGTGCGCATGGTAGAGCCAAGAAGCATCTTTGGCTATGCAGCCGCCATCGAGGGCGTTGACTATCGCTCTACGGCAGTTGCCGGCAGCGACACCACGGTGATGCAGATGCCCATCAGCCTCATGTTCCATTTCATTTGGGAGAACAGCGACTTTGCCATGCTGTTCCTTAAAGAGCTGTCGCAGCTGCTTGGTCTTTCGGTGGAACGCACCATGAGCATGACGCAGAAGCACATTCGCGGTCGATTGGCCGAGTCGCTGCTGCAAATGAAGAAGAAATATGGAGTTGAAGACGACGGACAAACCTTGGCTGTCTATCTAAGCCGTGATGACATTGCCCAGATGTCGAACATGACCACAAGCAATGCCATCCGCACCCTTTCCGCTTTTGCCCAGGAAGGACTGATTGCCATCGAGGGGCGCAAAATCAAGTTCATCAACGTTGACGAACTGCAAGTCGTTTCAGATAGAGGATGAAAAAGATTGAAAATTGAAAATTGAAGATTGAAAATTTTTTCGCTCAACGTTTTCTTGTGATGGAATAATTTTCAATTTTCAATTTTCAATTTTCGAAGTTTTCAATTTTCGAAGTTTTCCTCAGTTTGGAATGAGGAAGTTGATGACTTCCTGTTCCACCTGAATGCGATATTCCCCTACCGGTGTTTTCATCAGTCTTCCATCAATGCCCACCAAAGCTTTTTTCGCCTCATCCACATACACCTCCCGAGTGCGGAAGGGATGCACCGAGTGATGGTTCAGGAAGCGCCCTGTAATCAACAGCCACAGTCCGGTTATCAGTTGCATAGCCTCGGGATTATATACCACCGACACGTCGAGCTGTCCATTATACGGCACGGCACTCGGTGTCTGCCCATAGCCTGGGCCATTGCCTATGCACACCGTCATTACCTTACGGTCTATCACATCGGTATTGATACGCAGGCGCATTTTGTAGTCCATCCGGTGGAAGAACATCACTAAAAGCGATGACAGGAATGACAGCGTGCGCGAGCCGAAGAGCCGTCGCGTCTGTCGGCGAAGGTTCATGATGTCGGCAGTCATACCTATGTTCACGCAGTTCAAGAAGTAGCGATGGCAGTGTTCGCCCTCCTTGCTCGTATAACGTATGCAGCCCAGATCCACTTTTCTCACGTGCCGCTTCATCAGCCACTCTATCGTCTGTTCGTCATTCCCTTCGTCGTAGTTCCAGAAACGGGCAAAGTCGTTCATCACGCCATTCGGTATCACGCCCAGCACTATCTCGTCTCTCACGCGTTTCTCCTCCTGCATCAGGCAGTTCACGGCATCGTTCAGTGCCGAGTCACCACCCACCACCACAATGGTCTTATAGCCATTGTTGATGAGCATAGTGATCAAGCGCGCCACACTGTCGCTATTCTCGCTCTGCACCATGTCGTAAGCCACATGTCGCTCGTCCAGCAACTGTTTAATCTTTTCCCAACGCTTGTGCTTCGTGGTCTTGCTTGATTTCGGACAATACAGAATGCCCCATCGTGTTGTTTCTACTGCCATTGCTGTTTATTTCATATTTATCACGCAAAGATAGTAATTAATGCCGTGATTGTGAGATTTATGTCTCTTTTTTATAATTATTTTAACATATTCTGTCTCTTTGATACACCCATTTTTCCTCCATCCTTATTTAGACAATCGCCCCTTCAAAACTCGCAAAAAATTCAGCACGCGGTCAGTCGCTCTCAAATTTGCGAGTTTTCGCCGTTTTACAACCACCTGACAATCAGCAGCTTACAAAACACCCCTTTTCTAAGCCGCTTATACACAGGCAGTTTCAGCTGTTTAGGCCATTTCACGTCAACGTTTAGCATAGTTGGTTGCACCGTTTAGGTTAAATCGTGAACCGATCTAACCTAAATCGCAACGTGATATATTCAAAATCATCGTTTGATTTTGGCTAAAACCCATTGCTATTGAACCGCCAAAGGGCTTTCATCTAAGCATCATTTTACAGAAAAAAGCCCTAACAGGTGCTGAAAAACGAGCAAAATCAGAGAAACAGAACACCAAAGTTCCGTTACAGAACACCACTCACACTCCTTTTCCCCGTCAAAAACGTGTTAATTTTCCCTACTTTGCTCATTTTTCCCGTCATTTTTCTCATGCCTTATTTAGACGAACCAAACGGCCTTTCCCCCTGTCTTTCAGAAGAATATTGAAAAGTAGAACCCTGTTCAACAAAATCCGACAAAAATTGCTCATATCCACAAATTTTCCTCGATTTCTTTGTAACTACTCAGCACCCTATGACATGAGTAATAGCCTTACTGTTTTACAACAGCAAGTATTGCGTTGAATTTGGAGTTTCCGTTCTTCATGGCCGTCTCTGCAATGGAGTGTAGTTTGGCAAAATCGTCTGCACCCCCATCAGTCCGGAAACATCCGCTGATTTTCTGTTTTATCTTTATCTTCCTTACGCCCCTTTCACTGGCATTATTGTCATAGGGTATATGCGGATCAGAGAGGAATGTGAACAGATAGTCTTTAACCTTAAGGATGCCCTTCTTGAAACTCTCAAATTCTTCATCAAGATCTGTAAGACTTTCACCTAAAAGGTCCTTCATCTTTGTCTTCAACCTAAAATCCGCAACTAATAGCCACGGGGACTACTTTTGCATTCTGGTGCTTCATTTGACGATTCCCTTGTCGTTATAGACGTGATTATGTTTGTTTTTAGCCCACCTTCCCCTTACCCCGTTAAGCATTGCAAGGGCTTTATGCTGCCGATAACCCTCGAAGTTGAATTCTCAGCCGTCAGCGAGTGCAAAAGGGGTCTGATATGAATGGTTATGAGTATAGATGTTCAGTTCATAGTGTCTGGCTGTCCTTATCCATTTGGCAGGTACGCTGATGCGCTCGGCTA
>JAEEPT010000014.1 GCA_016284895.1 Prevotella sp. | reverse complement strand
GTCAACGTGGCTGCTACGGAAGTATGCCACTATTTCGACCCCACAGTGAAGAAGGTGACTTCGAACCTCGGTTGGGAGCAAGAGTATTTCCTTGTAGATGAAGGGCTCTATGCCGCACGTCCTGACCTGTTGCTGACGGGACGCACACTGATGGGACACGACTCTGCCAAGAACCAGCAGATGGACGACCACTACTTTGGTGCTATTCCTGAGCGTGTGGCAGCCTTTATGCGCGATTTGGAGATTCAGGCGCTGGAATTGGGCATACCCTGTAAGACGCGCCACAACGAGGTGGCTCCCAACCAGTTTGAGCTGGCTCCTATCTTCGAGGAGACAAACCTTGCCGTTGACCATAACATGATGCTGATGTCGCTGATGAAGAAGGTGGCCCGCAAGCATGGCTTCCGCGTGTTGCTCCATGAAAAGCCTTTCGCTGGCATCAACGGTAGCGGTAAGCATAACAACTGGAGTCTTTCGACTGACAACGGCATTCTGCTGCATGCACCTGGCAAGAATGCTGAGCAGAACTTGCGCTTCGCCACGTTTATCGTTGAGACGCTGATGGGCGTCTATCGGCATAACGGATTGCTGAAGGCCAGTATCATGAGTGCCACCAATGCTCATCGTTTAGGTGCCAACGAGGCTCCTCCTGCCATTATCAGCTCGTTCCTCGGCAAACAGCTCAGCGAACTGCTCGACCATATTGAAAAGGCTGATAAGGATGACCTCTTCTCGATGAACGGCAAGCAGGGCATGAAGATGGATATCCCCGAGATACCTGAATTGCTGATTGACAACACCGACCGTAACCGCACGTCGCCTTTTGCCTTCACCGGCAACCGCTTTGAATTCCGTGCCGTAGGTTCTGAGGCCAACTGTGCATCGGCTATGATTGCCCTGAACAGTGCCGTTGCCGAAGCTCTCGTTGACTTCAAGAGACGTGTGGATGCCAAGATTCCTGAGTACGAGAAGAAACTCGCAGGCACAGAGCATAGTGCGAAGTTCCATGCTATCATCGACGTGCTGCGTGAGGATATCAAGACCTGCAAGCCCATCCGTTTCGATGGCAATGGCTATTCCGACGAATGGGTTGTTGAAGCAGAGAAGCGCGGACTGGATGTTGAAAAGAGCTGTCCGAAAATCTTCGAGCGTTACCTTGACAAGGAGAGCATTGACATGTTCGAGAGCTTGGGTGTAATGACTAAGAAGGAACTCGAAGCCCGCAACGAAGTGAAGTGGGAGACCTACACGAAGAAAATTCAGATTGAAGCCCGTGTGCTGGGCGACCTCTCGATGAACCACATCATCCCTGTCGCCACCCGCTATCAGAGCAATCTGCTGAGCAATGTCAACCACATGGCAGTGGTATTTCCCATCGACACCGCCGACAAGCTCTCTGCCCGCAACAAGAAGATTATCCAGGAGATTGCCGAGCGCACCTCTGCCATCGAGAAGGGCGTAGAGGAACTTGTGAATGCTCGCAAGCTGGCCAATAAAATCGAGGATGAACACGAGAAGGCTATCGCCTACCACGACACGGTGGAACCGTATCTCGACACCATCCGCTATGAGATTGACAAGTTGGAACTCATCATCGATGATGCGCTCTGGCCACTGCCGAAATATCGTGAGCTGCTATTCATAAGATAATCAAAAAACTCAACTTTGAAAAGAATCAACGGGCGAACTATTCAAGTGGTTTGCCCGTTGATGATATAATGCGGTGGGTGGCATGATGCAAATTTATTTGCGTATATTTTTGTTATTTGGATACATTTCACTATATTTGTGGCCAAATATCAATAACAGAGCGAATTATAAAGAGAATATTACTACTAACCCACGCTGAAGAAGTGGGATTAATAATTGACAAAAAAGGAGGTATGTTATGAAGTCAATGAGTAATCACATTTTACAAGATGGTCGCAGTCTGCAGGAAGAGGTAGGTGTGAATCGCATCGAGTCGCTCTCCGTCATCGAGTCGCAGGAGAATAACCAGATCAAGGTGAAGGGGGGCAAGGTCAGGAACATCAATATCTACGAGGAGGCTAGCCGCTGTCTGCTGTGTCAGGATGCTCCCTGTACGAAAGCCTGTAAGACGGGCGATCCTGCCCGTGCACTCCGTGCCATCCGCTTCGACAACCACAAGCCAGCCCTTCAGTGGGTGAAGAACTGCACCGATGGCGATCTGGAGCGGGCCGAACAGGCATGCATACACTATAACTGGCCCATCCGCATCAAGGAGGTGATACGCAGCATTCATCCAGATGATGTCGATGACAGCCACTATCCTTCGCTCAACATCCAGTTCTGCGGCATCGCATGCGAGAATCCGTTCTTCCTTGCCTCATCAGCCGTTTGCACGAACTACGAGATGGTGGCCAATGCCTTCGATGCCGGTTGGGCAGGCGTGTTCTATAAGACTATCTGTCTGCAGGAGATACGCGAGGTGTCGCCGCGTTTCGATGCGATGCACAACAATGCCACCAATGGCGACTTCTATGGATTCCGCAATATGGAGCAACTCTCTGAGAATCCGGTAGAGATGGACTTCGACATCCTGCACCGTCTCAAGCAGAACTATCCCACCAAGGTGATTGTGGCCTCTATCATGGGGCAGAAAGAAGAGGAATGGGTTCGGTTGGCTAAGATGGCCGAGCAGGCAGGTTGCGATGCTATAGAGCTGAACTTCTCGTGTCCGCAGATGAAACACAAGGGCATGGGCAGTGATGTAGGACAGAGCCCTGAGCTGGTCAAGACCTATACAGCCTGTGTAAAGCGCAGCGTAAAGATTCCTGTCATCTCAAAGATGACCCCTAACATCACCCATATCGACGAGCCTGCTGCTGCATGTGTAGAGGCTGGTGCCGATGCCATTTCGGCCATCAATACCATCAAGTCGGTCACGATGGACACTAAGGCTGAGGTGACCGGACAGCGTACTATCTCAGGCTATTCCGGTCGTGCCGTGCGTCCCATTGCCTTGCGACATGTCCTGGAGTTGGCTCAGATGCCCGCAAAGGTTGAACTGAGCGGCGTTGGTGGCATTGAGACGTGGCGTGATGCCTTGGAGTTCATCCAGCTGGGATGCAACAACGTTCAGGTGTGTACCGCCGTGATGCAGTATGGCTACCGCATCATCGATGACTTGATTCTCGGCTTGCAGCGCTACATGGTCAAGCGCGATGTTACCCACCTGCAGGAACTTGTAGGTGAAATGTTGCCCAAATTCATGAAGCCCGACCACTTAGACCGTGACACCATCATCTATCCTAAGTTCGACAAAGATTTGTGTGTGGGTTGTGGGCGCTGTTCCATCTCGTGCAGCGACGGCGGTCATCAGGCCATCGTCTTCAACAGTGAGACGCGCCGTCCTCGTCTGGTTGGCACCAAGTGTGTAGGCTGTCATCTCTGTCGTCTGGTATGTCCGACAGGTGCCATCGGTCTGACGAAGAGAATAGCACGGAAGTGATTCGTTCTTTTAGGCGAATCTTTTTATCAAGCCACCTTTGCTGGTAGAACAATGTATGAATTCAGCCGTCTGTCTATTGAGTCAGACGGCTGAATTCTATGCCCTTGTAGAGTCGCTGTGTGCCGTTGCGGCTCTCTGGGATAAAGTGTAGACGCACTCCGCGTATGTGCTCCTCAGGATTAAAGTCCTGCGGCGATGCCACCGGACGGCCCTCAATCTCCAGTTTCAGTCGTCCCAGATGGTTCAGGCATACAATGTCGCCTCGCTGGAGCGAGCGCACCAGCACGTCTTCCAGTTCGCAGAGCACGGCCAGCACATCCGAGCGCTTCAGCGAGCAGTTGTCCTGGATGGTCTGCGCAATGGTTTCAGTGTCGAGCGTGTTCAGATGCACGGCCCGTGCCACATACTGTCCTGCCGAGGGCAGGATGGGACTGTTTTGTTTTCTCAATTTGTACTTCATGTGTTTTTAAAATGGTATTAATAAAACGATTATTTATTTTCCGTCACACTCCGACGGATGATTCTTCGTCCTGAATTTTGGCCAAAATTTTCGGAATTCTGGCCGGAATTTTCAGGATTTTGGCCAAAATTTTCCCCGATGCGTAACGCTTTACGTCGGCAAAGGTACAAAATAGAGTCGAGAAACGTCATGTTTTGCTGCAAAAATTATTGAAAAAATGAAGCTTGCCGTTTTTGATGGCTAACTCGACTATTGTTTTCGAAAAACAAATACTGTATTTTGAAAGGAAAACATAAGCAGTAGAAAGAACGGGATAGGGGAGGGTATTGAAAAAAAACTGGCATTTCTTTGCATTTTGCCCGATTTTTCTTACTTTTGCAAATAGTTTACACCTAAATTCTATAAGTATTTGGATTATGAGGACAATTCTGTCGCTGTTTCTTTCCTTTATTACGATTGCTGTTGGCGCACAATTGCCGAAGCAGGTGTTCGTGACTCTTGATGTGTCGGGCAGTATGGCGGGCAATAAATTTGTGCTGGCCAACTATACCACCCAAATGATTGTAACACTGTGTGATGACGACGATGATGTACATTGGATTGTGAATGGCCGCGACAACGAATTGTCGAAAGGGAAGAAGTCATTATCTATAATCCAGCGACCGATGAAAAAGTTTAGTACTAATAACGCAGATGATTCTCAGTTTAATGACATAATTGGCTTTAACAATTTGTACACGCCTTCAAAAGACAAGCAGAACTGGCTTTTCATTATTGGTGACGGAGTATGGGGAACAGGAAAATCCAGCTACAAGAATGACACTCAACGATTTACGGATATCGTGAAGGGTGGCAGCTTGCAGGTGTGCTATCTGCAAACAAGTGACAAACTGAGCGAGTCGTCCGATTTTACTGAGTTTGTCAAAGCACTGGGTGTCGTGGATATCAAGAAGTCGAGCACCGACCCCAAGACCATTCAGGAAGGCTGTGACCACTTCGCCCGTAAGATACTGGGGTTCAGCAACACGCCGCTTGATATCAAGAAAGACGGTGCCAAAGGTATTACTGTGGAGTGCGAACTGCCCGTCAAAGAGTTGATTGTGGTCTATCAAGACGAGACTGTTCCTGGGCTGTTGCCTTCCATCACAGCAGCAGAGAGCAACGGAAAGAAGTTGGATGTGCATCACAAGGGTACTCCTACGACCAAGCCTGTGAAGGCATACACGGATGAGAAAGACCTGAGCGGCAACGTGTGGCGCATCAAGAGCGGAAGTCCGATTTCTGCCAACACTCCGATAGCAATAGCCTTTGACAAGGAGGTCAACATCAAGAAGATAAGCATCTATCCACTGGTGGGGGAGATGGAATTCGGCGGTCAAGTCATTGTTCCCGACGGCAATGCGAAGACACTCAATGACCACACGTTTGCCATCTGCAATGATAACAAAAAGGCACAGGTGCGAATAGAGCTGAGCAACCAGTCGAAAGGTCAGATTCCTGAACCGCTGCTGGAGCGGACGAAAGTGGTGGTGAAGTCGAACAACAAGGACTATACCGCATCCTACAAGAACGGAGGCTTTGAGTGCTTGATTGACCTGGATGGTGACACCACGCAGTATTATGCTGAGTGTGACTGCCCCGGTTACTTTACTCGCGTCACACCCATTATGACCATCGTGAGAGAGAAGTGTCCAATTGAGACCGAGAAAGTGTTGCCAGAAGTGGACTTTGGCAAACGAACCTATCACCAGTTGATGATAGACCCCATTGAAGGCACTATCCATGATGCAAACACACTGGAGACGCTCGATCCTTCGAAATTCGACATCGATATTGAAGTAGATGAAGCTTTCATGTATGAGAAACCGGCGATACGCATAGAGGGCAATAGGATACTGATGGACGTGAAGCCTAAGGGCGACTGGTGTGAGTGCCTCTTCCCCACCGACCTGAACATCAAGATTACATCGACACCCAAGGATGGCGCTTTCGGCGACAAGAACTACGTGAAGACCATCATGCCCATTCATCTGAAGATTGTGAAAGACACACCTTGGCTGTCGCGCTGTCTGTGGGTGCTGGTGACTTTGGTAGCCTTGCTGTTCTTTATGTTCTACCTGCGCTCGCTGATGAAGAAAAAACGATTCAAGAAGAATGCGATGCTCACCCCCAAATACTACAGTTACTATGGCGACCTTATTGACGACCAGGGTGGTCGCAAGTTGCGCAAGGACGGCTTCTTGGCGTGGGTGGCACGCTGGTTCCTTCCTGGCGATGAGCGTATCACACTGAGCGTTGACAAGCCTGTGGTTGACAATCTCACCATCTTGGCTTCGGAATCGAGAGATGTGGTGAGAATACTGAAGTCGAGCTGCGACTGGGACACGATGGAACTGGTGGGTTACGACCCTGAAACTGACATGGGCAAGTCGAAGACCGTGAACCTGGGCGACATGGGCATCATAGAAGTCAGCCTTCATAATGGCTCCAAGGAAGGTGAACTCGTGTTCACGTCGGGTAGTGAGGACGATGGTGCCGGCTATCGCATTTTCCTGGGACTGCTCATGGGCGCTTCGATGCTGACGTTCATTGCACTTGTGGCAATGATGCTGCGTTCAATTTGAGATTACACATCATTAGAAAAATACAGAAACATGGCTTTTCAGACAACATTGATCATTGGCTTGGGCGGAGTAGGCTCGGCCATCGTAGAGAGAATCTATAAGAAGTTTGAAGCAACCAATCCTTCAGATGTGGATAGAAGGAATGTGGCCTTCCTGTGTCTTGATACCGACAAGAACGACATCAAGAAGCATCTGGAAGTGATGCCTTCCGGAACGGTTGTGCAGACTTCGTCGGACTTGAGTTGCACAATCGGTGGCTACATTGACCAGATAAAGTCAAAGACCACCGTCTTAGACTGGTTCGACACCAAGAGCCAGCAGTTGCTCAGTTTGCCTATTGACGAGGGCGCTGCCCAGGTGAGAATGGCATCACGCCTGGCCTCTATCTCAGCTATAAATGAAGGCAAATTTGCTGCCATTGACAATAGTATTACTTACTTGCTGTCCACTGAGCCCGAACGGCATCGAGGCAACAATGTCAAGATTCATATCGTCTGCAGCCTTGCAGGCGGAACAGGAGCAGGCTCTTTCCTGCAGACAGCCTACTACATTAAGAATGCGATGAAGGAACATAACGCCACTGCTCCCAAAATATCGGGCTACTTTCTACTGGCCGACGTGCTGTGTTGCGACAGCAATGTGGGCTTGTCGGAAGGACAGAAAGAGAATGTACGCTCCAATACATACGCCTGCGTGAAAGAGTTGAACGCTTTCTGTAATAGTGATAAGGAACATCAAGTAAGGAACATCCAGTTTGAATACCGTCTGGGACAGAAGAGCAAGGAGTTGCCCGTGGACGTTCCCTATGACTTCTGCTTCCTGGTAGACTACTTCGGCGCGAATGGCGGCAACCTTATCAAAGAGAAAAGATATGAAGAGCAGGCCACGGAGTTCATCTATATGAATGCTTTCGACCCGATAGGCGACAACTATCGTCAGAAAGCCATCAACGACATCCGTCAGAAGATAGAACAAGAAGGTGCCAGCCGGTTCGCTGCGTTTGGCGTATCGAAACTGGTCTATCCCGTTGACGACTTGATGAGCTACTTCGCACGTCAGCGTGTGGTGGACAACCTGAATGGCACATGGCTGAGGATTGACAAAGACTTTGACGAGCGTTATGCTGAATACAAGAAGAACATCGAGCAGGGCATACGCGTAGAGGAACCTAACAAGGGTAAGCACTTCATGCAGCAGGTGGAGGTACTCGGAAAGACCGGAGCCGGCAGGGAAGGCGTGGAATTCAGACGTATTCTTGAGAGCACGAAAATCTATCCAGAAGGCAAAGATATAGGCATACCCAAGGCAAAGGTGTATCTGGACTGTGTAGAGAGCTATGTAGCTGGACTCGTACAGTCGAGTAGCGAACTGTCAGGGCTCTACGCCACCTGCACCGTCACAAACCCCAACTTTACGAAGAATACGGGTTCAGACAACGACTTGGGCTTCGTAGTGAGAAGAGAAAGAGAACTTGAGGAGTACCGAAAAGCTGTCATCAACTTTATCGACAGCACAAAGTCGGCTGCCATCAAACAGTGCCTGGTCGTTGACCATGATGTTGAGAACTTTGTGTCGAAGAACCCACAGGCAGACGGCAACCATCTGAACACCTATATTCTAGAGAAAGAAAAAGAGATGCATCCTTTGGCTGTGCGCTACATGCTGTATGAGATACAGGCCATGCTGAAGATGGGACTGGAGAAGAAGAAGGCCGAGAACAAGAAACTGGGAACCATGATTAATGAGACCTATAAAAAGCTCTTTGATGACCCAGAGACGAAAGACCGTGTAGAAGACGCACGTGAGAGCCTGAAGAGAGCCAATGCCAGAAACTCGGGCATTCGCCTTATCTCCGGCTTCTTCTCAGGACAGAATCCATACAAGGCTGCTAAGGAAAACTATGAGAGTAAGTCGAGGCAGCAGGCAGAGAATATACACAAATATGCCCGTGAGAAACTGCTTGAAGAAACTTATGCCGGACTGCTCATGCAAATCAATTTGCTCATTGAGGAAGAAGAGAACTTCTTCAAGAGCCTGCCTAATGCCATCTACGAGGTGGACAGCTCGCTCTCGTCGCTGCTCAAGAAGCACGATGCCAATAACAATCCGTGCATATCATACGTGCTGGCATCGGAGCAGAACAAGAAAGATATCTATGAATTTGTCATCAGCCGCAACGACTCGCCATTCTTCCCCAGTGAGATGTCGGCTGCTTTGTATCGGAGCATGTTCGAGAACACCGTGAATGCGCTGGAAAAGAACGGATTTGCTACATCGAGAAAGAAAAGCTCGGCTGCGATGAAAGCCGAACGGCTTAAAGCAAACAGGAAAATCATAGAGGAGTGTATCAAGTTTCAAGAGGAAATCATTCGCGAGAAGAACAAGGAGTATGCAGAGTTGAATGTCTTGAAGGCTTTGAAAGAAGAGGCTATGCGCGAATGTGACAACGATGAGAAAGCAGCACATGAGTATTGGATAAAGAAGTTCCACGCTTTCCGCGATAGGGCAGAAATCTGGGGCGCCTCCAATCTGGATAAAGACGTGCGCTACATCAATGCTTGGGGTGTCAATCCTGAATGTCTTGATTCTGATACCATTACTGAGAATGAGGCCGATGAACTGTTTGGCGATAAGAATGTGGACACTAATGAGAAAACTGCTGCCACACGCGTGGAGTCAGACAAGTTCCTTCCTTTCGAAATATGTCGTGTCAATGCTGCCACTCTACTTGTTGTGGAAAAGAACTTTAAGGGATTCTTATCCACAGAGAGAACAGAACTGTCGGAAGAGTCGGTGGGTACTTATTATGCTGCCTATATGAAGGTGGTTGACAAGGTGAACATGATGAATAGCAAGACTTACTCGCCGCATCTTGACAAACATTGGCACTTGCCTGCATACATGCCGAACATAGGATTTACGCAGGCCGACGAGATAGAAAAGGTGTTCAAGGCATTGTACTGGGGTTTGCTGCTTGGTATGTTCAAATCGGAGTCGCGAGGTGGCGATAATTACTGGAAATATGTGGGCGAATACTCCTGCTTCATACAAGATGTTGACAACAACATGATTCTCACAGGTAACTCTGTGAAGTATGCCCTTGACCGTCTGTTCCAAGGTCTGACTACCAATCCCGCAATTGTGGACCAAGTGCTGAATGCTGCTGACGAGTGGTGGAATAATGCTCGAGACTTGTGGTTGCAGAAAGAGTATGATGAAGATGTTGAGTTAGAAAAGATGAAGAAGTTCAGTACGGTGCAGGCCATTTTGAACTTCACATTCAAAATCGTTCCTGGTGACAACAAGCGCAGTAGCTGGTTCAGCATTCTTACATCAAAGCCGAACATGCTTCTTGACAAGTTCCTCAGTCTGGATGGCGAGAGATTGCGAGTGGGCTTCTTCGATGAGCTGATGAACCGTCTGATTGCGCTCTTCGGACCTTCAAAGAATACAAATAAGGTGTGTGAATATATTGTCAAGCACGTAGATAAGGACTGCTCAGATTTAGCAGAAGCCCGGCTCTCTGTGTTTGAAAAACAAAATCGCTTTCAACCGACATTCTGATGATGACCGATGTCTCAGTCCTGCTGAATCTGACGGGGAAACTTGTCGTTGAAAGAACGAATCCGCTCATGGATTTGGTGAGCGGTCATGGACCATTCTTGTTCTATGACCAGCTCTCACTGGAGCGTTTCCCTCTGGCACAGGAACAACAGGAGGAACACGTGCGTAGGCTACTCATCGATCTGTGTAATTTGTTGGGATGCCGTAGGTTGTCAGCCGATGATAAAGGTGGAAACATACGCTTGATTATTGCACTCGACCTGGTGGGAGGCTTCTCTCACCAGCCAGGACAGACGGTCTGGCTCCCTGCTCAGAAAGTGCGTAAGTTCATGGAGATAGTGAACAGCGTGTTTGAGAAAGAAACACAATTGCTTTCCCGACTGCGATACACTTTCATCTTCATGGAATGGGACACTGATGATTCTAAAAGGGCAGACTTCTATCGTTCACTGGCCTATGATGGCTGTTACGGACACCCTGAATTATGGCTGTCATCCGGCATGCTTAAGGCCAATGAGGCAAGAGACAGGATGTTGGCAAGCCTGAAATCCTCTGACGATGTGCCACTGGACAGTATGGGCGTGTGTACACATTACGAACATTTCCTGAAGGAGTTGGACAATCAAATTTTGCAAGTTGCAACAGTCTTGTCGCAGGCTGGGCTGGATAAGGCCTTCGAAAATGGTGTGCGGGCTGGTATAAAACGTCTTGGAACTATAGGCAAGTTGAGAACATTCGACTTTGACGAGCTCTGCTCCGGTGTGGTGAGCCATCTTGCAGGCTTACACTATATTCCATTTGACAACTGTACCTTCTTTGTTTTCAAAATGAGAACAGACACGATTACACATCGGAAAAAAGATGAGATGGTGTTTTTCTCGTTTTTACAACTGTTGGCTACGATGAGCACTCCATGGCCTGCCAAGTTCGCGATTGTCGATGCAGGAATGAATGAGCACTCCATGAACGTTGGTGCAATAGTCAGGCTGAAATATGCGGTCTCACTGATTTTACCCATATTGCGGAGTGATGGCAATTTGAAATGGTCGCCCACAAAGACAGTATCCTACTCGGTGTATTCTGCCAACGATGTAAAGACGGAAGATTCAAATGAATATTATAAGCAAAATGCCGATATAGATAGCGATTGGAATCAGCTTTATAGTGAATTTACCTGTTTGCGACAAGTGCCGTTCTTTTTCGGGAATGTTCCTGGTGATTGGGGATGGTATTCTCAGGTGATGGCAAATCTGGACAAGATATCTGCCTTTAATGTGGAGCATGAACGTCCACTTTATGCTTCTTCAGGCAGAATCACTGACAAAGAGATGAAACCAATCCAAAAAGAGGCTTCATATACCGATTTGGAATTGGAAGAAAAAAGGTTGGAAGCTGAGAAAGTCAGTGTGAACCTGTTGGCTGACCTACGAGAGTATCTAAAATCAAGAGAAAAGCCTCTGGCTATTTTTGAAGAGCAAAAGGAGGAACTGAAAAAGAAGATGATAAGGCTGGGGTTTGCTTCTACTACTTACTGGATGGGCCTTGCTGCATGTGTTGTCATCACACTTTGTTATGCGCTGCATTTTGTCTATACTGGAGATTTAGCAGCATCAATATGGACAGGGGGCTGTTTTGGGGGAGCAGCATTGGTGTGTTGTTTGGCTTCCCTGATAGCGCAGTACGGGATCAAGTCGGACATCAACGATGTCTTTGCTCTGATAGATGATAGTTTGGTTAAGGTTAGTAATCTTAAGCAAACATACCTCAAGAGTATTAAAACTCGTGTCAACATGCAGAACAAGTCGGACTTAAGGAGGAAAAACTTGGATGAGCTTAAGGAGAAGCTGAATAAGTTTAAGAATCATAACATGCAAGTCGGGCTATGGGAAAAACATTTTGTTGCGATGGAGACAAAACTTTCAGATATGCTGTGTTATGTCGATGAGTCGTCTTCAGCACGAGAGAGAATTGACTTTAGAATTGATGCAGATGACTTAGACATTGATCAGATTCCGAGTCTTCCAGACTGCATAGGTGACCAATTCCGACAAATGAAAGTTGCAATCAATCAAATTCAGACCCTTGAGAATGTCACGTGTTTCTTGAATCGGCTCAATATCACATACAGCAGCAACTAATCTGTTACAGAAAAATTGAATATGTTTTACGCCTCGATAGCTGTTATTATTTTCGTTCTTTTCATATCACCGCTGTTTGCCTATAACAAACTGGAAAAGAAAAATGCTTATCAGTGGTGGCATGTGCCATTTTTTGCCTTGTCGTATGTCGTGGTGATGTACCTCGTGTTCCATCTTTGCAAGGTTCCTAAATGGCCTGGTTTTAACATACTGTTTGACGACTTTGTAGTAGAGGCGCTCTATGTGTTTGCATGTGCTTTAATCTGGCAGATTATTAGCCTGTTACTACACAAGTCGGCTGTTCATAACAAGTTAATCCCCTTGTATAGGAAAATATTTGCTCATAGGGGCGAAAATGGTGACAAGGTATTGCCTTTTCCGTATTTCATCGACCAGGCTGGAGTGGTAAGGTCAAGGGTAGGGAAAGCCTTCTATCGTAAGATGATTCAAGGCATCATTCTCGGAGTGGCACTTGTCTATCTAGTCTATTTCTTGCTGATGGAACTGACAGGCATTAAGTTCTATCTTTTATCATCTTTCGCACTTTTCGGCTTGCTTCCGCTGACAGATTGCTACCATTATCTGAAAGCAACGGTGCCAGATGAGCAGAAGAAGAAAAAGACGACTGACAGCGAACGAGAAGGCAAACTTCCACCGAGCGATATGGAGAAGCTGTGGAAGCAGTATGTTGGAGTGTTCACGAATTATTCTGTTGCCTGGGCGCGTAAGTACCATAGGGACATCTATTCGGGTAAGAACAATTCAGACATCATAGAAAACTTGATGACCGAATTTACAAAGGAAACTTCTTCGAAAGGTGTTGATGCGATTCTCGAGAATAGTAATCTGATTGATGCCTTTGCCAGAATAGAACCATTGTTCAACTGGGAAGAAGAAAATGGGCGTCTTGTTCTTGTGATTATCGACATGCCCTATCATTTTCAGAATCATTCGTTCTTGCAAAAGATGGTAGAGGAACTAAGAATCATTCTACACAAAGGGAAAGACTTGAAGGCTTACGATGAGTTCTCGTCGGAAGCCGACCTTAACAGCAGTGTTGTCATAGCTCCGTTGTCGGTACTCTCCCAGCGCAATCTGGATAAAGAATGGATCAAACGAATAGGAATGGTCGTCGTTGTCAACCAATTTGACAAGACCATCTCCAATCTGTATGAATGCCGTAAATTCTCGTATCTCCTGCATGCTTCGAACCATCATTATCAGTTGTTGTTCATATCTCAGCATCAGCGTGAATTGGAGCCGGCACTGAAAAATACGTGGCTTACCGGAACTAATACCATTGAGAAGAAACTGTCTCAGGTGCCTCTGGGCTATCATCAGTTCTTTATAGCCTATAACCTTGAGGACTACTTCGACAGAATGAAAAATATTCTGACAGTATCGCCATCAGAGCCTCTGTCGGCAGGAACGGAAATGATTCCGATTGCACTCAGCTACAAAATGGGTGATGAGGATAAAATCGTTACGCCCGTTCATCTGTTCGACTTGACCCATTCCAATATGATTGAAGGCATTGAAGAATTAGGGAAATTCTATAAAAATGATCTTATGCCTGTGAGAGAAGACGACAGGCTTAAGCATATTCATTGCCATGTTCTGCCTTTCGAAAAAATGGACGAGGAACAAGCGTTCTCTGTTATCTTCGACCAGGACAATAATGCCCCGTTAGCCTATTTGAAATGGGTGCATTTCGGTACTCGCGAGAACTTCTCTGTAGTGCTCTCCAGACCCTATATGTTCCGTGACTACTTTAATGCGAATTTCGACTTCTTCATGAATGCTCCATTTTCTGCACTTCAGCCTCATTTAAGCAAGAGTGGTATTACACTTGCCATTATTTTGCTGGAGATGCTGCAGAAGTCGGAGATGACCGAACAACAGTTGCGCAGCTTGATACAGGGGTATTATGATGTTGAGGCAATCCAGTCTGTTTCCTATGTCGTCAAGCAACTGTTTGCCACCTATTTCTCCAACGATCTGGCTGGTAAACTAAGAACACGTCATCACATCTTTTTCGATGGTAGTAATTATCAGCATCAGACCATCTATCAGCTTGACTTCTCTGACAGCATAAGCTTGTCATATCTCGATCGCATCAAGGTGAAGGATGAGTCAGACAATGTGTTGTTCTCAATACTTAAGGATCTTCTTCCTCAGAACTTTGATAAGGGACAGACCCATTCTTTCATGGGTAAACCGTACGAGATTACAGGCTTCGACAGTGCCAACAAGATGCTGAAAGTGAGAGCTGTTAACACGCGTTCAACCAGCATATCGTTCTATAAGCCTGTACAAAGTGTCTCTATCGGAAACAAGAGACGTGTGATAGAGGAAATGAGAGAGACCGTCAAGACATGGACACATGAAGATACAGGGCAGCAACTGAAACTCCAACTTGAGGGGTTTGAGACAAACGTTGTAGTAGAAACGAATAAGTGGTATGAGTTCAGCCACTACAGTGCTTACTGTCCATTCATTGAAGCCAGCTTGATGAAGGAACGTAGATATGAGAACGGACGTGTACTGAAGATGACGCTCCACTTCCTGAAGAAGAAAGAATATCTGAGAAGGAAAGATGACCTTCGTAAGAGTCTGCAGATTCTACTTTACGAGGTCATGCGTTCCGTCTTCCCCCATCATGCGCAGTATCTCATCATATCATCGATAGGTGAAGGCGATGCCGAGCTGCCCTGGATTTTTAATAAGTTTGATTGCATCGATAAAGACAGCGATGACTCTATAACCTTCTATTTCATTGAGGATGCCCATATTGATGTTGGACTGATTGGAGCCCTCTATAAGGGCGATAATCTGAAATCCGATTATGTGTTCCGCTATATTCTCGATTATTTGATGTGGCTGACGGAAGAAACATCTGTACCTGTAGGTGGCTATGACGACTATAAAGTGGGACAGAACACTGACAAGTTGTCTTTCCTGAAATATGGGCGCACTCAGTTGCCTCCATACTTCGATGTTGATCTGTTGATTAATTTCATACGTGATTTTTTTTGCGAAGAGAGAGGTAAGATTCTGCAAGGTATCATTGAACGCACTAACAGACAGGAGCTTTTCGGTGAGTGCGATTTCTGCCGTAAAAGGATGAAGAACCAAGAGATGCAAAGGCTCAACGATGGCCGTATGCGTTGTCCTGACTGCTCTAAGGATGCTATTGACACAGATGCGCAGTTCTGTAAGTTGTGTGATGAGGTAAAAGTGGCTTTCAAAACCCATTTGGGAATAGACTTTAGCACTATTCCCCATACTTCAAAACTGGTATCGGCAGTCGAGTTGCATAAACTTAGCGGCAAAGTGTTTTCCATTACCAACGGCTACGATATCAGAAAACTTGTGGGGGTGGCTTTTGACAGAAAAAACGATACCTTTTATATCGAAAACGGATATAAGCCAGATTCAACCTTTGGTACTATTGCACATGAAATGACTCATATATGGCAATATAGTAATGCTGATTTCGTTAAAGTAAAAAAAGTAAACGAAGACCTTGTTGAAGGACTGGCCGTGTGGACAGACTTGTTTCTTTCTGAGAAACGCGGGGTTGCTGATATTGAGGGATTAAGAAAGGTATGGCTGGGTCGTGACGATGAGTATGGACGTGGCTTGAGATTTATCATGCAGAACTGTCCGGATGATCCGTATGGATATATTCGTGACATGGCAACGAAATTGTAGTTTACACATGGAATTATATTTTATAATAGGTGTTCTAATTGTTGTCTTTTTGTCTGTCCTTGCATATTCTGTGGGCAATCGGGGCAAGAAGGAACTAATGGAGACCATTATGACGCTTACAGCTGAGCGCGATGTACAGAAAGCCAATGCTGAGAACTTTGCCCGGCAGTTGGATGAGCAGAAGGCGAGCCATGAGAAAATCATAGAGTCGCAAAGGGAAAATTTCGAGCGAACAATTGAAACCCAAAAGGTGGATTACGAGAAGACGATTGAAACTCAAAAGGTGGACTATGAGAAGGCGATTGGAACTCAAAAGGAAGACTACGAGAAACGCCTGAACGAACAAAAGGCTGAACTGAAGTCGTCATTTGAGCGTCAGGTAGCACAGCTGAAAGAGTCCTTTGAAGCCCAGCTTTCTGCTCTTAGGAAAATGAACGAAGAACAGGTGAAGAGCCAGCTTGACTTGATTCGTGAACAGATGCAGACTACCTCGGAGAAAGTGCTCAAGCAGCGACAGGACGAACTGGGAGAACGCAACAAGGAACAGGTATCGAAGATTATCGACCCCTTGCAAAAGAGTCTGAGGGACATGCAGGAGGCACTCGACAAGACGAAAGAGCAGCAGACCGAAGCACTCACCCGACTGGACGAGACCATCAAGATCAACATGCAGAAGAGCGCGGCTATCGGTGAGACGGCTGACCGGCTCACCCGTGCGCTCACCGGAGAGGTGAAGGTGCAGGGCAACTTCGGCGAGCTGAAGCTGAAACAACTGTTGGAGGATCTGGAACTGAAGGAGGGCGAACAGTACGATACGCAGGAAACGCTGAGAGAACGCAACGGCAAGACGGTCAAGGGCGATGACGGGCGCGGACTGATACCCGACTTCATCCTGCACTTCCCCAACAACCGTCATGTGGTGGTAGATTCTAAGATGTCGCTCACCGACTACGAGCGCTACATGAATGCTGAAGACGGCACACCTGAGAAGAGTGCCTACCTGAAGGCCCATATAGAAAGTGTGAGGGCGCAGGTGAAGCGACTGGCTCGAAAGGAATACACACGTTATTTGCCCGACGGATATAATCGGCTGAATTTCGCCATCATGTATGTCCCCATTGAAGGTGCATTGAACCTTGCATTGCTCAACGACTCGTCGCTCTGGCGCGAAGCCTACGACGAGGGCGTGATGATACTCGGTCCGCAGACCATGTATATGAACTTGCGTGTGCTGGAGATGATGTGGACGCAGGTGCGCCAGCTCCAGAACCAACAGGCCATGATGGATGCCGCCAACACGGTGATCGACCGTGTGCAGGACTTTGGCATGCGTTTCATGGATGTGGAGTCGAGCATGTACGACACCATCAAGAAGATGACCCGGCTGAAGATCACCACAGCCGATGGCGGCCCCAGCATCATCACAGCCGCCCGTAATCTGCTGAAGGCCGGGGCGCGTGAGAACAAGAAGAAGAAATCGCTCTCAGAGATGGATGAGGCGATGTTCATTGACTCCGACACACAGCCCATGCTGGATGCAGAGCCG
The DNA here is from genome assembly GCA_016284895.1 of Prevotella sp. Lineage (GTDB taxonomy): Bacteria > Bacteroidota > Bacteroidia > Bacteroidales > Bacteroidaceae > Prevotella. Next base: position 13,009 of record JAEEPT010000014.1, on the reverse strand, counting down.
AAGGAATCAGAAAATAAAACTAAATAGGAGAATAAAACAATGCAACTGACTGAGACTTTTAAACAGGTGAAGCGGGCCTCGAAGAGTTTGGCTCTGCTCACCGATGAGCAACGCAACGAGGTGTTGCTGGATGTGGCGAATGCCATCATTGCGAACCAGGAGAGAATACTGAAGGCAAATGCCGAGGACTTGGCGAAGATGTCGAAGGAGAATCCGCTCTACGACCGACTCCAACTGACCGAGAAACGGCTGGCCGACATTGCTGCCGACATGCGCAATGTGAGCACGTTGCCTTCACCGTTAGGACATATCACAAAGCAGAAGACTCTGCCCAACGGATTGCGGCTCTGTCGGGTGAGCGTTCCTTTCGGCGTGATTGGCATGATTTATGAGGCCCGTCCCAACGTGACCTACGATGTGTTCTCTCTCTGTTTCAAAAGCGGTAATGCCTGCGTGCTGAAAGGCGGCAAGGATGCCGACTGTAGCAACCAGATGGGCGTGAGCATCATCCATGAGGTGCTGAGCCGGCATGGCGTGAGTCCCGATGTGGTCACTTTGCTCCCTGCCACCCATGAGGCTACGGGCGAGATGCTGAATGCTGTGGGCTACATTGATTTGTGCATTCCGCGTGGGGGAAGAAAGCTCATCGACTTCGTGCGCGACACAGCTCGGGTACCCGTCATTGAGACTGGGGCAGGCGTGGTGAACACCTATTTCGATAAAGACGGAGATTTAGAGATGGGCCGCGCCATCATTACGAATGCAAAGACCCGTCGCGTCTCAGTGTGCAACGCACTCGACTGTCTGCTCATCCACCGTGAGCGCATCAAGTCGCTGCCTGCCCTCTGTGAACAGATGGCTGACAAACATGTGGTGATCTATGCCGACGACGAAGCCTATAAAGTGCTTGAACACAACTATCCCTTCCTGGAACATGCCACCGATGAAAGCTTCGGTACAGAGTTCATGGACTATAAGCTGGCCGTGAAGACGGTAGGCTCGCTCGATGAGGCACTGGAGCATATCGACCGCTACGGCTCTGGCCACAGTGAGAGCATCATCACACTTGACGAGAAAGCTGCACGGAAGTTCCAAGCCCATGTCGATGCCGCCTGCGTGTATTGGAACGCGCCCACCTCGTTCACCGACGGTGCGCAGTTTGGTCTGGGTGCAGAGATTGGCATCTCCACGCAAAAACTTGGGCCTCGCGGCCCCATGGCCCTCGAGGAGATTTGTACTTACAAATGGCTCATCGAGGGCGAGGGTCAGGTCAGACCATAAAAACATGTTTTTTAAAAACATCTGTTTCATCTGTTTCCATCTGCAAAGCGCTATAGTACAGACAGTTACAAAGGTGCAGATGGGAAGCAGATGAAACAGATGTGAGTCTATTGTATTTTAATGTTAAAAACTGAAAGAAAATTCTATGACTGTTCCCGTATTTGGGAATTTCTTTATAATTTTGCCGCATAATAGAATTGAACTATGCAAATTATCTTTGACGATAAGGATTTGGAAGAACTCATTACGACGGGGCGTAACAGCAAGTACAAGAAATATACTCGCAATCAAAAGTTTATGAAGGCACTCGCCACTGCATATAACTATTTGCGGTTATCTGAACGCGCCAGTGACCTCCGGGCCATCTCTTTCCTCCACTATGAACAACTTACAGGAACCAATGGCAAAAGTTCCATTCGGGTTGTCAATGGAATGGTGGAGCGCATACTTTTCCGCGAGTTTGACGGCGGCATTAGAATAACAGTTTTAAGTTTAGATGATACTCACTATGGCAACAAGAAATGAAAACCCTGCACCTTTTATGGCAGTTCATCCAGGAATGATGATCAAGCCAGAACTTGATGAGCGTGGTATTAGCCAAAAAGAATTTGCCAAGATGCTTGGCACACAGCCCTCACATCTGAGCGAGGTGCTTAATGGAAAGCGTACTCTCACAACAGAATTGGCTGTGAAGATTGAGAATGCTATCGGACTTCCAGCAAAAATCCTGCTGTCAGCCCAGGCACAATATGAACTGGAGTCGACAGTTGAAGACAGCCAGCATGAAACCGTGGCTCTCACTATTCCTGTCCGCGACCGTAACCTTCTACTAGAGTTAGTTCGTAAGTTCGGTTGGGCCTGCGTGTTATAAGTTTTGTGTTTATTGGTGTCCGCTAAAACTTCCGCTATCACGTGCGCGTATGTGTGTATGTGTTTTTTTAATAAATCAGGGCTGATTCCTTTGTGGATTCAGCCCTGAATTTTTTTCGCCATCGTCATGCACGCATATACGCGCACGTGATAGCAGAAGTTTTAGCGGACACCAATAATTTATCTTTATCTTACTACGATTTTCTTTCCACCTATGATATAGACACCGGCAGGAAGTGTGCGCAAAGCCTCACGATAAGGAATGGCTGAGCGCAACTTCATGCCGTTTGTGTTGAATACATCGACCAGTGAGTCATCGGTAAGAATGGCATTGATGCCGCTCAGCACGGCCTTCACGCGAATCTTACCGTCAGTGTTGAGTGTCGATGTGTCGAACTCATAGGTGTTCTGACCTTCCGATTCACATCTCACAACGACATCGCCCGTGGCGGCAGTGAAGCCCGAGGGGAACACCTCGATTTCATCGCCTTCGCTCAGTGTGCGTGTGCTCGGCACTACGACGAGCAGCGTGTCACTATTGTGCGTGATGCGTCCGGTTACCTTGAATTTCGAATTACTGTTGGAGGTGAGCAGGCAACGTATGGTGGCACCCTGGCGCATAGTGAGCGTGCCCATACGCAGTGTGCCTGCTGCTGTAGCACTGATGCCAGCTGCCAGTGTTCCCCCTTTGCTGACAATGACGCTCGAAGCCAGTCCGTTGCCCGACAGTGTGCCTCCCTGACCCACGGTGATGGTGCCAGTGGTCATAGCTGTTGTGCTGGTGCTGTAGAGCTCGAGCGTGCCGCCATTCACAGTGATGGGGGAGGTGTGGCCCACGTTGCGCAGTGAGAGTTTGCCCGTGCCAACCTTCTGAATGCTGGCAGCCTTGAGCTGTCCGTAGAACTGTGTGTCCTCATTGAGGAATCCTATCTGGTAGGTGCTCTGCGAACCGCCCAGTACACCATCGGTTGCAGTTGAGGCCGACGAGAGCGCACCTATCTTCGTAGTGGCTGCCACCTCGCTGCCACCGCCACTGGCAAAGTGGGCAATGTAGGTTCCAGCCCCCACGCTGAGGCGTGTTTTGCTCATGTCGGTCACGTTGCTCATCAGCCTGAACTGTCCGCCAACAGCCGTCAGACGGCCTTCGAAATTGGCAAAGCTGGCTCCCACATCGCAACGAACGTAGCGCGTCTCAATGGTCAGGTTGCCTGCCCCCTTGAACGAGCCGTTGATCTTGCCGCGCGACGTACCCAGAATACGGTTGGTCGTACCGTCTTGAACCGTGATCACATGGTTCAGCACAGGCATGGTAGAACTGTTGTTGTTGTCAATCTGATGGACCTCTCCTCCTGCCAGTACCATGTTGCCGCCCACTCGTCCAAAGGTGCTGTTCCATGCGCCTTGCGCTATGATGCCCTGCTTCACGATGATGCCTGCAAACGAGTTGGCGCCGCCATAGTTGAAGTTCAGTTGTCCGGGGCCTTCCTTCACCAGATAGCCTGAGCCTTTCACCAGTCCTTTCAGCGAAAGCGAGCTGTTGGCCTGTGCAATACGGATGGTGGCTGTGTCGGTGACGGTGAGCACTCGGTTGGTCGCCATGTTGTCCTTGCTCAGCACCATTCTGCCGCCGTTCAACTGCCAGTTGTCGCCAGCACTGGCCGAAGCTCCCATTGCACTGTTCTGTCCACCGTCGTAGAAGTTCGGAACAGTGAGCTGACCGCCCTTGTTCACAATGGTCTTGCCAGTATAGTCGCTGTTCTTCAGGTTGAAGATGACGGTGGCTCCGTTGTTCACGGTCACATCGCCCTCGCCCGAGATACCACCGTTGCCCGAGAAGGTGTAGGCACCACCGTTGAAGACGACACCCTTGGTCACCATCATCTCGTTGATGGTGATGCTCTTGTTGGCTCCGCTCTCATCGAATACCACCTGGTCGCCGCTCACGAAGGCTGTGCTACCGTTCAGGCTGAAGTTCTCAGTTTTGTAGTCCCACACGTTCGACTCGCTGCCCGTCCATTTCACGTCGTTTGAGGCGCTGCGTGTGGCATTGATGCGCAGCACGAGCTGTTGCTCCTTGACAAATAGGTCGTAGTTGATGCCATCCAGTCCGCGCACCTTGATTCTCGACGGGTCGCAGGTGAGCGTGCCGGTACATTCAGCCAACACGTATTCATCGGCTTTGTCATCGAGGAGATTCACGGTGATGTAGTTCGTATTCTTGAACGTGAGATTGCCTTCTACGATGAGTCTGTTGCAATCAGTAAACTCTTCTTCGCCGTTGAATAGATGGTAGCACGACACCTCCAGATAGACATTTCCAGGGAGGGTCATGCTCTTCTTCGAGATGATGTTTCCGGTTACGCTACGGTCGAAGCCGGGCTTCAGCCTACAGCCTTCGTAGTTGAGTGCTCCCTCGAACGTGATGGTGTCGCGCAGTGTGACGTAACCGCCAAGGGTTCCCTTGGCTCTCAGTTCTATGGGGCCGAGAATCTCGCCACTTACTTCAAGCGTGCCTTCGCTGATGATTGTCGGTCCGGTGTGCTTCAGGTGCCCCATCATAGTGGCCTTGCCCTGCATCGACTTGACGAGCGAGCCCGTTCCAGTGGTGATCATACCGTCGGACATTCCATGGCGCGTGCTCCGCAGGATATAGTCGTGGCCTTTAGGATTCATCAGATAGATGATACTGGCATTGAGGGGCGTGTCAATCATGATGTGATCACTGTTGTCGCCCGTGAGGTCGAACATGAGGCTCTTCCCGTCGGCATAGTTGGCAGGTTCCTTCATGTCGAACGTGGTGAAGCCGTTGCTGATCGAGCCTCCCTTCCATCGCAGGTCGGTCACCATGACTGGCGGCAGGGGTGGCATGGGCATGTCGCCTCCCAGATAGAAGCCCGTGTTAGGATGCTGATAGTAGCCGCGTGTGGTGCAGTCGCCGCGATAGTGCGGGTCTTGCTGAAGTGTGTAGATGCTGTAGTCGGTGGGAATGTTGGTGGTATAGCCCACGAGTCCCGTGCAGGCATCGGCATTCTGATTGGCCAGTATAATCTCCTCGCGCCAGTCACCGATAATGTCGCCCATGAAGGCCGGACGGGTGCCCGTTCCGCCATGAGTGGCCCAGCTCGATTCCTGAGAGAACTCGGCCAATCGGTCGCCCAGCACCCGTGTCACCATCATGTTGGTGCCCCAGCCCGAGCCGCCAGGCGAGTTAATCCACTCGCGCTGCAGGTTGCCGTCCCACCAGATGCCTTCGAACATTGAGCCTGAGCGTGTCTGGCCTGTCTTCTCGCCTTTGCAGTCATACACGAATTCATCGACATAGCTCAGAATCTCGTAGCCCTTGTGTGAGGCATCGATGTCGAGACAGGCACCGCGCCCCACATCATAGACCGAAGGCAGATACCACTCCTTGATGCGGTAGCCCGTGGCCGGGTCGTAGAGCAACTGTCCCAGGAGGTCGCTTTGCTGGATGGCGTAGGCTTCCAGTCCCGGGCGGTCGGGGTCAATGTCGCTGATGATGAAGCGGTCGCCGTGACCGATGCCAGGTGAGCAGAACCATCCCTTCAGCGGATTCACCGAATAGCCGCCTTGCAGCATCTCGTCGTAGCCGTCGCCGTTGACATCGCCTACGCGCAGCTGATGGAACTCTGCCGGCCAGGGGCGCTTGTCGTTGCGGCTCCATGTGGAGGAGTGGTGCCAGTTGGAGGGGTTGCCGTTGGTCCAGTCGTAGTCCCAGGTGAATACATAGTTGTGGTGGGTCTTGTTGTTGTCGCGATCCAGACACTCCATGATGAGCGAGGGATGAATGCCGTCGAGATAGGCAATGGCGAAGTGGCCGTCCATGGCCGAATAGCCGTCGCTCATGTAGCTGGAACGGTTGGTGCGCGTGTAGGTGTCGGAACCGTCGTGAACCTCGCTGTATTTCAGTTCGCTGCATGCAATCTCAGCACCTGTCATGCCGTCGATGACAGACACGTAGAACGGACGGTTGCGCACCGTCTGCTGCCGGTAGTCCACAATGCCGTCGCCATCTACATCAGGCACGGTGCTACCCATTGCATACAGTCCCCACGTCTCGTTCTGCTTGTCCCAAAAGCGAGTGCCGTCGCACGACTTGATGATTACTTCGCAACGCCCGTCGCAGTTGATGTCGTAGGCCACCACCATGTCGTTCTGTCCTCCGCAGATGTTCATGTTGGGCCCCATATCGACCGTCCAGAGCAGTTCACCCGTGAGCCGGTAAGCCTGTATCTTGTGGGTAGTAGTAGCAGTGTTGTCGCTTTGGTTCTCGGCATCGTCGCCCCCTGTGGCGCCTGCAAACAGGCGGTCGCACAGCACGGCATCCATTTCACCGTCGCCGTCAAGGTCCATCGGCCATACAAACTTCGTGCGGTAGTCGTTGCGGGCAATGACCTTGTTGTCGAAATCGAACTTGAACCACACGTTGCTCCACGGCTGGGTGGTGTAGAGGAAAGGCTTCGACAGCGGCCCTTCAGTGCCGTCGGGAGTGATGGCGGTCACGGCCCACTCGGTGTTGGCGGCCACCGATGAGGGCTTATAGTTGGTCACTTTGAGCGGTGTGCTGTTCACCTTCGTAAACTCGCCCGTGCTGCCTGTCCTACGATATACGTTGTAGGTGGTTCCCTCGGGCTCCTGTGCCAGTTTGCGCCACGACACTAAATAGCCGTTGCCGCCACTGGCGGTCACACTCCGTTCTGTACTTTTTCGGTAGGTCACTACCACGCCCCGCCCCATCGGTTGCAATAGTCGCTGGGCCATTGATGTCAAGGGGAGAAGTGTGCAGAACACCAGTCCCATGATGAGTTTTTTTGTCATGTCAGGTTTTTTTAGTTGATTGTTTTATTTGCTTGCCCCCGTAGCAAGTGCCTCCAGCATGCGCTTGAGCACCACCGAGCAGCTGATTTCGCGGTTGGCTGCCTCGGGAATGACGAGCGAGTTCTCCGACTCTATCACGTCATCGGTCACAATGAGGTTGCGGCGCACGGGCAGACAGTGCATGAACTTACCGTTGTTTGTCCACGACATGTGCTCGGTATCCACCGTCCATGAGCGGTCCTCACAGGTAATCTTGCCGTAGTCCTCCGGACAGGTCACGCCCGGGTTCGACCAGTTCTTGGCATAGATGAAGTCGGCCCCCTCGAAGGCTTTCTTCTGATCGTACTCCACACGGGCGTTGCCCACAAACTTCGGGTCGAGCTCGTAGCCCTTGGGGTGGGTGATGACCAGGTCAACGTCCTCGGCGGCATTCATCCATTCAGCAAAGGAGTTTGGCACGGCCTGCGGCAGGGCGCGGCAGTGGGGAGCCCAGGTGAGTACCACCTTCGGGCGCTCCACGGTCTTATGTTCCTCAATGGTGATGAGGTCGGCAAAGGCTTGCAGTGGGTGAACTGTAGCCGTTTCCATGGCGAAGACGGGGCGACCGCTATACTTGATGAACTGGTGGAGCACCGTCTCGGCATAGTCGTATTCGCGGTCGGTCAGTCCGGCAAACGAGCGCACGCCGATGAGGTCGCAGTAGCAGCCCATCACGGGGATGGCCTCCAGCAGATGCTCGCTCTTGTCGCCATCCATGATCACACCGCGCTCCGTTTCCAGTTTCCAGGCACCGGCGTTCACGTCGAGCACTATCACGTTCATGCCCAGGTTCATGGCAGCCTTCTGCGTGCTGAGTCGGGTGCGCAGTGAGTTGTTGAAGAAAATCATCATGAGCGTTTTGTTCTTGCCCAGATGTTGGTATTTGTAACGGTCGTTCTTGATTTCCATTGCCTCGGCCAGTGCCTTGTCCAGAGGACCGAGATCTTGTACATTGATAAAACTCTTCATAATTCTGTGTGGTTATGTTTCGACTACAAAAATACGAATAATCGTTGAAAAGTCTGCCCTCTTTTCAGAAGATTAACTAAGTCATCGAATAATTTAGGCTAAATCATCAAGCAATATAGCCTAAATCACAAAACGATTTAGGCAAGATCGCATTACGATTTAGCCTAAATCGTTTCGTGATTTTGCCTAAAACTCATCGTGATTTAGGCTAAATCATCTGCTTCCATCTGTTGCCGTTGTAAGTTATTGATAATCAATGGAATACAAATAGAAACAGATGAAACAGATGTTTTGCAAATTTATAGTATAACTGAGGTTTCTCAGGATTAGTTTTGCTGTTTCGCCTGAAAGTGTTATCTTTGTAACCAAATCTGGATTGATCAAACGATGTACGAACAACATTATAGGGGCGATATGATCTATTTGATGCTCTATGCGAGTGTCATGGCGTTCAGCCTGATAGCCAGTTGCTATTTGCTGTTCCGCCGTGCCAATGCCATAGCGCCTAATATCACGTCGTCTGTACGCTTGCGCCGATTTACCGCTGCCTTCCTGGGTACCATTACATTGAGCTACCTGTTGTATTTGCCCCTCATTTATATGACCTCTGTTGAGGATATCCAAATGCTTTATTTTGTGGGCGCAATGTTCGACTTCCTGACGTGTTTCCCTTTGGTCATAGCTATATTGTTCACCATGCTGCAAGACCATAGACGGCCGCTTTGGCCCATTGGCGTGATGATGTCACCTCTTGTTGTGGGAATGATGGTGTGCGCTATTACCCGCAGCGACGCCATCATGCCGGTGCTATATGCTTATTTTCTGTTGTTGGGCATCGGCTTAATTATATATATGATACGCGCGACACGGCAATATGGGCGCTGGCTTCGCGACAATTATGCCGATCTGGAGCACAAGGAGGTATGGCAGAGCCTGGTAGTACTGGCCATCATTATGATGGCATTCAGTCTGTACGCCTATGAGCATCTGGGCTTGTTCTTTAAATATGCCGCACGGATAAATACCATTATACTGACAGGTTTTCTCGTGTGGCGTGCGGAAACGCTGAGTGATCTGAGCCAATTTGATAGCAAATCTGTTTCAACAAATGTCGCCAGCGAGACGATAAACAATGGTCTTTCATCGGCAGTACAAGACAAAATCGGTCAGTTATTACAGCAGCATTGCGTGTCCACGCAACTCTACCTGCAGCATGACCTGAACAGTCAGCAGCTTGCCAAAGCCATTGGAACCAACCGTTTCTATCTCAGCCAATATTTCTCAAGTCGCGGCCAGCATTACAACGACTATATCAACGAGTTGCGCATCCAGCATTTCATCAGTCTCTATCACAAGGCTATTGACGACAATCGCGACTTTACTGTCCAGCAACTCGCCCAAGAGTGCGGCTATCATAGTTACAGCACTTTCAGCCGTGCGTTTAAGCAGCAAACGGGTAAGAATGTGACGACCTGGATGGGCGATACTGACGAGTAATCTGCGGCGCAACCTTCAAAATCAGCAAAAGCAGTTGCAAAATCAGCAAAATCTTAAGGGCTCCCCTCTCGGAGCCTTTTTTTTTTGCTGTTATTTTCTTACCTTTGCAGAAATCTAAAACAATTATATTATTCAATTATGAAACAATCGATTATTCTTGGCAACATCATTACGATGGACGAAAAGCGGCCCTTTGCCAAGGCTGCATTAGTGAAGAACGGCGTATTTGCATTTATTGGTAGCGCAGAAGAAGTAAAACAAATCGCCAGTAGGGGTGCGCAGGTGCTCGACTATGGTGACAACTTCATCTATCCTGGTTTCATCGAGTCACACAGTCACGGCTACTTCGCCGGCGACCGCCTTATCGGACAGGCTAACCTCGCTCAGGTTGGTGTAGAAACTAACTACCCCAAATACCGTGAGATTATTAAGGAGTTCATTGCAAAGAACCCTCAGAAGCAAGTCTATATAGCCGCAGGATGGGTTGAAAACGAGGAATACGTCACCAAGGCGTATCTGGATGAGATATATTCGGAGAAGCCAGTTATCATGCAAACCGGTGGCGGACACTCCATGCTGCTCAATACCAAGGCTATGGAATGGATAGGTATCGATGCGGAATACGCGAAGAGATATGGCTACGACATGGTACACGTGGACAAGGATGGCAATCCCGACGGCTACATCTGTGAGAATCCGTTGCTGGATGTCATCGCAAAACTTCCTACTTCAGTAGAGGAAGCCAAGAACTATCTGCTGGCATGGCAGGACTTTGCCTTTCAGAAGGGTTATACAGCCGTTGCCGACGCTGGTGTGGAACTGTTCTGTAAGCATGCTCCACAGGCATACCATGAGCTGGAAGAGGAAGGCAGGCTGAAGTTGCGCACCTACGGTTATATGCTGGCTCCAGATAATGTAGCCGATCCGAAGGCAGAGGTTGCCCGCGTTGCTGCTGACCGTGTCAAGTATGGGGGTGAGTACTTTAATATTGTCGGTATTAAGACATTCCTCGACGGTGTGACCGAGGCACATACGGGTTGGCAGAACCAGGATTATCTGGATCAGCCAGGCTATCATGGTGTGGAGCGCTTCAACGACCACGACAAGATGGTGGAGATGATTGCGGAGGCAGACAAGGAGGGTATGGCAGTACACGTTCACTCCGAAGGCGGCGGTGCCACGCACTTCATGCTGGGTTGTATCGAGGATGCAGAGAAGATTACTGGCGACAAGGACCAGCGCAATGTGCTGGCGCACTTGCACTTCGTGACTGATGAGGACATCCGTCGCATGGCTGCAACTGGCTCCGTTCCTGCTGTAGCGCCGCTTTGGTCGCCTAAGACGCCTGGTATGACTGACCAAGAGGTCATCTACGTGGGTCAAGAGTTGTCTGATCAGTCTTACCCTATCAAGTCATTCTATGAGGCTGGTGCCAACGTGGTATTCCATTCCGATTATCCCGTTTCACCGATGATGGACATCAAACTCAGTATTTATACGGCAGAAAAACGCAACTATCCGAAGGATGTGTTAGGTGGCGTAGCCTCACCACGCAACATGGAAGAGGCTATCACCCGTGAACAGTCGTTGCGTGCCATGACCATCAACGTAGCGCGTCAGTTCCATCAGGAGCACCGCATGGGTTCCATCGAGTTCGGCAAGATTGCGAACATGACCGTCTTCGACTGCGACTTCCTGCACGACGACATTGAGAAGGTAGGCAAGGCCAACATCATTGCCACCATCGTCGATGGTGAGGAAGTCTATAAGGCATAAAAAGAACTGATATAAAAACAAGAGAAGATATGAAGAAACAGACATTTCGTATGAGAATGATGAAGGCGATGCGCTCGTGTGTCGCAGTGATGAGTGTTGTCATCAGCATGGCGATGCTTACTGGCTGCAATAGCAAGCCCAGTGCCGACCTGGTGGTCTATGGCAAGATATACACTGCCGAAAGCAATCAGATTGTAGAAGCCTTTGCCGTGAAGGACGGCAAGTACATCTATGTCGGCGACAAGGCGGGAGCCGAAGCCTACGTGGAGGAGGGTAAGACCGAAGTGGTGGACTATACTGACAAGGGCTTGGTGATGCCCGGCTGTGGTAATGGTCACGCCCACTATGCTTCAGGCTTGGCCATCCATTCTATAGGAACCATGGTTGGTCCCGGCAACGATGCAGACAAATTCCTCAAGGAGATCCTTCCTGCTGCCGTCAAGAAGGCGAGGGCCACAGGCGCCACAGCCATCTTCGGCTTCGGCTGGAACTACATAAACTTCCAGAAAAATATGCCTACCCGCCAGCAGTTGGATGCTGTCTGCAGCGACATCCCCATCTACTTTGCCGACGACGAAGCCCACAAGGGTTTGGCGAACAGCATCCTGTTGGTCAAGGCAGGCATCATGAAGGAAGACGGCACACCGCTCAAGAGGGACGTTCGCGGCAGTGTGATTCAGATTGGCGCTGACGGTACACCTACCGGTTTCCTGAAAGAGCAGGAGGGCACCTACACACGCTCCTTCCTGGACAACGAGAACCTCTTCTCCGTTGACATCGCAGCGGCAAACATGGATAAAATCGAAGAACTGATACTGTCAGAAGGCTACACGATGTATATCGATGGCTGGTCAACATATTTCTACAACCACAACCTCTACAAGGCAGCCCAGCAACGCGACAAGGCAGGCAAGATGCACTTTGTACTGGGCCTGTGCAGCGAGATTGAGAGTTGGATGGATATCGACGAGGCTATGGCAAAGGCGAGTGACGTTAAGAAGTATGCTTCTACCCGCGTAAAGCCCAACTGGATTAAGCTCTTCATGGACGGCACTGTGGAGACTGGCACCGGATTCACGGATCCATTGTTCCCTGACGGTCACCAGGGCAGCGAGAACTGGTCCGAAGAGGAACTAACCTCCATCACACGCAAGGCGAACGATAAAGGTCTGACCATGCACATACATGCTATGGGCAACAAGGGCGTCAACCGTGTTATCAATGCCTACATCAACGGTGGTAAGGACGAGATGCGCAATACATTGGTGCATGTGCGCAACGTCAATCCTGCGGATTATAAGCGTATGGCAGATCACAACATTTATGTCACCTCTGGCATGATATGGCATCATCTCACTGATGCGGAACAAGACTATCTGAAGAGTGGCATCCTTCCCGTAGGTCAGGAGGACAAGGGCTTCCCTATGAAGTCTTACTTCGACAACGGCATCAACATCTCCTCACACACTGACTTCCCTGCATTGAGCAACAGTCCTGACGATCCGTTCGGCGTTATGGAGATTGCCGTCACTGGCGTCTACCAAGCAGGTAAGGGCAAGCCTTGGTGGCCGGAGGAGTGCTTGACCCGCGAGCAGGCACTGCAGACACTGACCATCAATGTTGCCCGTCAGATGTTCCTTGAGGATGAGCGAGGCAGCATCAAGACGGGCAAGTATGCCGACTTCCTGCTTCTCACCAAGGATGTGCTGACCTGCCCCGTGACGGATATCCACGAGGCAAA
>JAEEPT010000190.1 GCA_016284895.1 Prevotella sp. | reverse complement strand
AAACAGGAAGGTGCTGCACTGGAGAAGAAGTTCAATGAGAAAATAGATAATATCGAGCGACTGCTGGCCGAGATTGAACCCTACGAGAAGGCTCGCGTAGAGAAGATTCGTCAGCGTATTGTTGACGGTCTGCAGCAGATTCCGAGTGTGGAGTATGACAAGAACCGATTGGAGCAGGAGCTGATCTACTACATTGAGAAACTGGACATCAGTGAGGAGAAACAACGACTGACCAATCATCTGAAATACTTTCGCGAGACGATGGCCGACGGGCACGGACAGGGCAAGAAGCTCGGATTCATCGCTCAGGAGATGGGGCGCGAAATCAATACGACGGGTTCAAAGTCGAACCAGGCCGAGATGCAGAATATCGTGGTTCAGATGAAGGACGAACTGGAACAAATTAAGGAGCAGGTGCTGAACGCACTTTGATGCGTCAGCCCTGGTTCATCTAATGAATTTCAATATCCATCATTATGAAAGGAAAACTATTAATATTCAGTGCTCCTTCAGGTAGTGGCAAATCGACTATCGTGCAGTGGCTGATGCAGGAACATCCTGAGCTGCAACTGTATTTCTCTATCAGTGCCACCTCGCGTGCTCCGCGTGGCACCGAACAGAATGGAGTGGAGTATTTCTTTCTGAAGCCAGAGGAGTTTCGTGCAAAGATACAAAACAATGAGTTCCTGGAATACGAGGAGGTCTATCAAGACCGCTTCTACGGCACGCTGAAAGCGCAGGTGGAGCGACAGTTGGAAGCAGGACAGAACGTGGTGTTCGATGTCGATGTGAAAGGTGGCGTGAACATTAAGAAATTCTATGGCGAACGCGCCATGAGCCTGTTCATCCAGCCACCTTCGGTTGAGGAACTGCGCCGACGGTTGGAGGGGCGTGGCACCGATACACAGGAAGCTATCAAGAATCGTCTGGCCAAGGCGGAATATGAGCTCACCTTTGCACCGCAGTTTGATCATGTGGTGGTGAACGATTGCCTGGATGAGGCTAAGGCAGAAACGCTGCGACTGGTAAAGCAATTCCTGAATATAGTATAAGAATGAAAATCGGACTTTTCGGCGGGTCTTTTAACCCGATACACGTGGGCCATATTTCATTGGCGCGCCAGTTGCGTAAACTGGCAGGGCTGGATGAAGTATGGCTCATGGTTTCTCCGCAGAATCCGTTGAAGGCACAGAGCAGTCTGCTCAGCGACCAACTGCGTTTTGAGATGGCACAGATGGCGCTGCAAGGTGAAGAAGGGCTCGTGGCAAAAGACTATGAGTTCCATCTGCCTAAGCCCTCTTACACATGGAATACGCTACAGCATCTGAAGGCTGATTATCCTGACTGTGAATTCGTGCTGCTTATTGGCGGTGATAATTGGGCATTGTTTCATCGCTGGTATAAGGCCGACGACATTCTGCGCAACTTTCGCATCGTAGTCTATCCGCGCAAGGGTAGCGACTTTGATACGTCGGTCCTGCCTGCTAATGTGACGGTCATGGAGACTGAACTGCTCAATATCTCAAGCACAATGATTCGTGAGCGTGTTCGTCGCGGAGAGAGTATAAAAGAATGCGTACCAACGGTTATTGAACCCTTGGTACGCAAATATTATTGATCCCCCTCCCTGTTTGTCTTTCTCTATTTGTGTTTTTCCGTCCCCATCCATTTGCGGATGCGACGGGTAACCGATTGGGTGATGATGCTCCAGTTGCCGTGTCGCAGATTCAGCCATAGCTCCTCGAATGAGTAACTAATCTTGGTACATGGATGGTTCCATCCCAATACTTTATAGCGCCGTTCTTTGTAGTCCACGTTCTCAATGACATACTTAGGATGGCGGAGTGGGAAGGAAATCTCGTAACGTGGCATGGTGAAGATGTGGCGCAGACGGTGTGGCATGGTCTGTAGCTCGGCAGAGAAATGAGTTGAGTCAGAGGTCAGTCCCACATTGTTCACAAGATTCTTCGTTGGCATAATCGTCAGGCCAGAGTTCAGAATCATATCTGCCCAATAGATGGTTTCAAAATATTCTTTTCCGCTCATGCTGTGATCGCGAAACATCTGAAGCATGGTGTTGCGGTAGTCTCGTTGTCGGGCCAGTGCTTTCAGTTGTCGCATGTTGTACTCATCACGCATGAAAGCGTAGTCGGCTTCCCACCTTTGCGCAACACGTCGCCATGAGGCCCAGCCCCAAATGCTTAGGAAGGAAGTGAAGAAATAGTCGTCAGGCACATCGGGCGTAATTTCATCAGTATTGAATCCTGCAATCATTGCGATGCGTTCGTCGTGCTCATAACGGTCGAGCATCTCTTTACAGAAGGGGAAGAAGGATTGTGAGGGTACTACATCGTCCTCAAGCACAATCACTTTGTCTGCCAGTGAGAAAGCCCACTGATGAGAGCGGAATCCAGAGGGATCGCATCCCTGATTCTTCTCCAGATAGTTGCGATGCACCTCGCACTCCCAGTCTATCTGCTCATCGCTCACGATCTGTCGGCATGCCTGCAGTCCAGCCATGTCCTTTTCTCCACGAGGTCCGTCCTGATAAAGGAACAACTTGGAAGGCCGTGCCTGGCGCACAGCTTCGAATACCTGTCGGAATGTGTTGCTGCGTGTGAAGAACAGCAGAAGAACGGCGATATCAATCTTAGCGGGATGTTTCATACTAATTGGGGCATGATGAATACTGAATGAATTTTTCGCTTCTCCTTAGGTGGAATCTCCATGTAGTTATGATAGAGATCACTAAGGTAAGCATCAGGATTGCATGGGGCACTGAATGATTTCCCTTCGAAAGTGATAGTTCCTAACGGGAAAACAGCATCCTTGCGATGCATGATGCCATAACCATTATTAATAAGGATGTTTGACATATAGACGTTCTTGGGACGAATGGCGTAAAGCACATTCCATAGGCATTTGTTGAAAACATATTTAGCTCCAAACCAAAAGAACTCTACAAACGACCTCAAAGAATAATAATGCGACTTATGCAAAATGGAATAACTCTTAGAAATACCTAATGTGATGTGCTTTACCCACTTTCTAGGCAGCGTGGGATAAGCTATCATCGGGAATATATCTATATAAAGTCCTTTCTGATAGTCGGCAGCAAAGTTATCCGCTCCCTCTACATAGAATGAATTTAAGTCACGCACCTTTATGATAGGCTCCTTTGACTGTGGCTCTGTCTGTGGCGTCTGCAGGAATAAGCCTTCGCGAAGCTCTGATGGTGCCACACTTACAAAACGTTCTAGGTCCTCCTGGAGCATGGCGATATCAATATCGTCATCCCATGGAATAAAACCACCATGACGGACAGCTCCTAATAGCGTTCCGCCATCGAGCCAATAACCAATATGGTGCTTCTGACAGATGCAATCTATCTCTTCGAGAATAGATAACTGCTTGAGTTGACAAACACGCAGCTGCTGTTCCTTAAATTTCTGTAAATAGGGATTATTCATGACATAGTAACGATTATAAAAAGTTGGGACAACTCAATTTGTGCTTCTTTGATCTACAGATGATTCAAAATGAAATCGTTTCAAGATGTTTAACTATTTCTTAATATAGATAAGGTGCGACATACAGCATCCTTCATCGTGTAATGGGGCTTCCAACCTAATCCCTTTAGACGGGTATTGTCAAGAATGGCTCGCATAGCAATCGAAAATCCCTTCTGCTCTGTCTCTGATGGCAGCTCAAACACGACGTGCTTGTTGGCCCAATCAGCACAGAGCTGAGCAAAGTCCTTCAAACGCACATTACACAACTCATTAGAGATGTTATAGGCCACACCATTCTCGCCATGTAACAGCACATGCAGCATGGCTCCTACGGCATCGGCCATATAGGTATAAGAGAAAAGCTGCTGTCCCTTACTCTTCAGCACGATATCCTCGCTTGTCAGTGCTTTCTTAATGAACTGCGAAGAGGCTTTACTGTCGCTCGTTAGCATCGTTGGACCAAACACACGACTCAATCGTGCTATTTTGACTTGCGCTCCGCGTTCAGCCATATACGACTGACACAAAGCCTCGCTCAGTCGCTTCGACTCTGTATAGCAGGCACGCGCTGTAGCCAAATTGAGTTTGCCTGTGTAGTCTTCTGTGAAATCATCGTTGCCACGGGCATTACCATAAACCTCTACTGTTGACGGATAGAGAACCATTGCACCACAAGCCACAGCTTTCTCAAGGGCCTGCTCTGCTCCTTTCACATTGATATTGATAGTCTCAATCGGATATTCTGAGTAGGCCAGAGGATGGGTGTTAGAGGCCAAAGGGATAATTACATCTACATCTGGTAAATCTAACAACGACTCAGATGCTTCACGCTCTACAAAATGAAAAAGATGATTTTTGAAATATTCGCCAAGACGCTGAGCCGCCTTCTCGCGACTTCGTCCTAAGGCATAAACTGTAATGCCAGCACCCTGCTTATTCAGATGCATCAGGGCATCTATCAAACAAACGCCTATCAAGCCTGTAGCACCAGATATCAAGAATGATTTTCCATACACTCCTTCGATGCCTGGCATCTGAGCAATGCACTCTAAATCTTCCTGATAGAGAGGATGCTTTTTATTGAGTGATGTCACTTCAGCCATGTGTCTTTATCCATTTTCAAATACCCCTTGAACATCTCGAGATCGTCCTTCGTGGTCAGTTTGATGTTCTTGTCTGATCCAGCAGCAAAGTGCAGTGTCTCACCTAACTCAACCATCATGGTGTTGGTGTACGACGAACCATGAATGCCTATGCCTTTCTCGAATGCCTCGTGATAAGCCTCATCCAGCTTTTTGAACTGATAAGCCTGAGGCGTTGACACGCGGCGCAAGGTTTCGCGAGGAATATACTGCTTGGTGGTTGTCTCGTCATCAGGGTTCACAATGAATATCTGCTCATTATAAGGCAGCGATGTTACACCATTGCCATACTTCATGGCTTTCTGGATAACATCGGTTAATACGGTATCATCCACCAATGGGCGGATGCCATCGTGGATGATGATGATGTCATCAGCCGAAGCCTTACTCTCCAAATCATACACACCATTGCGGATGCTTTCCTGAGCACTGCTTCCACCAGCCACAACAGCCTGAAGCTTGGTGATATTAAACTGGCGGGCATAGGCCCAAAGCACCTCATGCCAACCATCAAGACAAACTGCCTCAATAGCATCAACCATTGGATGGCGCTGAAAACTCTCCAGTGTATAGATAAGTACTGGCTTATCGTAAACGTTGATAAACTGCTTGGGAATGTCCTGTCCCATTCTGTTTCCAGATCCTCCCGCAATAATCAAAGCATAGTTCATATCTTAATGTTTTTTTATTTTGTTCATTATAAAGTTAGTAGTCTCTTTCAGTATCTGAGCACCAGCCAGTCGCATCACAGCATAATAGAGTACGGCAGCCACGATACATCTGCTAATGAGTAGCAACCAAAGATTCTCTATCGACATGGTGATATAACCTGTGGATGTCATTACAAACATAGCAGCAATAGCAAAAGGCATGATATCCTTGAGCATCAGTAATAAGGTATAGCTGGTATCCTTGCAGGCAAAGAAGAACCAAACAAAGAGCCAACTAAGATTAAGCACCATGTAAGTTTTTACCATCGTGGCAATACCATAAGGATATAGCGTTAGCATGGCTGTGATTTGGAGCAGACCTAACGTAAGTGTACACCCCATAAATGTGCCCGACTTGCCTTTGCTTATTAAGAAGTCGGACAGTAGCGTACTAAGGGGTAACACAGCACCACAAACACATATCCACTGTAGATACTGAGCAGAAACGAGCCACTTTTTACCAATGGTCAGCACAATAAACTCTTTTGATACTAATCCAAATCCGAGAAGCAACGGGAAAGAGATAAAAGCAGCAAAGCGCATCATTTTGCGCAATACAGCCAGTTGACGTTCGCTGTCATCCCTGACACTTACCAGCACCGTCTGATCTACTTGCTTTACCATACCCTGAATAAGCGATGTGCACTTGTTGTTCCATTGGTAGGCCTGATTGTAGTTACCCGTATCGTAAGCACTGAAATAGCGCCCTAAAAGGATGTTCATCACATTATTATTCACATGTGTAAGCACATCGCTAATCAGAATTCTAACACTGAACGGGAAAGCCTTACGCACAAAGGCAAAATCAAGCTTCAACGCTGGCCGCCAGTCGCTATAATGCCAGCGTAATAGCGTAGAAATCAGGATAAAGAGATTGGTCTGCGTGGCCAAGCTCCAATAAGAAAATCCTTGCCAAGCCATCAAGGCTGCCACACTGCTGGAAAGGATGGTGGCTGTAATGCTGGCCTTAGCCAGTTGTTTAGCTCTGAGGTTCTTAAAAAGATAAGCCGCCTGAGCCACACCACTACAACTAAACAACAATCCTATAAAGGCATAACGACAAAGCGCCACCAGTCGTGGCTCATGATAATAGGCTGCTATCAAAGGGGCAGAGAAGAAGAGCACCAGATAAATGGAACCTCCCATAATAATATTGAACCAAAAGACAGCATTATAGTCACTGTCTTTTGGCTCTTTCTCGTTAACCAGTGCTGTAGAGAAACCGCTATTCTGCAAAGCGGTTGCTATCAGCGAAAAGATGGTAATCATTGCTATGAGACCATAGTCGGAAGGATTAAGCAGACGACCTAAAATAATGCCAAAGACGAGCCCGAGCAATTGCTGAACGCCATTGTTCATTCCGCCCCAAAACAGGCCTTTGGCTGTCTTCTCCTTCAATGACTCCATCCATTGAACAGATATTATCCTACCTGACTGCCAGGCTTCACGTCTTTGGTAGTAGTCACCACACTTAAGCTCTCGTCGGCATCGACTGCCGAGAGAATCATGCCCTGACTCTCAATGCCCATCATCTTACGGGGGGCAAAGTTGGCTACGAACAGGATGCGCT
>JAEEPT010000189.1 GCA_016284895.1 Prevotella sp. | reverse complement strand
ATAGTACCCTTTTCTTTCAAAGCCAAAGCCGCAATCTCCTGCTACAATGACCAGAGTATCTTTCATCTGATATTGCACACAAATTTTATTCACCAGTAGATTGAAATCACCGTGAATGTCTCCGCAGACAACAAGGCATTTGCAGTCTGGGAAATCGTATGTATGGTACTTATTCATGTGCCAGAATCTCCCAATAAGGGCGTAAAGTGTCTTGTATGTGTGTCACAACTTCAGAGAATGACATTTCCCCTTTCTTTGTGATTTTGCGTAAAAAAGCTTGCCATCGAACTTGCATTTGTTGGTTGTTGGCAAAATCATCGCGGAAAAACATAGTGTTAGCATCATATGAAGTATGCCTGTTCTCAAATGTATGCACAATAGCTTCTTGTAGTATCTCACTGTCATATTTTTCTTTTGACAGCAGATGATATAGGTCGTAATAGTCTTTCATGCGGCTGCTTTGGTCTGCCAGATCAACCACTGCATGGAATTTCTCTGCAATAACTGTCTCAAGCGAGTAAGCCAGAATGTTTACAGCTGGCAGACTTTCAAGCAGAGTAGGATAGTCTAGATCTATTGGACTTGGGGTGACTACATCGCCAAAGCCGATGTCCATCGTCAATACTTGTGAAATTGTGTCCATTCTAACTGGTATGCTCAGTCGTATACCATGATAATCCTTGAACTCTGTGATATTCTGTGATGTAATATTTTCGACGTCATAGATAACCCCGTCTTCATCGCATGGAACGGAACAAATCTCTTTGAATGCTGCAACGATTGAAGTTCCTTCATTACTTATATTTTTTCCAAGGAAGTCTATATCCAATGTTGGGCGCGCTGCAAACTTTTCGTATGCATACATCAAAGCACCACCTTTCAGATAGAAGTTGTCGCGGTATCTTGTCTGTGACATTCTGTATAGCAGACGTTCTTGAAAGAAACGAGTCAGGATGGTTTGATGGAAGACATCTTCCTTTTTGGATATGTTCAACAGTTTGCTGCGGATAGATTTTCCGTAATTCTTTATGGCTTCGTTACTCATAGTTTAACTTGCAGATATTGTTCAAGAATCTTTCCCACTCTCAGTTTACGGGCGTAGTCCATCAACTTGCTTAGGTTTCTGTCTGGACGTTCAAGATAATTATTGATGATTTCGGAGCAGACATCCATACCAACTTTATTGCGAAACTTTACCGCATCGCACACACATCGTTCAACATCGTAGAGGCGAATATTGAAACCATCAATTATCATCGAATTTACACCAATTTTTAGAAGATTTTCCGTATAATGATGAACCTCCATTCTTGGAAAAGAAGGAATAGAGACTTTTCGCCCTCTTTTGATGGCGATATGAAAAGCCTGTGGCATGGAAGTGGTAAGCTGATGAATGCTCCATGCTGACCAAAGGCATAGAATGCCTTCAGGAACAACGGCATTGATGTCAATCATGTTGCCACTGAGTTGGTCTATATTGGCATACACACCACGACGGACCTGGATAAGCTCTCCTTGCTTGGCACTCTCCAGCATCTTATAGTAAGCTGTTCTCCCTTGCTTTTTTACAGAGGCGGAAGAAAGATATGTATTCCGTCCTTTCATATTCTTATCTTTGAAAATCGGTACAAAGATACTACAAATATTTTTAATTGTAGTAGTTTTGTACGGATTTTGTTCTTTTAATGGCAAATTTTTATGTTTATTAAGATGTTCCGAATACAAAATCAACGTATCAAGTAATGATATTTTTATTACTTTTGCAACAAAAAAGTTTCATTATAACAATTCAAAATGATAAAAAGGTTATAGCAATATAACCTTTCTGAGTACATTCTGCATGCTATTTCTGTCAGAATTCACAAATATTGCGAAGATGGAGATAAATTTCTATAATAATTGGAGTATTCTATAGTTTTGCTATATAATCGAAAGTTTTTTTCAACCATTATACATCTCACTTCCCCACGCAGAAGTGTTGGAAGATGTTGTTGAGGGTCTCCTGAGGGGTGATCTGGCCACCTGTGATTTCGGAAAGGAGGTCGATGGTTTGGCGGAGATCTTCAGACAAAAGATCGCCACTTAGGCCGGAGGTGAGACCGTCAAGGACATGAAGAATGCTGACATGGGCACGCTGAAGCGCATCGTAATGACGTGCATTGGTGACAATGACATCGGAAGAGGAAAGGGTGGGGAGATCGGCGGCCTGGTAGATTGAACGTTCAAGAGCCTCGATGCCTTGACCTGTCTTGGCGGAAATCTGGATAAGGGAAGAATGAGGAATGAAGAACGAAAAATCACTGGCTAACGATATGCCTTTATCCGATTTTGTGATGACGATGACGAGCCTCTTTCCTTCAGAGCGTTCCTGCATGTCTTGCTGTTCGGTGACTGTGGGAGCCTCGTCAAGGAGCCAAAGGACGATGCGCGCTTTGGCAATGGCTTGATAGGTGCGGATGATGCCAATCTGTTCTACCTCGTCGGTGGTCTGGCGGATGCCTGCCGTGTCGATGAAGCGGAAGGTGACTCCTTGTATGTCGATGGTGTCTTCGATGGTGTCGCGTGTGGTGCCATGTATGTTGGAGACAATGGCGCGATCGTCGCCGAGCAGGCGGTTGAGCAGGGTGCTCTTGCCTACATTGGTCTTACCAACGATGGCAACGGGTATGCCTTGCTTCAAGGCTTGACCTGTCTCAAAACTCTTGGCAAGACGAGCAATGTGGGATTCTATTTGCTGGGCGAGCTGGAGTAGTTCGGTACGATCGGCAAACTCAAGGTCTTCGTGATCGGAGAAGTCGAGTTCAAGCTCCAAGAGAGAGGTGAGCTTTAGCAAATGTTCGCGTAATCGGGAAAGGTCGGAGGAGAAATGTCCGCGTAACTGTGAGAGAGCGATGTCGTGGGTGGCTTTGTTGTTAGATGCGATGAGATCGGCTACGGCCTCGGCTTGCGATAGGTCGAGCTTGCCGTTGAGGTAAGCACACTGAGTGAATTCTCCGGGATTGGCCATGCGGCATCCTTGCTTTATGAGAAGGTCGAGAATCTGCTGAATGATGTAGCGTGAGCCGTGACAGGAGATTTCCGCACTGTCTTCACCTGTATAGGAATGGGGGGAGCGGAAGATGGTGACCATGACTTCGTCGATGACCTCGGAACCGTTGGCTATGTGACCATAGTGGACGGTGTTTGCAGGAGTGGCTGCTGTTACGCATCGACATACGGAACTGACGATGGGCAGGGTCTGAGGACCGCTGATGCGGATGATGGCAAGCGCACCGCCTGGAGCAGTGGCTGGTGCGCAGATGGTGTCTTCGCTGAGAAGGGATGAGGACATCGGTGGGGTGGACATGATAGGGGAGGGTTGGGGAAAAAAGTAAAGCTGAAGGCTATAGTGCTTTTAGGGCAGATGCCAGCTCTTGCATGTCTGCATCGGTAGTGGCCCAGCTGGTGACGAAACGACAGAGGGTGTGATTGTCATCGATGGGTTCCCAAGTCTCGAAGGCGATTGTTTTTCTGATTTGCTCAATCTGAGCGGGGGTGAGCACCACGAATTGCTGATTGGTGGGCGAATCGGTTATGCTGAGGCCTGCATCCTTGAAGAGTTGGCGCATCTGCATGGCTTTCTCTATGGCATGACGGGCAATGTTGAAGTAGAGACCGTCGGTGAAGAGAGCATCGAACTGCACACCAGCCAGACGGCTCTTAGCGAGCAAGGCTCCGTGCTGTTTCACAATGTTGAAGAAATGACGCGGAGCATTGCCACGGGGAAAGACAACGGCCTCACCGCATAGCGCACCTACCTTGGTGCCACCTATGTAGAATACATCGCAATGATGGGCCAGCCAGGGAAGATCGAAGTCACATTCGTCTGACATGAGTCCGTAGCCCAGTCGGGCGCCATCGATGAAGAGAGGCACTTCGTAATTCTGGCAGAGCTGATAGATGGCTTCGATCTCGCTTGCTTTATAGAGCGTTCCCAACTCGGTGGGAAAAGTGATATAGACAATGCCGGGAATGACCATGTGCTCATAGACGGGATCTGCATAGAACCGATTGTGGAAATCGCGCAGGTCGTCGGCAGTCAGTTTGCCATTGTGCGAGGGTAAAATGATGATTTTGTGGCCGAAGGCTTCAACAGCCCCAGACTCGTGAACGTTGATGTGGCCTGTGTCAACGGCTATTACTCCTTCGTAGCCAGTGAGCACTCCGTCAATGACAGTGGCATTGGTCTGTGTGCCGCCTACAAGGAAGAAGATTTCGGCATCAGGGCACTGACATTCGGTACGTATCTTCTGTCGTGCTGACTCGCTCCATTTGTCGAAGCCGTACGACAGACTCTGCTCTCCGTTGGTCTCAATGAGATGGCGGAGCACTTCGGAATGCGCTCCGTTGTTATAGTCGCTCTCGAAAGATGTCATTTTTCTTTGTTTTGGATTGCTGTAGTGAAAGATGTGTCCCTGCTTTCAGATGCGATTGAGTACTTTCTCAATGAGCGTGTCGATGGAGTTTTTGTACTCGGTGTTCATCTCCTTGGCATAGCGGTTGGCAATGACCATGCAGCAGGTCATAGCGCGGTGTCCAAGAAGTGAAGCGAGACCGGCGAGTGCCGATGACTCCATTTCGAAATTGCAGATGTGCATGCCGTCGTATTCGAAAGACTCAATCTTCTCGTTCTGTTGAGGATCGGCGATGGGGGCGCGCAGCACGCGGCCTTGTGGACCGTAGAAACCGCCGCATGAGATGGTATAGCCACGCACCATGTCGTCTTTTGCTATCTGTTCAATGAGTTCCTTATCGGCCACACTAACATAGGGAGCGCCTTTGATGGGATCCCAATTCATGTGCTGCTTGAAGGCTTCTTCCAACTTGAGGTCGCACACATTGTTGCGTCCGGCATAGTAGTTCAGAAGTCCGTCGAAGCCGATGCTCTTGACCGAAGCCACGAAGCTTCCGGTAGGCGTGAATGGCTGCAGACCACCGCAGGTGCCGATGCGCACCATTGTGAGCGTGCGATGCTCGTCGCGCTCTGTGCGAGTGGTATAGTCGATGTTGGCCAGTGTGTCGAGCTCGTTTGCTACGATGTCGATGTTGTCGCATCCTATGCCGTGACTTTGGCATGTGATGCGTTTGCCTTTATAGGTGCCGGTAATGGTGTGGAACTCTCGACTGCTCACTTCGCACTCCTTGGTGTCGAAGTGATGAGCTACGGTGTTAACTCTTGCAGGGTCGCCCACCAGGATGACACGGTCGGCCAGCTGTTCGGGGCGCAGATGCAGGTGAAAACACGAACCGTCTTCATTGATGATCAGTTCTGAAGGGGCAAAGGTCTTTTTCTCCATAGTATTCTATTTGTTTTCTGCGTTACGTATGTTCTTCTCGAGGGTGCGTATTTTCTTGTAGTAAGCCGTAGCTTGCTGTTCGTCCTTCAGAATCTCCTTTCTCAAATCTCGACGCTCTAAGCTTGACGCACTGCGGTAATAGTTGCGCTTCTTGATGAGTGCCTGTTCGAGCGAAGTGAGTTTCTTGCGCACGTCTTGCAGTTCCTTGGCTTGTGTGCGGCTGGAGGCTGCACGGAAGTCATTCATGCTGGTATAGGTGGTCTCATCGTTGATAACGAACTGGAACTCAGGCTCGTTTTGACGAACAGACTGAGCGTATGCGTTCTCCATCGCTGTGCGTTTACGTTGTAAAGCGGCATCTCGATCGGTATGGTTGCCCCATGTGTCGGCAATGCGGTCAATGCGAGCTAAAGAGCGAAGTTTGTCCTCGTCGGCTGTCACTGTAGAGCGCGACTCGAAGGGAATGAATGTATAGACGCAAGTTTTGCCGTTTGGTTGGCGACGGTTGCTCACAAAGTAGGCTAATTGATTTTGTTCGTCAATGACGTACATATAGTCGTTACGCTCTGAGTTAAAAGGCAGTCCGAGATTCTCCGGGCGCAGAATTTTTCTTGTCTTATCATCAATACGAGTTCGGTAGATGTCATAGCCGCCCAGACCGTCGGAGCCACGTGCACAGAAATAAAGTGTCACACCATCGGGCATCAAATAAGGGCAATCGAAATCGTAGAGCCCAAAGTTGCCTTCTGCTCCCTCCAAAGGTTCTCCTTCTGTCCATCCGTCTGATAGTAAATAGCTTTGGTACAGCATTTTACTACCAGTCTGCTCGTCCTTTTGTGAGTAGATGCAGCGGTTGCCTAGCTCATTCACATAGACAATGCCATCGCCCTCCTTCTTGAAGAACTCTTGATAGGTGGTGAGCCGCCCTTCCTCATGGTTAGTGTAGATAGCTTTGAGGAACTGTGCGCTGTCAACCACGGTGCTGTCGATGATAGTGACTTTTGCAAGCGATTCGAGCATAGAAGTGAACTTAGGATTCTCATCTTGAAGAGCCGTCTTCGCTTTTTTCTTCTTTGCAGTGGTGTGTTTGTTGCGCTGTGCATCGACCGTGGTAAATGGCAAGGTGAGCAACAGGCAAAATAAGAATAGCAGTTTCTGTTTCATGTGAAAGCTCTTTTCTGTTTTATAAATTACAAAGATATTCATTTCTTTGTAATAAAAGAAAAGAGCTGTGAAGAATTAAGTGTTTTTAATAGTCTTCCGTCAGTTTCCCTGCCGTGTTGAGAGCATTCCAAATGGAATGTCGGGCATCGGGATTCATGTGCTCTGCGAGAGCAAAGAGCTCGTGAATGTCTGTGCGATGGCTGTCGTGTTCGTATGGACAGTTCTTCAGTTGTTTCTCGTATCCGCTCAGCTCGGCATAGCGAGCAATGTCGCGTTCCTCCATCATGCAGAGCGGGCGAATGATGGAAAGGGGCATCTTCTTCATTTTGAGCAAAGCTGGCATTGTGCCGAAACGTCCCTGAAAAGTGAGGTTCATGAGCGTCGTATGAATGATGTCGTCTTGATGATGCCCCAGCGCAATCTTGTTGCATCCCAGTTCTTGTGCCAGATTGAACAGTTGCTTCCTTCGGTTCCAGGAA
>JAEEPT010000188.1 GCA_016284895.1 Prevotella sp. | reverse complement strand
CCGGAACAAAGCCTCTGTGGTACGACACCGGTCTGCACTACGTTGGCGGACTTGCCGAAGGACAGGCCTTGCACGAGAAATTCAAGACGCTGAACCTTTTGCACCTGCCATGGCAGCGACTCGATGCAGACGGGTTCAACCGTGTGTTCATCGATGGACACAACTATCACGTAGCAGAAGGATTCAACAAATTCGTCGACACGCTGGCAGCTGACTTCCCCGAAGAGCGCCAAGGGCTGCGTGCCTATGCCGATGTATTGAAAATGAGCCTCAACATTCACGACATGGAAAATGCCGCACCACTGATAGAAGAGGGTGCATGGGACTTTCTGAACCGTACCTTTGATAATCCGTTACTAATTGACGTCATATCCGGCACGGCTCAAAACATGGAACTCCGCAAGGAGACGCTTCCCCTCTTCGTCTTTGCCCATGCCAATGCCAGCTACATTGAGAGCAGCTGGCGACTCCGTGGTGACGGCAACCTGCTTGTTCGCTCGCTCGTCAACGACATTCGGCAATACGGCGGAGAGGTTATCTGCCGTTCGGAGGTGGAAGAACTAATAGAGAGCGATGGCTTGCTGACAGCTGCCCGCTGCACCAATGGCGAGACCTATGAGGGCCGTTTCTTCATCAGCAACACCCATCCCATCATCACGCTCGACCTCGTAAAACATAGCCATCTGATAAAGCCCATTTTCCGCAAACGCATGATCAACTCAAAGAACACGCGAGGATTCCTCACTGTTTCACTGCGCCTGCGGCCCGAAACACTGCCATACGCCAACTACAACCAGTTTGTCTATCGCTATCGCGACGTATGGGAAACAGACCGTCCCGATTCACCTTATATTATCAATGGTCTCATGATCAGCTACCGGACACCCGAACACGGCACGTTCGCTGAACAGATAGACCTGCTCACACCCGTTCAGTGGAAACTGTTTGAGCCTTGGGCCGACACCACTATCGGTAAGCGCGGAGAGGACTATATAGAACTGAAGAAGCGGTTGGCCAATGAGTGTATAGAACTGGCAGAACACTGCATGCCCGGATTGAAGGACATGGTGGCCGAATACTACGTGAGCACTCCCCTCACCTATCGTGACTACACGCTCACTCCCAAAGGCTCAGCCTATGGCATCCGCAAGGATTACCACACCCCAATGTTCAACATCATTCCGCCCGTCACAACCATTCCCAACCTGCTGCTCACAGGACAGAACCTCATCATGCACGGCATTGAGGGAGTCACTCAGACAGCTTTCCTCACCAGTGAGGTGCTCATGAAGAAGCGCGAGGAAATGCAATAACAAATCATCTCTATTTTTGAATTAACCAAAGCATTAATTACGATTGACTAATAAATAAGAATACAAAGATGAAACGACTATTTCTATTCTTAGCATTGACCCTTGGCCTGCAGACGGCAGGCTTTTCACAGGATGCCGACTTCCAGAAAGCAGTATCCAAGTTTAAGACTTCCAGCAGCGCCACTGCTACGGTCACTCGTTACAAGCACAATGCTGCCTTGACGAAAGATGTTGTCAGCCAAGGCACACTTACAATGAAAAAGCCCAGTTACGTGTGCATCGACGTAGAGGCCAACGACACGAAGAAGGCTTCACACGACCAGCTCATCATGGAGGGCAGCAAGTTCACGATGGTAACCAAAGGCAAGAGTCACCCTGCTTCCAGTAAAACCAGCTCGCAGTTCCGCACGTTCCAGGCCGTTTTTGAAAGCATCCTTGCCGGTGGCGGCACCGATTTCACGAAGTATCCTGACCTTACCCTCACCAAGCAGGGTGCCGACATCGTGATCAGCATCACCCCCACCCCGGCCGACAAGAAAGAAGAGCGCCGCATGATGTTCACATCGTTTGTGCTCACCATCGACAGCAAGACATCGGCCTTGAAGTCACTCCGCTTCAATGAGCGCAAGGGCAACTACACCGACTATCAGTTCTCCGACTTCAAGTTCAAATGAAACAGCTCACCGACATCTGCCAAGTGACGGTAAAATTCAGCGAGATCGACTCTATGCGCCGCGCTTGGCACGGTTCATACGTCACCTATTTCGAGGATGGGCGTGAGTCGTTTGGTCGTCATTATCCCGGCATTGGCTATGCCGACATGCAGCGCGAAGGCATCTATGCCCCTATCTACGACTTGCATGTTCGCTATCTGGCACCGCTCGAGATCAATGACTTGGCAGAGATCCACACCCGCTACATCTACCATCCCGGAGCTCGTCTCGACTATGCGTTCCAGGTCTATCGTGTTCGCGACCACCAGCTCTGTGCCGAGGGCAACACCACCCAGCTGTTCATCACTCCCGATGGGCAGCTCATGCTTGACAAGCCTAACTATTTCCTTCGCTGGCAGGAGCAATGGCTTCAGCCCGAAGAGGGAGAGCTCGATGCCCTGACATAAAAATCCGCAACAATAAAATGCGACTGAAAAAGCTGCCCCATTGCCAAAGTCTATGGGGCAGCTTTTTCCACTTACATCATAAGATAAGTGATGACTAATATCACACACACTCTGCCACCACTTCTATCTCCACCAATGCGCCCTTTGGCAGTGTCTTGACAGCTACAGCAGAACGGGCTGGATAGGGTTCTGTAAAGAATTCTGCATACACGCTGTTCATGTCGGCAAAGTCGTTCATGTCAGCCATAAACACTGTGGTCTTCACTACGTGGCTCATCGTCAGCCCTACCTCTTCCAGAATGGCTTTGACGTTGGTGAGCGACTGTCGAGTCTGTTCTTTGATACCGCCTTCAGCAAATGCTCCTGTAGCAGGATCAATAGGAATTTGTCCTGACGTATAGACAAGATTACCTACTTGGATGGCTTGACTATAAGGGCCAATGGCAGCTGGAGCCTTCTTTGTACTAATCGTTTTCATAAAAGTTCACTTTTTTTATTCCAAATTCTTTTCTTTACACTATAGCATCGGCAAAGGTACAAAAGATTCTTTATCTCAGCAGCAAAAAAAGACATTTTTTTGTGCTGAGCAACACTTACATGAACACGAAATCGTGGAGGGTGCAAAGTGACTTTTCCTTTGTATCGGAAGAAAATAAGAAGTAGAGGGCATGCTTACCCCTTACATCCTTCAGGAGGGGCAGTGGCACTTTGACTTCGGTGAGCACCTTGGGCATATCGGCTTTTAGAGAGATGCAGCCCAGCACCTTTCCACCTTGCGATACCCAGGGGCGGTCTATCATAATGGTTACAGTACCATTGATGCCCTGCGGAGTGAGACGCATCAGCAACGTCACATTGTCGCGCCTACTGGTCTCATCGAAGTTGAAGTATTTGTAGCCCACGATGCTGCCATCGGTGTTGTTCACTACGGCATTGGTGTTGTTGTGCAGCTCATAGGGATGGGCCATATTGTCATCGGTACCATAGCCTGCCTCGATATAGGATCCAGAGAACTTGCTGTCAGGCCATACGTGCTCAG
The DNA here is from genome assembly GCA_016284895.1 of Prevotella sp. Lineage (GTDB taxonomy): Bacteria > Bacteroidota > Bacteroidia > Bacteroidales > Bacteroidaceae > Prevotella. The sequence goes on along the minus strand of JAEEPT010000188.1, from coordinate 3,517 downwards.
CCCCCCGTGGTCCTGTGTACCAACAGGCAATGCCTGCCGAGTGGCATTCCAACGGGGACAGGCCTTGCAAGGCAAACCCTTCAGAGTTGTATTCGCCTTCAGATATCAGCACCTTTCCACCTGGCTTTTCCTCAACTACAACTTGAACGGGAGCTACCATCGCCTGACGTGCGAACTCATTCCGACCTGTCTGGCGATGATAGAACACATACCATATTCCATTGATCTCGCATAGACTGCCATGAGTATTGCCACTCACATGAGCCGAAGCCATGACGTTGCCGTTTTCATCGGTCTCCCTACCTCGTGCATCGATAAGGGTGCCTCCGTATGTCCATGGCCCCAACGGATGGTCGCTGTAGGCATAGGCCAAGGTGTAGTTAGTGCCAGGCAGTGCGAACTCGCCATTCCTGGTCCATCGGCTGTAGATGAACACATATTTCCCTTTGATTTTCCTAATGCTGGAAGCCTCGAAGAAGCGAAATTCTCCTGTTTGTTCGAATCCTGACACCATATCCTCCACTATCTGCGTACCAGGCTTCACCGTAGCCATTGTCGCGGGATCCAGTTCGGCAGCATAAGAACGCTTAAAGCCCCAGTAGCCATACACGCGTCCGTCATCATCGACGAAGACAGCGGGATCGAACTGCAGCACACCATCGGTCTTGTTGGGATTCTCTTTGTTCCAATTGCAAATCTCGAAGGGTCCTATAGGACTATGGCTCTTTGCAATCAACCCATTGCGCCCCCAGGCCTGATCATTTGGATAGAGATAATAGACGGGCTTGCCGTTGGCATCCTTAGCGAGTGCCACATCGGGAGCATACAACACGTCGGCTGTACCTGCGGAGTCGAATGGCTCGCCCTTGGCATTCTTGTCAACCACAAGGATGGTGCCGTCGAAACGCCATTGACTCAAATCCTCGACAGGTGCCGACCACACCACCAAGTCACGCCCACAATAGTGGGTCTTCATGTCGTCGTGCGAACCGTATATATACACACGCTGTTTGCCTGGATGTTGAGGATCGTCGAAAACGTAAGGCTCACCATCGGGTATGTGCTCCCACAGAGGCAGATAAGGATTGCCAACAGTTCTCAGAACAGCTTGATTCTCCGCATGGGACAGATGCGTACCCGACTGGCCCAAAACATTCTGCCAGCCAATAACGAAAAGGAGTAGTGCAATGGCAGCACTTAGTCCACATCTATTCATGATTCTTGATATTGATTCCATTTCGGCAACAAATACTACCGATGTTCAGACAGCAGTTTCACCATCAGTCGGGCGGCTTCGTCTGGGGCAGAGTGGTTGCCCAGGAGAGCAGCAACGCGATTGTATCCCTCAAGCATACGCTGGCGTTCAGGGCCTTCAAGAATGCGGCTTAACTCAGAGTAGATACGGATATCAGTGAACTGATCAGCCACCAGTTCGCGCACCACTTCGCTGTCGGCTATGAGGTTGACCAGCGACACATATCTGACGCTGAGCACCAATTTGCGCATGAATCCGATGAAACGGGGTAAAGGGGTATGATAGCACACCACCTGCGGCACGTGGAAGAGGGCAGTCTCAAGCGTGGCGGTGCCACTGGTGACAAGGGCTGCACGGGCATGCGACAGCAACGCATAGGTCTGATTCTTGACAATATGAAAGGACTTGCCCACCTCACTGGTGCGAGAAATGCGCGACAGCACCTGCTGGTAGAAATCATCATCGATGCCTGGAGCTGCAGCGAGCACCAGCTGATAGTCAGGGAACTGCGATGCCACACGAATCATGGCGGGCAGGTTGTCCTCAATCTCCTGACGACGCGAGCCTGCCAACAGAGCGATGATGGGACGATGCAAGTCTAAGCCGTTGGCACGGGCAAAGTCATCGAACGTCTGTTGATAGTCGCGCCTGAATGCAGCCACCTCGCTGGCGGTGGGGTTGCCTACGTAGTGGATGGGATAGTGATGCTTGCCTTCGAAGAAATCGACCTCAAAGGGAAGGATGGAGAACAGTTCGTTGACATCGCGACGTATGTTCTTGATGCGATATTCCTTCCAAGCCCATATCTTCGGTGAAATATAGTAGTACACGGGTATCTCTGTCTTCGACCTCACGAACTTAGCAATGTCGAGGTTGAAACCAGGATAATCCACAAGAATCACCACATCGGGCTGCCACTCCACGATGTCCTGCTTGCACATCTTCATGTTGCGCAAGATGGTGGGCAGGTGCATCAGCACAGGGAGAAAGCCCATATAGGCCAAGTCGCGATAGTGACGCACCAGTGTGCCTCCTACAGCAGCCATGAGGTCGCCCCCGAAGAAGCGGAACTCTGCCTTCGCATCAACCATCATCAACGACCGCATCAGATGGGAGGCATGCAAGTCGCCAGAGGCTTCACCAGCTATGATATAATACTTCATGTACTAAGATTTGAGAGAGACGCCCTCTTCGGTTGTCCCAATAGGAAAGGAAAGAGAGGCGAGAGGTGAGAGGATATTCATTGCCTCGTATGCGGTCAGGTCGGCAGTGGTCGGGGTGACGGTCACATAGCCGTGGTCGAGTGCCCAGCTGTCGGTGTCCTGTGCCTGAGGCTCGTCGTCGGAATAGTGTCCCACCATCCAGTAGTAGTCGTAACCGCGCGGGTGATGGCTTGTCGTAATCTCTTTGTTCCACGAACCGTTTGCCATTCGGCATATGCGCACGCCCCGATAGTCGCCCTTCACGGTGCGGAAGCCGTCCTCAGCACCCTTCTTGGGGAAATTGACGTTCAGGCACACCCCTTTAGGCAGACCTTCTTTCAGCACATAATCAGTCATCTGTCTGACGTAGGGCCGCAGTGGCTCGAAGTCAGCATTCTCATCGTGGTCGCACAGCGAGAAGGCTATGGAAGGGATGTACTTCATGCAGCCTTCCATCACCACCCCCATCGTACCACTGTAATGGCTGTTCACCGAGGCATTATCACCGTGATTGATGCCGCCCACCACCAGGTCGGGCCTGCGCCCACCCAACAACTGGCTCAATGCCAGTTTCACACAGTCCACGGGTGTTCCGTTGCTCGACCATATCTGCACGCCCTCCTCCTCGTGTTGCTTGATGAGCCGCAGGGGCACGGTGGCCGAGAAGGCGCAAGAAAAGCCTGAACGTGCAGAGTCGGGGGCACACACCACGATGTCTGCCATATCGCGGAGCATATCGACGAGCTGATTAATACCTTTTGCTTGGTATCCGTCGTCGTTTGAAATCAGTATCAGTGGACGTTTGTTCATTTGTATAAAAATTAAGAAATGCGAAAATACACAATTATTTCCGCATTTCTGTATTCTTAAAAGAAGAATTAATGTTTTTTAGATGAGAGGCATGCCCAGTTCACGGCACTCGCGACGCATGTCGTCGGGCCAGATACTAGCCTGAATCTCACCGATGTGGGCTTTCTGCAGAAGCACCATGCAGAGACGGCTCTGCCCGATGCCACCACCTATGGAGAGTGGCAAATGGTCGGTGAGCAACTGCTGGTGG
>JAEEPT010000187.1 GCA_016284895.1 Prevotella sp. | reverse complement strand
TCTTTACCCGATTGAATATAGCAAATATGTCATATTCTTTCAATGCATCTTCGAAATTGCACCATAGAGAGTCTCCCTTGTTTTCAAGCTTTGGGAAAGTTTCTTGAAGTGCGTTAGCAAAATCTTCATATCCATTCAAATAAAGCCAACGGTAAAAGTGCTTGTATGTTGAACGTATTCCGTGATGCAGGTCAAAACCGTTACCAACAATACAAAGCGTTTCTTTCTCTTTTCCATATAAATCGGGAAAATCAACTTTCATACTGCTATATGTTTCACCATTTTACCCCCTTGTAATGGCTATTTAGTCTTAATGGCTAATATACAAAAAAGAAGCGTGGGAGTCCTACATGTCACTCGTCCCACACACAGAGGCTCTGGCATCGCCCTAACAGTTGAACGAGCAACGCCGAAGCCCACGCCGTATGTATATACGCCAAGAATAGCAAAAGCCTATAAGGATTAAGCTACAACAAGTACGAATATATCATACCATGGACGTCATTGTTGCTATGTTCTTGACTGTTAATATGGAACTGCCAGATTCCTGTGTGTCAAGCACAAAGCGCAAGATAACGCCTTTTCCTATATATAGGTTCTCTTTCCCAATAGCTTCTACCCTCCACGGGGCTTCGGCCTTAGTAGGAGAACAGTGCAAAAATACAATTTATCTTTGAATAATCCAAACTTTTCTGAGGGAAAATGCATGAACTCATATAACTCATATCATAAACAAAAAAAAGTTTGCTAAACATCTGTTTCCTTAGCATAAGAAACTGGTAATTAAACACTTACAGAGCAAAACAGGTGGTTGCAGATAATAACAATCTGTTTCCATCTGCAACCAACACAAACACTTGATTTCCAAAGCATTGCAGAGAAGAAACAGATGAAACAGATATTTTGCAAACTTTGTTCATTAGTGTAAGAAGGATTGTATAGCCTGAATTATTCATGGAAATAATCTATGCCGTAGGCAAAGAAGATATACCATGAATGTTATAATGTTCATGAATAATTTAGGATAGATTGTTACCATTGCAATGTCATCATATCAGCTAAGCAAAACCACAACATGATCTATCCTAAATCATAAAATGATCTATCCTAAATCGCAATATGAAATAGCCTAAATCACATCGTGATATAGGCTAAATGGCTCTATGAAACAGCCTAAATGACAAAACTTCCTAAAATGTGGCTTTTCCAACTAAAATATATGACAATTCAAAATAAAAGTGTAATTTTGCAAACATAATTATGAAAAAATGGCACTTTTTATGTGTATAAGAACAATAAAGACTGACCTAAACAATGCTCCTATGCGGTGCGAACTCACTGCAAAAATGAGCAGACTATCTAAGAAAATATTTAAGCACTCTGTTTTGCTTGTAGCTTTGTTTGCATTTATGCTACCTAAAGATATATGGGCTAACGCTAAAGGCGACAAGCTGATGGAGCAGGCTGACAGTCTGTATGCTGTACAGCAGTATAAGGAAGCACTAAAGGTGGCCAGCGAGGCACTGCCGCTGGCCAAGGGTACCGAGTCGGAAGCTGACTGTTTGAATTTGCTTGCAATTATCAATATCCGCCTGTCAGATTATGAGTCAGCCGCCCACTATGCGAAAGAATGTTATGCCATAGATCAGACAAGCGGCGACCCCGACGTGATATCGTCAAGCCTGAACACACTGGCCGCCATTTACATGGGTGCCAACCAGCCAAAGGAGGCAGAGCAGTATGTACTGAAGGGTATTGAGATGGCAGAAAAGGCCAACAACCCAAACCGTATGGCCGTATTGCAGGCAATGGCATCGGAGGTGTACCATGCTCAGGGTGACGACAAGAAAGCGCTGCCATATATAGAGCGTGCCTACGAGATAGACAAGCAGATGGGCAATGAGCAGCGCTCGATGGTGCGCCTGGCTCAGAAAGCCTCCGTGCTAATCGGACTGCATGAGTATGAAGAGGCCGAGGCTACGCTACGGAAGGTGATTCCCTATCTGCGCGAAACTCCCGACCGTCATTCGCTTGGCATCGCGCTTAACAAGATGGGCATGACGATGCTCTCGCAGGACCGTGAACAGGAAGCCACCCTCTATTATCAGGAAGCAGCTGACATATTCCAGCAAATGGGCGACCCCTACAACGAAGTGCATGCCCTACGCGGACTCTATGAGTGCTTGTGGAAACATGACCCCAGCAGGGCGCGTCACTGCCTGAAGCGCTTCGAGACCCTGAAAGACTCACTATATAATAATGTGTCGGCTGAGAAGCTGGCAAAATACAATGCTGAGTTTGGCAACGACTGGCTGCAGATAGAGAACCACGAGCAGCGGCGTGCCAAGCAGTGGGCTATAGCTATTGCCATTGCTTTAGCTGCTCTGACAATAGGCATCTGGTTGCTGATGCGGCGTCACCAGAGACACCAGCAACGCATCAATGAGGAACTGAGTGCTCACTTTAAGGAGCTAAGTGAGAAATACAATGTGCTGAGTGAGCACTATGACAATGCCATCAATTTATCGGGCAATCGTGATGACACTACAGAACTGAACGTGAGCGACCGCGAGTTCCTGGAACGAACCATCAACAGCATCAACCTGCTCATCCGCAAGGGGCAGCCCGATGCCAACCGACTGGCAGAGCACATGGGAATGAGTCTTTACCAATTGCGCCAACGACTGGACAGCATCACTGGCGAGAAGCCGCAGGACTTCATCGCTGCTGTCCGTATGCGGCGGGCTCGCTACCTATTAGACACCCACCCGGAAATGAACATCTCTGAGGTGGCCACACTTTGTGCCTACAACGACACGCCCAACTTCACCCGTGCCTTCAAAAAAACATTCGGCATCACACCTACGCAATATCTCGACCGAAGAAAAGAATCGAAAGTGTAAAGCAATAGTCAGCAAGACAACTGATTGTCTTCAGCACTGTCTGTAAAAAAACACGGCAAAAGCCCTCCGAAACATTGTTTTGGGGGGCTTTTTCATGTCTGACTGCACGAAATGATAAGACAATTTGACGAAATGATAACACAAAAAGTGCCATTCAACCGTATCTTTGCAGCAGGAAAACTATACAATATTACTATGGCAAAGACAAAATACCAAGAAGCAGCCACTGATTATGCCCGCAAATATCTGGACGAGTTACTCAAGATGGAGAACATCCTGGGTCAAGGTCTTGACAGTCGCATTGAAGAAGCAGTGGCGAAGTATATGAAAGAAAAATCAGAAAAAAGAGAAGGCTAAATAAAGTTATTGTCAAACTCAAATTAATGATTACTATGATGAAAACAAGAACATTTTCCTTTAGTTGGCTGATAAGCTTACTGCTATCAACAGCAGCCATGCTGCCACTGAATGTAGGTGCGCAGAACTTTACGCCCGACTTGTTTCCAGGACAGTCAATCCATCGCGAAGACCTTGAAATAGAGGCAACGGTCAATGTGGGCGATTTCGGTCAGGTCACCAACACTAAGAGTTGGGTGAAAAATCTTACCTCCACCAATGAAGATGTGGTGCGCACGTACAATCAGAACGGCTACACCGCAGTGCTCATCGTGGGCAAAGGATCGGCTACCGTGGAATACGACGAAACAATGTTCAACGGTGATGAAAGCGGCAGTAGCTCAGGCGGTAGCGGTGGTGTCGGCGGTGACGGTAGTGCAGGAGGCAATGGTGAAGGCTCCACTACAGGTGTCACAACCCATCACATCATTCATTATACCGTTATAATGGGTGCGCCTGAGGCATATTACATCGTGGGCAACGAGCCTATCACATCGTCAAGGCTGATATGGGACGGCGACCCCGACCATGGATATTCTTTCGATTACCCCGAACTGGTGATTGCTATCAAAGAAGTATATCTGGAGCAAGGCGTTTTCCCAAAATTCAGGGACAAGCATATTTATGCACATGAATGTACGCTCGAATCAACTAATCCCAATGTGGCAACGGTGACGGCCAGAGGCGTTACCCCTGTATCGTATGGTAAGACCACCATCCGTGCCACCTGGCCAGGCAATACCAACTGGACGTCTGTCTCTGCCGAATACGAGCTCAGCGTGGAGGCTCCTAAGCAGAACGTCTATGTGAACTTCTATCAAACCGAAGTCACAGGCTTCGTGGGCGAGTCAATGACAGCCTTGCCCAATGTACAGATGCTCACCATCGACCGCTGGCAATCTGAGAACCCACTGGTGGCTTCGGTCGATGAGCAGACGGGTAATGTGCAATTCCTCTCCAAGGGCACCACACGCATATTCGCCTATGTCAACGAGACAGACGAGCATTATGCTGCTATGGGCTTCTACACGGTCAACGTAAAGAAACGCACTCCTGAGCTCTCCTTCAGCGAGTCTATAGCCTACGGTGAGCCGAATGTGCCTTTCACACCGCCTACACTGATCAACACCAACAATGTGCCAATAGCCAAGTGGTACAGCAATGCCACAAATGTGGCCGAAGTAAACGAGACTACAGGAGAGGTGACTATAAAGGGCGTAGGCGATGCCTACATCTTCTGTGAATCCTCGCCCACCGAGACCTTCGAGGCGACCGTTGCCTCTTATATGCTACACGTTGCTACCATCGGTCTGCAGGTAATGGGCATAGAGGTAAGCAGTCTCAATGCCGACGACATTCTTGGTGACGGTTCAAAGAAGGTGACCTTCAACAAGCAGAATCGCACGCTGAACCTGAACAACTGGGTGGTAGATGCCTCTGGCATTGGTGACGCAAACGTCAGGCAGCATGTCATTTGGAATCACAGTAAAGAGCCGCTCACCATCAATCCTATTGGTGAATGTACCATCAGCAATGCCGACGGATGTATCGTCTCCACAATGGGAGCACTTATCTTCAAGAGCGACAGCAAGGATGGCATACTTACACTGACAGCCAACGAGACTACCCAGTCGATAGCCGTTCAGGCTAATGCCGTCAAGATTCATGAGTGCGACGTAAAAGCAATAGGCGCAGTGGTCGGCATGAAACTCGGAAGCCTCACCGTCTCTAAGCAAAGCCACGTCTATGGTGAAGCTTCGGGAACCAATGCTTACGCCGGCATAGTGTGTGGTGATGAATTCCTGATTGCTGATGAGGGTATTCAAATACTGACTCCAGGCGTACACTTCGACATGTCTAAAAAAGCTTTCTTCGATGACGAAGCAAACACGGTGATTTCGAAAATTGTTGAGATCGGAAAGGTGCCTGTGACGGTGTCAAGTGATGAGGAGACGACCATCGAGTTCAATATGACCGACCCTAATGACAACGATGTCGTTGTATTCAGCAGCTCGGGCAATGACACCTACAACGAGGAAACAGGACAGTTGGAAATTTCCACAACGCTGACCGACGAACAGGTGGCAACAGCTTTGGAAACACTCATTCCTGGTTCCAGCGCATGGATGAGCATGCTGCCAGGTTCGCTGGTATTCGACATTCCTGCCGGTAAGGGCGAGATTCTGGTCAACTGTATGACTGTTCCCGGCTATACACTGAACATTATGATCAATGGCCAGGGTGCCGTCAGCATCACGCAGGAATCGTTTGGCTGGGCAAAAGTAACTTACAACGTTACTGTTCCTACACACGTCGTTATCTATCTGCACGCATCATCGTCACCATCAGCCAGGAGAGCCCCATCTTCAAAGGCCAACGCTTATATTCAGAGCATTAAGATATCGCCCGAGAACAAACCGACGGCTGTTAGTTCAGTCAAGGCAGAAAGTACTGCTGACGGGAAGTACTTGCAGAACGGACATATCATCATCGTTCGCAATGGTCGTGTATTCAACGTTACCGGTGTTGAAGTGAAACATAATAAGTAAAGTCACAACACTGTCGCACAAATTGCTTTTGTACTCACAAAGGCAAGCGAATTTCCTTACATGGGCAAGTGCCTTATAAGTATTAATACTTAGGCACTTGCCTCTTTTTTATTAGTCGAGTACATCTATTCTGCCTACGTGCAGCAGCTGGCATGGAACGTGTTCACACTGATTTCGGCAAAAGAGAAGTGACCTCACTTATAGATTCTTCTTCGGATAGAGGGCATCCCACCATGAGGGATCATCCTTGAGCCACTTCTGGAACCAAGCCATCTGCGTGGCCAGCCACTTCTCGCGCTTGCCGTAGTCGGTGATGTGATGGTTCTGTCCTTTCACCTCGACCAGTGCCACCTCACGACCGAGGAGCTTCAGGGCGGTGAACATCTGCAGACTCTCAATGATAGGCACGTTGGTGTCGTCGGTGCCGTGGAGCAACAGCAGCGGTGTGTGAATCTTGTCGGCATTGAAGAGTGGAGATTGATTGACGTACAGCTCGCGATGGCTCCAGGGATAGCTGTTGGCCATCGACACCTCACTGTAGTTATAGCCCCAGTAGCCCTCGCCCCAGTAGCTCGTGTGGTTGGCAATGCCGGCGTGCGAGATAGCGGCGGCGAAGATATCCGTCTGCGTCTGCAGGTACATTGTCATAAATCCGCCGTAGCTGGCACCCATGCAGCCCACCTTCTTCGCATCGATAAACGGATGCTCGGCACAGATGCGCTTCACGCCCTCGATAATGTCCTCGGCAGGTCCGCGTCCGGCAGTATTCACGTGGCGCGAGCCCCATTCCTGGCTGAAGCCCGAGGCACCACTGGGCTGGAGGATATAGGCCACATAACCGAGCGATGCCCAGTAATGACCGGAATAGACGCCGTCGAAATAGCGGCTCACGGGCGAACAACCGCCATAGTAATACACGATCATCGGGTATTTCTTCGTAGCATCGAAGTCCTGCGGCAGATACATGCGTCCGTAGACCGTTTCGCCCTTCGCGTTCACATAGTTCCAGTCCTTGCAGTCGGCCACGGCAATATCCGACATAATGCTCTTGCCGTCGTAGAGTCTCACCTGCTTCATCGGCGCCTTGCCCTTGGCGGTATAGGCCACATAAGCCGAGGCGTATTCCGATGTACCGTTGCTGATATAGCCGA
>JAEEPT010000186.1 GCA_016284895.1 Prevotella sp. | reverse complement strand
GCTCTATCAGACCCCAGACGGAGAGTCACGTATAGAGGTTACGTTGCAGGGAGAGACCGTGTGGCTCAGTCTTGACCAGATGGCAGAACTGTTTCAGCGCAATAAGTCAACTATCTCCCGACACATCAAGAATGTGTTTGAAGAGGGAGAACTGAATGCGGATTCAACGGTTGCGTTTTTTGCAACAGTTCAAACAGAAGGCAAAAGGAAAGTAGAAAGAGATATTGCGTTCTACAACCTCGATATGATTATCAGCGTTGGCTACCGTGTTCATTCTTATCGGGGTGTTCAGTTCCGTATGTGGGCTACGAGGGTCTTGAAAGAATACATCGTAAAGGGGTTTGCCTTGAACGATGACCTTTTGAAAAGGGCTGGTGGTGGCAATTACTTCGATGAACTGTTGGCCCGCATCCGTGACATCCGATCATCGGAGAAGGTTTTCTATCGCAAGGTTCTCGAAATATATGCGCTTAGCATCGACTATGACCCAAGAGTTGAGATGACACAGGAGTTCTTCAAGACGGTGCAGAACAAGATGCACTTTGCAGTACATGGACATACAGCGGCAGAAATCATCTTTGACCGTGCTGATGCACAGAAAGATTTCATGGGCCTGACTACTTGGACAGGTGCATTACCCAAGAAAGCAGACGCAGAGATTGCCAAAAACTATCTCTCTCAAGAGGAGATATCAACACTAAACCGTATCGTCAGCCTCTATCTCGACTTTGCAGAACTTCAGGCTGAGGAGCACCGACCTATGTATATGAAAGACTGGATTGCGATTCTTGATGATTTTCTGCGTATATCTCGCAAGGACATCCTGACACATGCCGGACGAATTTCCGCACAACTCGCCAAGGCAAAGGCTGATTCTGAATATGACAAATTCAAAGAGCGGACAAAGAACGAACTGACACCTGTTGAGATACATTTCATAGAACAATTTGAACGGGAACAGAAGAAACTGAGTGACAGGCGTAATCAATAATACTCAGTGGGTAACTCTGCAATACAGATAGTGGACAACTTGTAAAGAGAAGTTTATTATAAAAAATGTAATTTTGCAAACGATATGGACGATAAGAATACAATACAGACAACAATGTCGAGTCTCATCAATGATGTCAGAGACATTGTAGAGAGTGGACTGAAAAAGGCATATCAAAATGTGAATGCCATAACTGTGTTCACTTATTGGCAAGTGGGGAAACGCATCGTAGAAGAGGAACAGCGAGGAGAGAAAAGGGCAGAATACGGAGCGCAGATAATCAATATGCTTTCTGCAGATTTATGCAGGACTTATGCCAAAGGATATACGCCTCGTGACTTGAGAGCATATAGACAGTTCTATCTGTGTTTCAGTGATTTAGAGATTTGGTACTCGCGAGTGCCAAATCTTACGTGGACTCACTTCCGTACCTTGCTCTCAGTGACAAGTGACGATGCCAGATACTGGTACGTGAAGGAAGCATCACGAGAGATGTGGAGTGTTCGCACTTTGGCACGCAATGTTGGCTCACAGTATTATCATCGTCTGCTGCAATCACCTAAGAAAGAGGCTGTTATTTCTGAAATGCAAACATTGACAGCACCGCTACAGGAGGATGCAAGAGGATTTCTGAAAGACCCTGTAGTGGCAGAGTTCTTGCAACTGCCATCAAACAGTGACTACACGGAAAGCGACCTTGAAAGGTCTATCATTAAGCATCTCAGAGCGTTCTTGTTGGAATTGGGACGAGGCTTTGCCTTTATGTTTGAGCAATATCATATAAAAACAGATGCAGGCGATTTCTTCATCGATCTTGTCTTCTATAATGTGGTGCTGAAATGTTATGTCTTGATAGACTTGAAGACACAGAAAGTGACGCATCAAGATGTAGGACAGATGGATATGTATGTACGGATGTTTGACGATTTGAAACGCACAGAAGGTGACAACCCCACCATTGGGCTTCTACTGTGTTCTGAGACAAGTAAGGACATCGCCCGTTATTCTGTGCTTCACGACAGCAAGCAACTGTTTGCCTCAAAATATCTAACATTTCTGCCTTCGCAAGAGGAACTGCAAAGGGAGATAGAAAAGCAAAAAGCAATCTTTGAACTGCAAAATAAAGAATGACAATCGCAATCCTATTATAGCGGAAGCCATGAAGGAGATGAAGTATGTCAATATGTTCAACCAAGGTATAAGACGTGTGCAGGATATGCTGCTTGAAAATGGCAACAAGGAGGCTGTTTTCGATGTGTCAAAGTTGACTGCATTTGAAGTGACTGTGCTTTCAACTGTGGATGTCCCTCAAGATGTCCCTCAAGATGTCCCTCAAGATGTCCCCCAAGGTGGCACTCAAGATGATACTCAAGATGATACTCAAGGTGATACTCATAACTAGAAAGAAATTTGATTAAAATAATTTTGTCGTTTCAGGAATTTTGCTTAAATTAGCGGCCAATAATATGACTGCAATACAAATGAATGCCGAGTTGCTCCACAATATGAGCATCATTGCCGAGGACGAGAAGCTACCCGGAGAGACTCTTGACGAATTTCTTAAACGCAAAATGTAAAGACTTTTTACCCTGAAAACAGGTCTCTGAAAAAACTCATTCTGGAAAGAATGAGGGTTGCCTCGACACCGAAAAACGCACTTCGTTTTTGTTTGCCACGGACTATCACAGCCTTATTCGGACTTCAGAAGCAAGAGAATTTGCGCACTTTTCGGAAAATGTGCAGCCTTTTAGCGTCACAACTGACCTGTTTGTGAATTTTTCAAGCTCATTTAGACTCAAAAAGAGGCTCCGCAGAAAAATTTCCAGCCTGGTAATTTTTCAATCTGTGCGGTTGAAAAAAGTCCGAAGGCTTCGGACACTCCGTCCGAAGGCTTCGGACTCGTTGTCCGAAGGCTTCGGACGAAAATTCCGATGAACGGTTTTTTTCTGCGGAGCCTGAATTTTTTTGCAGGAAGGCTCGCTATCAATGCACAGAAGCCTTAAATGACTATCAATCAGCAAAATAGCGAATGCCCCTCATTTTTGCGAATTTTTTGGCCAAATGTGCATTCGGTGAATTCCCATCGATTCTCGTTGTCCTAACTTTTTACTTTTGTAAAGAAAAATGATTCAAGCCAGGCGTAGCCACCTCGTGCATTTATCAGTTTCTCAGCCAGAGGCACATACCATTTACGCACTTCCTCTGCTGTCGGAGTGTGCCCTCCAGGGAAATGGAACGACTTGTTGTAATGCTCCAAGAAGGTTGGCTCAAAGTGTGCCAACGTGTCCTTTTCGCCGAACAATCCCCATATCCGGTCTTTGAAGTCAGGATTGACCTTGTCTTCCTCTGTCACGACTTGGCCATTCAAGCGGGCTTGATGGCTCTCGCTGCTCCATCGGTTGCAGTTGTTGAATTGAACAGCCTCCATTTCTGCAAACTCTTCTATCAAGGCTTCATCAATGACAAAGTTCTGCTTGCCGTCCTTTCGCGGTGACTTGTATTGATGCTCACCAATACGCTGCTTCAGAAACTCCGTCATCTGGAAGTGAGGATTGCCGAGCAAGGCGGGAACACCCACAACAGGAGCCACCATCTGAGCATAGAAGGAGCCGCAGCTGTTGCCAATCAATAGGTCTGGCTTCTCACTGTCTATCAGTTCACGAATACATCTGACAGCCTCCTTCGGGTGCAGCGGCAAGTCAGGTGTGATAACGCTACAATATTACGCATTTTTCACTGAAAAGAAGTGGCGAGGACCAACTTTTTGAGTGGTGAGCAGCAAAAAACTTGCGTATTGTGAGGTTGGAATCAGACATAGTTACGTCGCGAATGATGTGTTTAATATCTTTCTACAAAAAACTGTGCGCAGCCATTCCCCTCCTTTTCCAAAGGAGGGGCCAGGGGTGGTTTGTCAATACTGTCATAACCTATTTAAAAAGGAGGGGATCCTTGCCTTGCAAGAGCGCCCAACGGAAAAAATAGGTTGGTACATCTCTGACAAACCACCCCTGACCCCTCCTTTGGAAAAGGAGGGGAAGGGCTGCGCCGTCATGTAGCCGCCGCAGAGGTAACTTATTCCCCCCCTTGCAAAGGGGGGGGGCAGGGGGGGGATTCTCCTATGCGCAGATGTATCCCCCTCTAACTCCCCCTTTGCAAGGGGGAGAATAGGCTACCTCAAGCCTTTGACTATCGAATAAATTCAACTACCAACTCACATGAATAGCGACGTAACTATGTCTTATTCCAACCGCACAGGTCGAAAACTTGTCTTATGAATAAGTAGTCGGACAGTGATGCTCGACTCCTGCAGACTGATTGCCTCGCTCTCAAGGCGTGGCGCCAATCCGTAAAACTGAGAGCTGTTGGGCAGTAAGGTCTTGATTTGCGTCAACGAAATGTGTAATTTAGCAACTGTTTGTTTTTTTTTTTTTTTTGTTCACAATTTCCAGCCTACCTTTGCACGCTCCATAGCTGAAAGCAGCATGGTTTATAACAATGTTGACCTAGAATCTCGCAGTATAGAAATTCATGAGAACTGTTAATCAGCCCCTACCCGCAGGGGCGACACCCGAGACAGCAGCGTGTTGTGTCACCCCTACTTTAGGTTTAGGTTACAAACTGAAAGTACAACACACTTTTTCAAGTGGACTCAATATAGAAGTCAAAATGAGAGAGAAATTTTTATAAACTTTTAACCAATCGATATGAAAAGAAAAAATTATGACAGGCCTTCCATGAAGGTGGTAATGCTGCAGCAAAGTGCAGCACTGCAAGCCAGCCGTAGCAGCTACGAACGAGGCGGCCAGCAAAACTGGGATAACAGTAGTGTAGAAAGTAGTCGCAATGACTATGAAAGTGGCGGGGGTTCTGACTGGGAGTAACGACAAATCAGGAAAACAACTTTATTTAAATGAATAGAAACATGGAAAAGAAAACTTTTAACGACATTCGCGTGCTGGGTGCCCTGCTGTTGGCAGGCGTCACCTTCTCTGCATGCTCAAACGACAGCGACGAGGCTGACCTGCAGCCCGTATCGCCCGTAGCCTCTCAGGTGTATAAGATGACCATCGAGGCCACCAAAGGCAGCGACAATGCCACCACACGTGCGCTGAGCGACCCTGGCGACGGAACACTTACGGCCACCTGGGCCCTTAACGAGAAAGTCTATGTGAAGAAGGGCACCGAATGGGTGGAAGGCTACCTGCAGCCAGAGGCTGCCGCCGCAACGGCTGATCTGAGCGGCGAGCTTTCCGGCACGACCTTCACCGCCGGCGAGGAGATTGCGCTGCAGTTCCCCAAGAGCGGCGACATCAGCTATGACGGCCAGACGGGCACACTGGCCGATATTGCCGCCAACTTTGACTACGCCACGGCCACGGCAACCATCGCATCGGTCGACGGGGACAACAGAATTACCGTGAGCGATCATGTCAGCTTCGTCAGTCAGCAGGCCATCGTGAAGTTCACGCTGAAAAAGGGTGCCGACCCCATCACTGTCAATTCGCTCGTCGTCACCGTCGGCAGCAACAGCTACACCGTCAACCCTGCATCGCCCACCAGCGAGCTTTATGTGGCACTGCCAGGATTCAGCAGCGAATCCATCAGCCTGAAGGCTTTCGGCTCTGACGACAAGATCTATGAATACAGCAAGTCGGGCATCACGTTTGAAAACGGAAAATACTATACTGTCTCGGTGGAGATGACACAGAGCACTGAAGACTTGGCGCTTAGTGGCACTTTCAATATTGGCAGAGCCAATGTGAAATTCTCGAAGGGCAACCTGCGGGCTACACTTGACAACGGAACGGTTACCTCATGGTCATTCGCACCAACTCAGGACGCATATATCGGCGCAACCGAGGCCAACAACCTACAATCAACCACCGGCACGATTGACCTGTTTGCTTGGAGCACAGATTATGGCTACCAGTGGGGCATTGGTCCTTGGACTACAGATTACAGCAATTTCGCCGGACAATTCAAGGACTGGGGTGTGAATCCCGACCTGATTCGTGACCTCGGCTCCGGCTGGTTCACCATGACCCAAAACGATTGGAAATATTTGCTCAGTAGACGTACTGGTGCCACCGTCGGAGAAACCACTGGTGTACGCTATTACACGGCTATCATTAAGAAAGACAGTGACACTGATGATGGCGTGTTGGGTCTACTTCTGCTCCCTGATAATGTGACGTTTACTGCCGAAGAAGCCACCTGGGGTCAACCCAATCTTGTGTATCCTAACAACCAACTTCTAACTGGTTATAAAACAGAATGTACTACTGACCAATGGACCAATCTTGAAGCCAAGGGTGCTGTGTTCCTGCCGGCAGCTGGCTGGAAGACTTTTGATAAGGATGAAAATCATAATATATCGAGTCCTGGTGCCCAGGCATTTTACTGGCATGCAACGGAATATAGCGGGTCTGGTAGTGGCTACACTATAACTGTCACCATCAACGACGGCTCTGGCAACTCTATCGAAACTACCGTCCCAAAGGATGCCTATACCGTGGGAACTGGTAAGAATTATAACGACACGGGTATGAACAATGAGGGTGTTGAATATGCAAAACATTTTAGGATTTCTGTGCGCCTGGTTCGCAGGGCCCAGTAATTACATTGACCGCACATTCGGCGTATGCCGATAGAAGTTTCACCTGTGCAACAGCCCACGGCTGTGCACAGGTGAAATTTTCTTTGTCTGTGACCATGACAGCTTGGATTATTCCGTGCCGTAAAGCGGTCTTACATAAGCAAATACCCCCAATAAAACCATTATTTATTAAGAATAATATCTGAATAAGCACAGGAAACAATAAAAGAAATAGGCAATGATATAGCAGTTGACCTATTCATGCGCAGCCATCCCCTCCCTTCAAGGGGAGGGGTTAGGGGTGGGGTCTGTAATGTCAGTAATATCCTGTCAGCGAAGAGTGTGGGCGAAGAAGTTTCAGCGAAGAGTGGGCTGCAAAGAAGTGGCAGCGAAGGAGTGGCAGCAAAGAACATTACTGACATTA
>JAEEPT010000185.1 GCA_016284895.1 Prevotella sp. | reverse complement strand
CACGGCTGTACGAGCGCGCCATGAAGAAACGACGGGAGGCACAGGCCAAGATTGAGGCAGGCAAGAAGAAGATAGAATGGGGCAGTCAGATCAGAAGCTACGTGTTCGACGATAAGCGCGTGAAGGATCACCGCACCAACTATCAGACCAGTGATGTCGATGGCGTGATGAACGGAAAAATCGACGAGTTCATCAAAGCTTATCTCATGGAGTTCCCTGTGAGTGATGAGTGATGAGTATAACTAAAACCGTTAAATTTAAACAATAATTATTTTTATGAGCAGTTGTAATCATAATTATTCATTACTAATTGCTCATTACTAATTTTGAAAAACTATGAGTAAAAGAAAACAAGAAGAAGTTCATCAGAATGCTAAGCAGAAGGCTTATGCAGAGAAACAGGCTCAGAAGGGCGACAAGATCGTGAAGTGGATCTTCGGTGTTCTCATTCTGCTGGCAGTGGTTTACATGTTCTGGGCAATCTTTATGTTCAGTTGATATGAGTGGACTGGAGATTGAACGGAAGTTCCTCGTTCGCGGCAATGGCTATAAGCAACAGGCTGTCAGTCATAGTCGCATCAAACAGGGCTACATCTGCAGTGGTCACGGACGCACCGTAAGAGTGCGACTCCGTGACCACTGTGCTTTTCTCACTATCAAGGGACCATCGCTCGACGGTGGTTTGTCGCGCTATGAGTTTGAGAAGGAAATCACGCTCGATGAAGCCGAACATCTGTTCCATCTCTGTGAGCCGGGCATCATCGACAAGACCCGCTATCTCGTGCCTTCAGGAAAGCATACCTTCGAAGTCGATGAGTTCTATGGCGACAACGAAGGGCTCGTCATGGCAGAAGTGGAACTGTCGGCACCTGACGAACCCTACGAAAAGCCTGATTTCATCGGACGAGAAGTAACGGGCGACCGTCGATTCTATAACTCACATCTGCGACAGAACCCCTTCAGATTGTGGAAGGATGAGATTTAAAAATTAGCATCGTTTGAACATGAAATGCGCCATGCCGATACCAATGAAGGCTCCTATGGTGCAACCCGTTGTGTTAGCGGCAAAGTCGAGCCATTCGCCTGCACGGTTGGTGGTGCAGTAGGTTTGAACGAGCTCTATACAGCCACTCATGATCACGGGAGCCAGCCAGGCTAAAAGGAATAGACGAAGCCAGCTGAGACGGACGTGACTGCGCAGATATTCCCACCAGATGACCGAGCACGTGCCGCCATACATGATGAAGTGAGTCCATTTGTCCATGAACTTCACATTGTCAAGCGGTGTGTGAGGGGGTATAAACCAGACGGAGAGATACCAGATGAGAAGAATGCAAATGACAGAAAGTTTGTATTTTCTTACATAAAAAGCAATTATTTTCATCTTTACTTACAATTTTGATGCAAAAGTAAGAATATTTTTATACTTTTGCAAAGATTTTTCATGAAAGATGAAACATGGCAACAAGCGAAAGAGGTGAATTCACAACCAAGTTAGGCATCATTCTTGCTACTGCAGGTTCGGCTGTGGGCCTGGGCAATATATGGCGTTTTCCATACATGGCAGGCGAGAATGGCGGGGCCGTCTTTATCCTGATTTATTTTTTCTGTGTGCTACTGCTCGGCATTCCCTGCATGATCAGCGAGTTCATCATCGGTCGCCATGCCCATTCCAACACAGCGCGAGCATTTCGGAAGATGTCGGGCGGTACGGCCTGGACGCTCATTGGCTATATGGGCGTACTTACAGGCTTCCTTATTACGGGTTACTACGCCGTTGTTTCGGGCTGGTGCCTGCACTATATCTGGTCGGGTATCATAGGTCATCTGGAGGGCGATCCACAGTATTTTCGCAGTTTTTTCATTGATTTCTCTTCTCACCCAGGCAAGCCGGTCTTCTGGTTAGCGTTCATCATGTTGCTGACTTACCTCATCGTGGAGCATGGTGTGCAGAAGGGCATAGAGCGTGCCTCTAAGATACTGATGCCCACCTTATTTATATTATTACTCATTATTGTCGTGGCTTCGTGCTTGTTACCGGGAGCAGGTAAGGGCATAGAGTTCTTGTTTAAACCCAACTGGAAAGCAGTTGACAGCAATGTATTCCTTTCAGCTCTGGGACAATCATTCTATTCACTCAGCATAGCCATGGGATGCATTTGCACCTATGCCAGCTATTTTACTCGCCAGACCAACCTGTCTAAATCAGCCATTCAGATAGGAATCATCGATTCCATCGTAGCCATTCTGGCGGGTCTCATGATTTTCCCTGCTGCTTTTTCTGTGGGTGTGAGTCCCGACAGCGGTCCTTCACTCATCTTCATCACCTTGCCTAATGTGTTCCAACAGGCTTTCGCTGGTATGCCTATAGTGGGCTATTTCATCGCACTCATGTTCTATAGCCTGTTGTCGCTGGCAGCCCTCACATCGCTCATGTCGCTCGTTGAGGTGTCAACCGCCTTCTGCCAAGAAGAGATGCATATTTCTCGCAAGCGGGCCACATTCTTGGTCGTAGCATCTGCTTCGGTCATTGGCATGTTCTGTTCACTATCATTAGGCGGCTACGATGTGTTACAGCTTTTTGGGATGTCGCTGTTTGATATCTTCGACTTTGTGACGGGGCAGATCTTCCTGCCAATAGTAGGTTTCCTCACCTGTATATTTATTGGCTGGTTTGTACCTCATAAGGTGGTTCGCGACGAGTTTACTAACTGGGGAACACTGCGCGGTACGTTCTTCCACCTCTATCTCTTTTTGGTGAAATACGTTTGTCCGCTCTGCATTCTCTTCATTTTCTTGCATCAATTCGGTTGGATATAATGGCACACAGAGGTAATTTTGGCAGTAAGCTGGGTATCATCCTTGCTACGGCAGGCTCAGCTGTCGGACTGGGAAATGTGTGGCGTTTCCCCTTCATGGCTGGCCATAATGGGGGAGCCGCTTTCATCATCATCTATTTCGGTTGTATCCTATTATTGGGTATTCCAGGCATGGTGAGCGAGTTCATCATAGGCCGACATTCGCAAGCCAATGCTGCGCGAGCCTATCACCACATATCCGGTGGTCGAAAACTATGGCGAATGGTAGGTTATTTGGGCATTCTCACTGCTACCATCATCCTCGGATTCTATGCAGTGGTGGCTGGCTGGTGCCTGCAATACCTGTATGCGTCTCTGTTAGGCCATTTGAATGGCGATGCCAACTATGTGATTGACTATTTCCGGTCTTTTTCAACCCATCCGCTAAAGCCCTGTCTGTGGGCTGTTGCCTTCTTATTAATCACCCACACGGTGGTTTCCAGGGGCGTGCAGAAAGGTATCGAAAGGGCTTCTAAACTACTCATGCCTCTGCTGATGGTGCTACTTGTGACCATTGTCATTGCATCGTGTTTGCTACCAGGTTCACAGGAAGGCATTGAGTTCCTGTTGAAGCCAGATTTCTCAAAGGTGAGCAGTAGTGTGATGCTCGAAGCCCTCGGTCAGGCTTTCTTCTCGCTTTCACTCGGTACGGCCTGTCTGTGTACATACGCCAGTTATTTCAAACGCGACACCAATTTGTTGGGTTCTGCTATGCAGATAGCCCTGCTTGACACGCTGATTGCTATTTTGGCCGGGCTGATGATTTTCCCTGCAGCTTTTTCTGTGGGTGTAGAGCCCGACAGCGGTCCGTCACTCGTTTTCATTACACTGCCAAATGTTTTTCAGCTTGCCTTCGCTTCCATTCCGGCATTAGGCTATATCATTGGCGTGCTGTTCTACGCATTACTGGTGTTTGCAGCACTTACATCGACTATCTCTATGCATGAGATAGGCACTGCCTTTTTCTCAGAAGAATTTCACCTGTCCCGCACAAAGGCGGTGTGGGTTCTGACGATTATCTGTTCGCTATTGGCCATCGGATGCTCATTGAGCGTGGGGGCTGGCGATAAAATCGCTCTTTTGGGACTACCACTGCTCGATTTCTGCGATTACATTACGGCACAAATCATGCTACCAATGGGAGCCTTCTTCACCAGTTTGTTTGTAGGATGGTTCGTCGACCAGCAGTTGCTGCACGATGAATTCACGAACAACGGAACTGTTTCTACGCGCTTTTTCCGCATCTATCAGTTCGCAGTTCGTTTTGTGGTGCCTGTGTGCATTGCACTCATCTTCCTCCATCAGTTCGGTATTTTATGAAGCCAAGCTCGTTCTTCTATCTTCATCGGTCAGACCGAAGGGTACTGCTTGCCTTTCTGCTTGTAGCGGTGCTGTTTCTATGTATGCTGTTCGTGACAGGAGGAAATGAAGAAGGTGAAGCGGTGGTTGAGGCAGATTCGTCACAGAGGGGCATGATTCATTCTGTCAATGGACAAATAGCCAAAAATGCCCACTCCAGTTCTGTAGCATCAGGTCAGACCGAAGTATATCGTCCAGAGCGTTTTCCTTTCGATCCCAACACAGCCGACTCCTTTCAGTTGCGCCGACTGGGTTTGCAATCATGGCAGATTCGCAATATCTATAAGTACAGGGCTGCAGGCGGCATTTACCGTGAGAAGATAGATTTTGCCCAAACCTATGGCTTGACGCAGAAGGAGTATCGCGAGTTGGAACCTTATATCCAGATCTCATCCGACTACCAGCCTGCTGCCCTTTTGGTTCAGGAAAGAAAACTTCAAAAGGAAGAAAGCCGTGACACGTTGCTCTATCCGAGGAAACTTACACCAGGACAGACCATTGATTTGTCGGTGGCTGACACCTCACTGCTAAAGCGTGTGCCAGGCATAGGCAGCCATTATGCTCGAAAGATAGTGGAATATCGCGAGCGACTGGGTGGCTTTGCCAGTGTAGACCAACTCGATGAAATCGAAGGTTTTCCGCTTCAGGCGAAGCGCTATCTACGGATAGACAGTATGGCTGGGGTGCAACGGATCAATCTGAATCGCTTAAGTATGAACGAGTTGCGCAGGCATCCCTACCTGAACTACTATCAGGCACGTGCCATTGTGGATTATCGTCGCACGCACGGTCGATTGAAAAGTCTGACGGATTTACGGCTCTTGCGTGATTTCCCTCCTGAAGTGATACAACGGTTAGAGCCTTATGTGGAGTTTTGACAGAAAAGAGGCCATAAGTTTGCCGTAGTGTCACAAAATGAGTACTTTTGTAGCCATGATGAGTTACGAACAGTTTTGGCAATCGCTCACTGCACGCTATGAGACAGGTGAGGCCCGCGCCGTAGCACGAATGGTGCTGGAGGTGGGCTTCGGCATGTCGATGGCGCAGTTGCTGTGTGATGGACTGTCGAACCTTTCAGAGGCAGAACTGCTGCGGCTGAGCGAGATGCAACAGCGCCTGCTCAAGGGAGAGCCTGTGCAGTATGTGCTGGGGGTGGCCGACTTCGGACCGCACCAGTTACAGGTGGCAACGGGGGTGCTGATACCAAGGCCAGAGACCTACGAGCTGTGCGAAGAAATTGTGAAGGATTTCTCAAAGAGCTCCCACTCTCCCTTGCGAATCCTCGATTTGGGCACCGGATCGGGCTGCATTGCCTGCACCTTGGCAGCTGAACTGCCTGCTGCTGAAATGACGGCCTGCGACATTTCTGCCGAAGCTCTTGCCATTGCAAAAGAGAATGCCAGGAAACTGGATGTAAGCGTGCGTTTTGTGCAAGGCGATATGCTCGCTCTTGACCATAGCGAGGAACTTGCTCCTGAACGTATCAAAATAAGCTGGGATGTGATAGTGAGCAATCCCCCTTACATCTGTATGGAGGAGGCAGCTTTAATGGAGCCTCACGTGCTTGAACACGAACCGCATCAGGCACTCTTCGTACCCGATGACGACCCGCTGCTGTTCTATCGAGCCATTGCCGATTATGCAACGAAGACCCTTCGACACGGTGGAACACTCTACTTGGAACTCAACGCACATTATGCCGAGGACTGTCGACAACTATTCATCCAGAATGGCTTTGCCGATGTACGCCTCATGGAAGACCAGTTTGGCAAGCTCCGTTTCCTGAAGGCAACCCAACCCTAACAAAAAGCAACACCTATATATTATAAATATGGAAAAGGAAATCACCGAACAGCAGGCCATGCAGCGTCTTGCGGCTCTCTGTGCAAAAGGAGAGCATTGCCAGTACGACCTGTTGCAGAAGATGCGTCAATGGGGACTAGACGAGCAGGCTCAAGCGAAGGTCATGGAGCGCCTTGTGGCAGGCAAATATGTTGACGATGCTCGCTATGCCGCTGCTTTTGTGCGCGACAAGGTGAACTACAACCACTGGGGACGTCGCAAGGTGGAACAGGCACTGTGGATGAAACATATTGACGAGGCCATCGTGCGTGAGGCTCTGGATGCCATTGACACGGGCGACTATGTGAGCGTGCTGCGCCCCATGCTACAGCAGAAACGGAAACACACCACTGCCCGAAGCGAATATGAGCTGAACATGAAACTCATGAAATGGGCCGTAAGCCGTGGGTTCACGACCGATGTAATCCGGCAGTGCATGACTGTCGATGACGATGCCGAACTCGATGATACCATTCTGGACTAGTCTGCTCGACCTTTTCTCACCGCGTCTTTGTGCTGGATGCGGTCACCGCTTGTCAACCAACGAGCACGTTCTGTGCAATCATTGTTTGCAACATACACCCTTCACCCATCACTCTCTTCAGCCCTACGACAACGCGCTGGCCCGTCTTTTCTGGGGGCTTTTCCCCATAGAGCGTGCTGCCGCTTGGTTCTTTTATGAGCCCAATACTGAGATAGCCCACATGATGCATGAGATGAAATATCATGGGCGCTCCGATCTGGCTGAGGAACTGGGGCAGCTGATGGCCACTACCCTACTTCCCGACGGATTCTTCGAAGATATCGATGGCATCGTACCCGTACCGCTGACGCGCCGTCGTCAATGGCATCGCGGCTACAATCAGAGTGAGCGAGTCGCCCTCGGCATCAGCCGTGTTACTGCCCTCCCTATATATAATAAGGTGGTAGAGCGCATCTCTTTCCAAAGCAGTCAGACTCATCTGCACCTTTCCGAACGCAGGGCCAACGTGGAACACGCCTTCAGACTGCTC
>JAEEPT010000013.1 GCA_016284895.1 Prevotella sp. | reverse complement strand
GTTCCTGCTATCATAATATAAATAGGTAAACGCGCAGAACAGGACATAAAGGGAAGTATCATCATCGTGATGAGCCGTGACCTACGACTCTCAATCGTTCTGGTTGCCATCACGGCTGGCACATTACAGCCAAATCCCATAATCAAAGGAATAAACGATTTGCCGTGAAGTCCCATCTTGTGCATTAGTTTATCCATAATGAAAGCTGCACGCGACATATAGCCGGAATCCTCCATCAAAGAGATAAAGAAATAGAGGATGAGTATCTGAGGCAAGAACACGATGACCGAACCCACTCCGGCAATAGCGCCATCAACAATCAGCGAACGGAGCGGGCCTTCAGGCATTGTCGCGCCTACCCAGTCACCCAGCCAGCCTACGGCCTCTTCAATCCAGTCCATCGGATATTGACCTAACGAGAAAGTTGTCTCAAACATCACGTAGAGGAGGAAGAAGAAAATCGGAAATCCGAAATACTTATGCGACAACACCCGATCGATGATGTGAGTGGTGTGATAAGTGTCTTCCTTAGTTCCCGTTTCATACTCCGCCTCAGTCAAGGCACCATTGATAAATCCGTACTTCGCATCCATGATGGCAGTTTCCGAATCACTACCAGTCTCTTCTTGTACGCGGGAAGAAGCCCGGTCACGAGCCACTAAGATATTTGCCACCTCCTCCTCTTTGGCAATGAAGTTTTCAATATAGGTGTCGTGTTCCAAGAGTTTAATGGCCAGATATCTCGTAGAATAGCGTTGGCGCAAGTCGTGGTCACGCTTCAGATACTGCTGGATATGGCTGATACCATCTTCAATTTCATGCCCATAATTAATATGCAAATGACGGGCATGTTTGCTTGCTCCCTCATAGACCTGAATAACAGCACGGAACAGTTCTTTAATGCCGACACCACTCTTGAACGAGGTAGGAACGATAGGCATTCCGAAAAGGGTTGAAAGCGTCTCCAAGTTCAAATGGTCTCCACGACGTTCAAACTCATCGTACATATTGAGTGCTCCCACCAGTCTCAAATTCATATCTACAAGCTGAGTGGTTAAGTACAGATTACGTTCCAGATTTGTAGAATCAATCACGTTGATCACCACATCGGGCATTTGTTCTGTCAGATACTTTCGGACATACAGTTCCTCAGGAGAATAGCAAGAGAGCGAATACGTACCTGGAAGATCTATCAGATTAAACTCATAACCGAACATTGAAGCATGAGCCTCTGACGCATCAACCGTCACACCAGAATAGTTGCCCACATGACCATGAGCACCCGATGCATAATTGAATAGTGAAGTTTTTCCGCAGTTGGGATTGCCGATGAGCGCTA
Source organism: Prevotella sp. (assembly GCA_016284895.1). Taxonomy (GTDB): domain Bacteria; phylum Bacteroidota; class Bacteroidia; order Bacteroidales; family Bacteroidaceae; genus Prevotella. The sequence goes on along the minus strand of JAEEPT010000013.1, from coordinate 30,165 downwards.
CGTTGATCACACGACGCTTCTCCAAAGCGACATGCTGTAGATAGTCATCCTCATGAAGCGTAGAATCGATGGTTAGTACTGAAGGGCTCTCCTGCTCTGCTGACACCTGAGCCATTTTTTTCTTTTCTGCCTCACTCACCACCTCAATCATCTCAGCCTCCTGACGTCTCAACGACACCTCATAGCCCATAATCTTGTATTTCACAGGATCTTGCAAAGGCGCATTGAGCAATACTTCTACTTGTTTGCCCTTGATAAATCCCATTTCTATGATTCGCTTGCGGAAGCCGCCGTGTCCTTGCACTTTCACGATGACAGCTTTTTCGCCAGTATGCAGTTCTGAGAGTTTCATGATAATTTCCGTATTTTGTTGCAAAAATACATCTTTTATGCTGAAAAAGTCGAAAACGCATTCGTTTTCTTCCTCTTTTACCTACAAATGATGATAGCACCAATCCTTCCGAACAACAGATTCACTACTAATCATTACTTCAGTATTTTGATCTTTGCAAATTTCAGAAGCAGTTGTTTTATTCCTGCATTACGGAATTCTACGGTTGCTTTCTCATTTTCTCCTGTCCCCTCCACTTTCAGTACAGTTCCAATGCCAAAGCGTTGGTGCTCAATAGTCATTCCCTCACGAAGCGAATGTATTCCTTCCTCAGATCCAGAAGCTGTAGGCTTAGAGGAAACAGGACGATAATGAGGCGCCACACTTTGAGATACCGTCTGAGGAGCACTGGGCGCATGTTGGAATGAAGGTCTATAAGATGTGCTTGCAGTCCTTTTAGCAAAAGTACGTTCGGTGTTATTATCGGGACGATGGGTCCCATCATCGACATACAGGAGTGAAGGGTCAATGTCACGGATGAAGCGCGAGGGTGTATCATACTCCATCCTTCCATACCTGAAACGGTTCTGTGCACAAGTGAGAATGCAATGCTTCTCAGCTCGCGTGATGGCAACATAAAGCAATCTACGTTCCTCTTCAAGTTCTCGCAATGAGTTGGTGGACATAGGTGAAGGGAATATATTTTCTTCCAATCCTACCACGAAGACCGTTGGAAACTCAAGACCTTTGGCACTGTGAACCGTCATCAGCGACACTTTAGGTTGTTCAGCATTGTCGTCACTATCCAAATCAGTCAATAATGCTACCTCCTGCAAAAAGTCGCCTAAATAGATGCTCTCCGCCTGCCCTTCTTCTTTTCGGCTTTCCACAAAGTCTTGCATACTGCCGAGGAATTCCTCCAGATTTTCCTGTCTTGCAACATATTCTGGCTCACGGCTTCCATAGATATCCTTTGAAATGCCGCTTTCCATGATAATAGCATGTCCCAGCTGATAGACATCTTCAGAAGCGAGTCTTCCACGCCATTCCTCAATCAACTGGCGAAAAGCCTCAACCTTGCCAGTAGTCGAAGCGCTTAGCGCCAATCCATAGTGGCGCATGTTCGACATAGCTTGCCAAAGAGACACGCCATTTTCTGTAGCCGTATTCACAATTTTGGATATTGTGGTATCGCCGATTCCTCTTGTAGGATAGTTGATGATTCGTCTCAGCGCCTCCTCATCGTCAGGATTGAGGACAACACGGAAATAGGCTATCACATCCTTGATTTCCTTGCGCTGATAAAATGACATTCCTCCGAAGATTCGGTAGGGTATGTTCATCTTGTGCATCTGCTCCTCAAAGGCACGGCTCTGCGCATTAGTCCGATAAAGAATGGCAAAGTCGCTATACTCTCCATGCTCTTCGCGCTTCAGCCTTACTATGTCTTTGCAGACAATCATAGCTTCTTCCTTGTCGCTGTATGCAGGCTTAAGTGTCAATCGTTCTCCATGTTCATTACGGCTATAAACCTCTTTTGGAATTTGACGTTCATTCTTCTGAATCAAGCTGTTGGCGGCTTCCACGATTAATTGAGTGGAACGATAGTTGCGCTCCAACTTAAACAGGCGTGCTCCTGTATATGCCTCTCTGAAATTAAGGATGTTGTCGATGTTTGCGCCTCGAAAACTATAGATGCTCTGAGCATCGTCACCTACCACACATACTCGCTGTCGATCGCGCGTGAGCTGATAAACGATTTTCTGTTGTACATAGTTTGTGTCTTGATACTCGTCAACCAACACATAATGATAACGCTCCACATATCGCTGACGTACATCTTCATGGTCTTCAAAGAGTTGATAGATACGCACAAGCAAGTCATCGAAATCCATCGCATTTGCCTGTTTGCAGCGTTCCACATAGTGCTGATATACTTCGGCAACTTTTGGATGCTTGGAGTCGAAAAGCGTACTGACCGCAAAAGCCTGAGGCATAATCAAGCGGTTCTTTGCCATAGAGATGGCATCACTCACCGCAGAGGGCTTATACAGCTTTTCGTCAAGCCCCATCTCTTTGCAAATATTCTTTACAAGTGAGCGGCTATCACTTTGGTCATAGATGGTAAAGTTTGAGGTAAAGCCCACTTTCTCGGCTTCGCTACGGAGGATTCGGGAGAAAACAGAATGGAAGGTCCCCATCTGCAGATAACGGGCAGATTCGGTACCCACCAAATGTTCGATACGCTCTCGCATCTCACGCGCTGCCTTGTTCGTAAAAGTGAGCGCAAGTATGTTCCACGGCTTCAGCCCTACTACATCCAAAAGATAGGCTATCTTGTATGTCAGCACGCGTGTCTTTCCTGCACCAGCGCCCGCTATCACCAGCGAAGCACCGTCACAATACTCCACAGCAGCACGCTGGCTCTCATTGAGTTGTTCCAATAATTGTTCTCCCATAGTGTTAGCTTTAGTTTAGAAGATATTGCATGACGATTGCTGAATGATAGTCTTTTCCATCGTAGAGCCAATCCTTCAGTTCTTCCTCACGGGTGAAGCCTACTTTGCTGAACAGTTCCATAGAGGCATGATTGTCGCAGCCGACGAAAGCATACAGCTGATGAAGGTGCAATACCTTACGGGCATAGTCCAGAATTTGACGAATAGCATCTGTTGCATAGCCCTGACGACGATAGGCACGTTCTATCACTATACCCAGCTCAGCCCTCAGATGCCGGGGGTCAAAGTTCATGACATCGGCAATGCCTACGACCTGCCCTTCCTCGTTTTCAATCATCAGTCGAACCTGTCGGTCGGTATATATGTCTCCCGTTGCGTTTGATATATACTCATGAAGCAAATAACGTGAATAAGGAACGTTTGTAGCACCAACGCCCCAAAGCTGTGAGTCGTTCTCTATGCGATAGAGCAAATCCAGGTCTTCAGGCTCCATTGCCCTAAGTCGTACATGCTTCATTGAATAATTTCTTTAGGAGTAATCAGTACGTGACTCTTTCTGCTATATGTTCCTATCTCAAATGTTCCGGCATGCTCACGGGCATAAGCCAATACATCCTCATAACTGAACTTGTCGTCAACCTCGAACACCAATACGTCACATGCATCCACGTCTTCAAGGCTTTTACAGAAAGTAGCATCTAACGCTTTACGGCGAGCCAGTTTCTTGCATTCATTAAGCATCGCACCAGAACCGACAAAACAAAACTGTGTGGTAAACACCTTGTCATATCCCAAACCAATAGAATGCCACATCTTAGAGTTTTGCATGCCTATCAAGGCAACAATAGCTCTCAAATAGATGGCTACCTGTATGGGGATAGTAAAGAAGAATGACAAGTGACCATAATGCTTACGGAAGAAGATGATCATAGCCTGGTAGAACACATGAACATAACGGAAGGATGTTTTCTGAGTCGATTCTCCCTTATAGTGCAGAATATTAGCCGGTATAAACCAGTTCTCATACCCACCTTTCATAATACGATAGGAAAGATCAATATCCTCGCCATACATGAAGAAGTCTTTATCCAGCAATCCCACCTCATCGAGTGCCTTCCGGCGTACCATACAAAAAGCACCACTTATCACTTCTATCTGTCCAGGTTCGTCCCATGACAAATGGCTCATATAGTACCGCTTGGAGAATCCGAACATCTTCAGCATGGAGACAAAGGGCGTGGGTATTCCGCGTCTTGATTCCCGTGCCAGTGTACCGTCGGCATTATGCATCTTCACACCTACGCCACCAGCCTTGGGATGAGCATCCAAAAATTCTACAGCTTGTTTTATTGAATGATCTCCCACGAACGTATCAGGATTGAGCAACAGTACATATTCGCCAGTGGACTCACGAATGGCCTTATTGTTAGCTCTGGCAAAGCCCAAATTATGATTGCTCTCAATGAGCTCTATGCGTTTTCCAAAGCGACGACGGAGATAAGGCACAGATCCATCAGACGAGTGATTGTCCACTATAAAGATTTCAGTCTCAATCTCTTTCGTAGCTCGTTCGACGCTGTTGATGCACTGCTCAATATAGTAGCGCACATTATAGTTGACGATGATGACGCTCAGTTTCATTCTTCTATGTAACCTGTTTCAGAGATGAATCTTTCTTTTGACGGATAGATGAAGAAAAAGCCCATGAAAGCCATCAATCCCAACCAAACAAACGATGTATTGACGAAAAGCATGTAGCCTATGATGTTCAGCAGCGCCGGGCCCTCCAGCAAAGCCATACGAATCACACAGAAGGCATGATACTTTTCCAATGGATCCGACTTAATCAGTTCTTCCACTTTCCTTATCTTGAATAATCGCAAGGCCCCGTAGAGTCCACCCATCGTCAATAGTGTGGAGAGCGACAGGAAAATAAACTCAAAATTCCCTTCATCAATGCCAGTGCCACCTGTTGCGTCTATCATTACAAATTCTACGACAAGACCAAACAGGATGATTCCCGTGACTAAGCTCCAATAGATGAGTTTCAAATTCTTAACAATCTGTTCCATACACCTTATTATATATAAGTTGTTACTATTTCCCATCGAAGGGAGTACGGTTCAGGATGGAGCGCCCAAGAGTCACTTCATCCGTATATTCTAGTTCGTTGCCCACACTGATGCCTCTCGCTATGACACTGATTCTCACATCGCTGGATGCCAGTTTACGGAAGATGTAGAAGTTGGTCGTATCTCCTTCCATCGTAGGATTCAAAGCGAGAATCACCTCTTTCACGTTATCTTCAGCTACGCGACTCACGAGCGATTCTATCTCAAGGTCGGCAGGGCCGATGCCATCCATCGGTGAGATAATGCCTCCAAGTACATGATAGAGTCCGTGATACTGTTGGGTATTCTCAATGGCCATCACGTCTTGGATGTTCTCTACAACACACACGGTCGAAGAATCGCGACGGGCATCCCGACAGATGGGGCATACATCATCATCGCTGATATTATGACACACCTTGCAGAACTTCACCTCATGCTTCATTTGTGTGAGTGCCTCAGCAAACTGCTCTACGTCTTCGGTTGACTGTCGTAGCATGTGAAGCACCAGCCGCAAAGCTGTCTTGCGACCTATTCCAGGTAGTTTTGAGAACTCTTGAACGGAGCGCTCTAATAGTCGAGAGGGATATTGTTGAGGCATCTTTCGTTGACTGTTTTGTGATGTTTCAGCTAAGTTCCGACAATTCCAACCATCGCATTGATTTCTCGTCGAGCTCATCGTTGAGCAAGGGCAGGCGCTTCGACTTCTCAGTCAGCTCGTCTATTCCGAGCGTTCCGCTACAGAGGGCTTCTTCGATGCGTTTTTTCTCATCTTCAAGTGCTGCAATCTCTTTTTCCAATAGTTCGAACTCACGTTTCTCTTTGAATGACATACGACGGCGCTCTTCCTGCGAAGATTGCTGATAACCAGTTTTCTCAACTTCTCTCTTAACGGAAGAGCCAGAGGCTATCTTTTGTGAAGGCTGAGGAAGCGTCTTGCTCCACTCGCGATATTGAGTATAGTTGCCAGGGAAATCCTTTATCTCGCCCTGCCCCTTGAACACAAGCAAATGATCGACCACCTTATCCATGAAATAGCGATCATGGGAAACCACGATTACACATCCAGGGAAATCCTGTAGGTATTCTTCCAGAATCTGCAGTGTGACGATGTCGAGGTCGTTGGTCGGCTCATCGAGAACCAGGAAATTGGGGTTGCGCATGAGCACCGTGCAGAGATACAGTTTGCGCCGCTCTCCACCTGATAGTTTATAGACGTAGTTGTGCTGCTGCTCTGGGGTGAAGAGAAAATGCTGAAGGAACTGGCTGGCAGACAGATGACGCCCTGACCCCAAGTCAACGTATTCGGCAATATCGCGCACCACATCGATGACCTTCTGCTGTTCGTCGAACTTCAGTCCTTCCTGTGAGAAATAGCCGAAGCGCACCGTATCTCCGATAACGATCTTTCCTGAGTCTGGTTGGAGCTCGCCCAATAGCATCTTCAGGAAAGTTGACTTTCCTGTACCATTGTTGCCCACAATGCCCATCTTCTCGAAACGAGAGAAGTTATAATAGAAGTCTTTCAGTATGCATATTTCTGGAAAAGCCTTCGACACATACTGGAACTCAAAGATTTTGCTACCTATGTAGATGTTGCTTGCTTTTAGCCTCACCTGCCGTTCCTCGATTCGAGCTTTCGCTATACGTTCCAATTCGTAGAATGCATCCTCACGGTATTTCGCCTTATGGCCTCGTGCCTGTGGCATGCGTCGCATCCACTCCAGTTCTGTTCGGTAGAGATTGTTGGCACGAGCTATTTCAGCCCTCCTATTGTCAATCCGTTCCTGTCGCTTCTCCAAATAGTATGAGTAATTGCCGCGATAAGTATAGATGGTACGGTCGTCTATCTCGAGAATGACAGAACATACACGGTCGAGGAAATAGCGGTCGTGCGTGACCATAAGGAGCGTCTTATTACCTCGGTTCAGGTAACCTTCCAGCCACTCAATCATCTCCAAATCGAGGTGGTTGGTAGGCTCGTCGAGAATGAGCATGTCTGGCTCCAGGATGAGCACATTGGCAAGTGCCACACGTTTCTGCTGACCACCCGAGAGTTGTCCCACCGGCTGATTCAAGTCGCGAATCTTCAGTTGGGTGAGTATCTGCTTGGCCTTGAGTATTCTGTCGGGGTTGCCTTCGTGATTGAAACAGGCATCGAGCACGCTTTCTTCTGGATCAAACTTTGGCGACTGTTCCAGAATACCTACCTTAAGGTCACGCTTGAAAATGATTGAACCACTGTCGTATCCGTCCTTACCAGCCAACAATGACAGTAGCGTTGACTTGCCTGTACCGTTCTTGGCAATGAGCCCCACCTTTTGTCCCTCTGCAATTGAAAAGCTGATGTTCTCGAAAAGCACAAGAGAGCCAAACGACTTTGTCAGGTTCTGTACGTCAAGATAAGGTATTTCCTTAAGCATCTACTTCGGGGAGTTATGAGTTTTGCAGTTCTTTGTTTATCTGCTCAATATAGCCAAGCACGTCATCACGACCAACACCTTTCTCTGACGAAGTGACAAAGTATGGTGGCATCTCCTCCCATGTCTCCAGCAATTTCTGCTCATAGGCAGCCACATTGGCACGCACCTTGGCAGCCGAAAGCTTATCTGCCTTTGTAAAGACAATCGAGAAAGGAATGTCTGACAGCCCAAGCCAGTTGATAAACTCCAAGTCGATAACCTGTGGTTCGAGTCGCACATCAACAAGTACGAAGACATTAACCAACTGTTCGCGCCCCAATATGTAGCCACGTATCATTTGATCCAGTCTGGCCACTTCCTTCTTAGAGCGTTTGGCATAGCCATAGCCAGGGAGATCAACAAGATACCACTCCTTATTAATAATAAAATGATTAATCAGGAGCGTCTTTCCTGGTGTAGCCGAAGTCTTAGCCAGTCTTTTATGATTGGACAGCATGTTGATCAGACTCGATTTGCCCACATTGGAACGCCCAATAAAAGCAAACTCGTTCTTCGTGTCTTTAGGACACTGCGACACCATTGGTGATGAAATCACAAACTCGGCTGATTTTACTTCCATAACTGTTTCGGGGAGCTGTCAATAGAAATCAAAAAAACATGTGTTGAGCTATCTGATGCGATCAAGCGAGCGTACAAGCTTTTCATCGGCCAGTATGCCTCGACGCGCCATAAACAGCAATAGTATGCTGATGGCAGGCAGGACAACAGTCCACTCCAACACCAACATTCCTCCTGTGCTCTGAGGCAAGACAGCCAAAAAGACAAACCAAGCCAGCAGCAGCACCATATTAACAATGCACAAGGCGGCCTGCAACTTACGTTTCATGTACATGAAGATGGTCACCAACGAGAGGAGGGCCGACAGCAACAAGCACACAAAGAGTGGAGCCGAACGGAACGTGTGATGTCCCTGTCCGTCGGTCAGCCACAGATTGTAAACTTTTGCAAATGCAATGCCTTCATTCCCGTAAAGGGTAGCCACATGCATACACATGCAGACAATTATGAGAATAAACGCTGCCAGCAAGAACAACGTTTGTTTGCGTTGTATCATGTTGAGTATCTGTATATTGTTCTACGACAATTTATGCCTCGGCTGGCTGAGCATCGCGAGCGGGATCACGGTAGTACACCTTTCCTTCAATAAACTCCTGAGTAGCCAGCAAAGTGGGTTTGGGCAGTTTCTCGTAGTAACGAGAGATTTCAATCTGTTCACGGTTCTCAAAAACCTCCTCCAACGAGTCATTGTAAGAGGCAAACTCTGCTAACTTCTTCGACAAGTCTTCTTTGATTTGAACAGAAATCTGATTAGCACGCTTGGCAATGATAGCCACGCTCTCATAGATGTTTCCCGTCTCATCGCAGAGATCCATAATGTTGTGTGTTACGGTGTTGACCGGAGCTTTTGACTTCTTGTAATCCATGTTTGAAATGTTATATTTAATTTTCTAAAATTATATGATTTCTCTCTTTCAGAATTTAGCTTTCTTCACCTCAGTCTTTAGTGACTTTCTTGCACTTCTCCAACAGTTTCTCGGCTTGAGCACGATTGGGTGAGTCAGGATATTCATTCAAGAATCCATAGCACTCATCCTCTGCCTCGCGATAGCGCTCCATTTGCTTATCTTTAGAGGAGTTGACTGCCAATTGATATTTGCTTCGCATGATGAGCAATGAGAAATCCTCACGGCACTGTGAATAGGGAAAAAGTTTCAAGGCATTCTGCGATGTCACTATACAAGAGATATAGTTACTCTCCGTATTGGAATTGACATTGCCAAAATAGCCACCCAGATTGTAATACAGTTTGGCTGATAGCAATTCTTTCATCACCAGTTTATCCTGTAACTCAAAAAGACTCTTCTGAGCCTTCTGGCGATGAGGTGAATCAGGATAATTGTCCAAAAAACGCTGGAACGCGCTGATTGCACCAAGCGTAGGGGTCTGGTCAAGGCGAGGCTCAGGAGAGCCCATATACAATGAGCGACCTACATAATAGGCAGCATTCTCAGCATAAACAGATCTGGGATAAGTTGAAAAAAACTTCTGGAACGTCTCGGAAGCCGACTCATAGTCTTTATTCATATATTGCGACATAGCCAGCATGTATAGAGACTCCTGGGCCTCATCGGTACCTTTCTTCAGCGAAATAAGGTCTAAGAGCAGGCTCTCAGCATTACCATATTTGCCAAAAGCAAAGCATTGCTTGGCATATTCGTAACGATAATCATAGTCAGTCGACTTGTAAACTTTATTCAGCTCATTTGCACAACCCGAGGCAAGAACTGCTGCAACAACTATGACAAAAAGATTCCTTTTCATTCAATTAAAACTAATTTGGCCTGCAAAATTAGTCATTTTCGGTCTAAAAACAAAGCGTTTATAGTTTTTTTAACCGCAGATTACATAGATTTCACAGAATTGTTATAATTTTGCATCCACATTAAAGAAAGCGCTTGTGTGTTTTTCTTCTATTTTTTCAATCATGAACTTCGAACTTATTTCCAAATATCAGCCTACAGGCGACCAGCCCGAGGCCATCCGACAACTCACCGACGGACTTCTACGCGGTGACCGTTCACAGGTCTTACTGGGTGTGACAGGGTCTGGCAAGACATTTACTGTTGCAAACGTCATACAGAACTATCAGCGACCTGCTCTTATCCTCTCTCACAACAAGACGCTGGCAGCCCAGCTCTACGAAGAGATGAGGGGCTTTTTCCCAAAAAATGCTGTGGAATACTACGTGAGCTACTACGACTATTACCAGCCTGAAGCCTACCTACCTCACACCGATACTTACATAGAGAAAGATTTGGCCATCAACGAAGAGATTGACCGACTCAGACTAAGTGCCGTATCGTCTTTACTTTCAGGACGAAAGGACGTCATTGTTGTATCATCTGTTTCATGCATTTACGGAATGGGGTCACCAGTTGCCTTGGAGCAGAACATCATAGAGCTTCATCAGGGGCTGACACTCAGTCGCAACGCTTTCCTGCGCCGCCTTGTGCAGGCACTTTACACTCGTAACGACATCGCTTTAGAACGAGGCACATTTCGTGTGAAGGGCGACACCGTCGATATTTACATGGCCTACAACAACGTAGTGCTTCGCGTGACGTTCTGGGACGACGACATTGACGCGATTGAGGAGCTCGACCCCGTCACGATGCAACGCATGGCGCGCTTCACGCAATACAAGATTTATCCTGCCAACCTCTTTATGACAACTCAAGAGCAGACCAACCAAGCCATACACGACATACAGGACGACCTGACTAAGCAGATTGAGTTTTTCACTGAGGCTGGCGACCCCATTAAGGCACAACGCATCAAGGAGCGCGTGGAATACGACATGGAGATGATCAAAGAACTGGGGCACTGTTCCGGTATCGAGAACTACTCGCGCTACTTCGATGGACGAAAGGCAGGAGAACGTCCCTATTGCCTGCTCGACTTCTTCCCCGACGACTATCTGCTGGTAGTTGACGAGAGCCACGTGTCAGTGCCGCAAATATCAGCTATGTACGGCGGCGACCGCGCACGCAAGAAAAATCTCGTGGAGTACGGATTCCGCCTGCCTGCTGCCTTCGACAACCGCCCATTGACATTCGAGGAGTTCCAAAAAGAGGTGAATCAAGTGATTTATGTCTCGGCAACCCCCGCCGATTTCGAGCTCAACGAAGCCGAAGGAGTGGTAGTGGAACAGGTGATTCGTCCCACCGGGCTGCTTGATCCCGAGATCGAGGTGCGTCCGTCGGAGCACCAGATAGACGACCTTTTGGAGGAAATCAACGTAAGAATTGAGCGAAAAGAGCGCGTTTTGGTCACCACTCTGACGAAAAGAATGGCTGAAGAGCTGTCGGAATTTCTGCTGAACCACAGCATTCAGACAGCTTACATACATAGCGATGTGGCAACGCTCGACCGCGTAAAGATTCTGGAAGACCTAAGAAACGGGGTCTATGACGTGCTGGTGGGGGTCAACCTCCTGCGCGAGGGTCTCGACCTGCCCGAAGTATCGCTGGTAGCCATTCTCGATGCCGACAAAGAGGGATTCCTGCGTTCACACAGGAGCCTAACACAGACAGCAGGACGAGCAGCCCGAAACGTGAACGGAATGGTCATCATGTATGCCGACACCATCACCCAGTCAATGCAGCTCACCATTGACGAAACCAACCGCAGAAGAGAAAAGCAGCTTCGCTATAACGAAGAGCATCATATCACTCCTACTCAGATAGTTAAGAACATCAGCCAGAGCAACCTCAGCCACAACGACCGCCCCGACATTCGCGAACTGAGACAGGCCTCAGCCGACAAGTTGTTCACGACCGCGACAGTGGCAGCCGACCCCATCATAGAGCACATGACAAGACCGCAGATGGAGAAGCTCATTGCAGAGACCACGCGCAAAATGAAGGAAGCAGCCAAGCAGATGGACTTCCTGCAGGCAGCACAATACCGCGACGAAATCATCAGACTTCAGCAAGAACTGGAATTGAAGTAGCGTAAATAAGCTTGACGCTTCAATTCTCTCGAGAATTTGACAGCAAGTATAGTTCTCGCTCTCAGTAAATGCATTGAACACGTCCTGACAACCTCCTGACAACCTTGACAACCTCGACAACCTCGAAAAGGTTGTCATAGCCTTTGTGTATCGACGTTTTGACAACCTGACAACATCAAACGCAAAAATCATAGTATATGTTTTTTGTTGAACCTCACTTGTCCCCTTGAAAAAAACAAAAACTTTGCGAGAAATACCGACATGTCATTTTTTCTTCGTACCTTTGCACTCGCATTTAAATTATTAAGGTAAAAAAGCAAATGATAACAGTTACGAATCTGGCGATTCAATTCGGAAAAAAGACACTTTACAAAGACGTGAACCTGAAGTTCACAAACGGAAACATCTATGGCGTGATTGGCGCTAACGGTGCCGGCAAGTCAACCCTGCTGCGTGCCATTAGTGGCGAACTGGAACCCAATAAAGGTACGGTGGAACTGGGTCCCGGTGAGCGTCTCTCAGTTCTGGAACAGGATCACTTCAAATACGATGAGTTCACGGTGATGGACACCGTACTCATGGGACACCAACCGCTTTGGCAGAACATGAAAGAGCGCGAAGCTCTATATGCTAAGGAAGAGATGACAGAGGAAGACGGCAACCGCGCTGCAGAACTGGAGATGGCCTTTGCCGAGATGAACGGATGGGAGGCTGAGAGCGAGGCAGCACAGCTGCTGCAGAACCTAGGCATCAAAGAGGACATGCACTATTCACAGATGGCTCACATTTCAAACAATGAAAAGGTGCGCGTGATGCTGGCTAAAGCGCTCTTCGGTCATCCAGACAACCTGTTGCTCGACGAGCCTACCAACGACCTGGACCTGGACACCGTGCAGTGGCTGGAGGAATACCTCAGTTCGCTGGAGCAATGCGTGCTCGTAGTGTCGCACGACCGCCACTTCCTTGATGCTGTCTCTACACAGACTGTTGACATCGACTTTGGCAAAGTGACACTCTTCTCAGGCAACTACTCATTCTGGTACGAGAGCTCCCAGTTGGCTCTGCGGCAGGCTCAGAACCAGAAGATGAAGGCTGACGAAAAACGCAAGCAGCTGGAAGAGTTCATCCGCCGATTCTCAGCCAATGTTGCAAAATCGAAGCAGACCACTTCACGAAAGAAGATGTTGGAGAAACTGAACGTAGAGGAAATCACGCCTTCAACACGCAAATATCCGGGCATCATCTTCCAAATGGAGCGCGAGCCAGGCACCCAGATCCTCGAAGTGGAGGGATTGAAGGCAACTGATGCCGACGGAACGGTGCTTTTCGACAACGTAAACTTCACCATCGAGAAGGGGCAGAAGACGGTGTTCCTCTCCCACAACCCAAAAGCCATGACTGCCCTGTTCGAAATCATCAACGGCAACCGTGAAGCAGATGCCGGCACATACAAGTGGGGCGTCACCATCACTACGGCCTACCTGCCACTCGACAACACCGAGTTCTTCCAGTCGGAGATGAACCTCGTTGACTGGCTCTCGCAATACGGTACTGGCAACGAGGTGCTCATGAAGTCGTACCTGGGACGCATGCTGTTCCGTGAGGAGGACGTACTGAAACACGTCAACGTGCTCAGCGGTGGTGAGAAGATGCGATGCATGATTGCCCGCATGCAGCTGAAAAACGCCAACTGCCTGATTCTCGACACACCTACCAACCACCTGGACTTGGAATCCATTCAGGCCTTCAACAACAACCTGGTGCAGTTCAAGGGCAACATTCTCTTCGCTTCGCACGACCATGAGTTTATTCAGACAGTAGCCGACCGCATCATAGAACTCACGCCAAAAGGCACCATTGACAAGCTGATGCAGTATGACGACTACATCTATGATGAGCAGATAAAAGAACAGAAAGCACGCATGTACTCTTAATGGCATGATATTTGCTTGAAACAAGTCAGAATCAACATTCAGACAATTATGGCAGAAGAAAAGAATATCAACGAACAGGAAGAAAAACTGACAACTGACGAAATGGCAGTTGAATCAGAGAATGACGAAGTGGCAGAAGACGGAAACACGCCCGAAGAGGCCGCAGAGGAAACAGACCCGTTGGAAGCAGCAAAAGCTGAAATTGAAGAACTGAAGAAGCAGGCACTATACAAGACTGCCGAATTCGACAACTACCGCAAACGTACGTTGAAAGAACGTGCTGAGCTGATTCTGAACGGCGGCGAAAAGGTAATCACAACCCTACTCCCCATCCTCGACGACATGGAACGAGCCATAGAGAGCGGAAAGAAGACCGACGACCCCGACGTACTGCGTGAGGGCATGGAGCTCATCTATCACAAGCTGGTAAAGGTGATGGAAGGACACGGTGTGACGAAGATTGACACGACAGACGCCGACTTCGACACCGATATCCACGAGGCCGTCGCAATGGTGCCTGGCATGGGCGATGACAAAAAAGGAAAGGTCATCGACTGCCTGACAGCAGGATATAAACTCAACGACAAAGTAATCCGCCACGCTAAAGTGGCCGTAGGACAATAATGGCACAAAAAAGAGACTACTATGAGGTACTCGGCGTCAGCAAGACTGCCTCTGAAGATGAAATCAAGAAGGCCTATCGAAAGATAGCCATCAAGTATCACCCCGATCGTAATCCCGGCGACAAAGAAGCCGAGGAAAAGTTCAAGGAAGCGGCTGAGGCCTACGACGTGCTGCACGACCAGCAGAAGCGTCAGCAGTACGATCAGTTCGGATTCAGCGGCCCGATGGGCAGTGGAGGCTTCGGAGGCTTCGGAGGCACGTCAATGAACATGGATGACATCTTCTCTATGTTCGGCGACATTTTTGGCGGTCATGGCTTTGGCGGCTTCGGAGGCGGAGGCAGACGCGGTGCACAACAGATGCGCGGCGGTGACCTGCGACTGAAGGTAAGACTGACTTTGGAGGAAATCAACAAGGGAGTAACCAAGAAGTTCAAGGTTCGCAAAGACATTGAATGTAGCCACTGTCATGGTAGCGGCGCTGAAGGCAACAGCGGTAAAGACACCTGTCCTACCTGTCACGGGTCGGGCGTTATCACACACACCACACAGAGCATCTTCGGCATGATGCAGACTCAGGGCGTTTGCCCCACCTGTCATGGAGCAGGAGAGGTCATTCGCAACAAATGTCATGAATGCGGAGGTACTGGTGTGGTAAAAGGAGAAGAAGTAGTGGAAATCAACATACCTGCTGGTGTAGCCGAAGGCATGATTATCAACGTCCCGGGAAAAGGAAACGCCGGTCCTAACAATGGCATCAGTGGTGACATTCAGGTATTTGTAGAAGAAGAGGAACACGACACCTTCGTTCGTGACGGAAACGACCTCATATTCAACATGCTACTCGACTTCCCCACAGCAGCATTAGGTGGTGAAGTGGAGATTCCCACGATTGAAGGCACCAAACTAAAGGTGAAAATAGAAAACGGCACACAACCAGGAAAGACACTTCGCTTACGCGGCAAAGGTCTTCCCGCCGTACAAGGCTATGGCAGCGGCAGAGGCGACTTGGTAGTCAATATCAGCGTATATGTGCCTAAGACTCTTTCCCATGAAGAGAAACATGCACTCGAGTCGTTCAAAAACAGCGATAACTTCAAGGGCGATAAACAGACGTGTGAGTCTATTTTCCAGCGTTTCAAAAATTACTTCAACTAAACGCATTGAATTTTTAACGCATTAAAACTGATTGTACCCCCGATCTGTAGTATTAAAACGGAAGATAAGCGATGAACTACAAAAACGCAATAGAATACCTGTTCAGCCAGACACCCAGTTTTGAAAAGCAGGGCAAGAGCGGCTATAAGGAGGGATTGGAGAACACCATCAAGCTCGATGAGCACTTCAATCATCCACACGAGCACTTCCGCAGCATCCATATCGCGGGTACGAACGGAAAGGGGTCGGTAGCACATAGCATAGCGGCTATGCTACAAGTTTACGGCTATCGCGTCGGACTCTACACTTCACCGCACCTCATCGACTTCAAGGAGCGCATTCGCGTGAACGGAGTTCCCATTTCGGAGGAATATGTCGTGGATTTCATAGAAAAAGAAAAGGAGTTTTTCGAGCCATTGGAACCATCATTCTTCGAAATAACGACTGCTATGGCATTCAAATACTTCAAAGACATGAATGTTGACATTGCCGTAGTGGAAGTCGGTTTGGGAGGACGGTTAGACTGTACCAACATCATCACCCCAATTCTGTCTGTCATCACAAACATTTCATTAGACCACACCCAACTGCTCGGTGCAAGTCTGGAACAAATAGCAATGGAGAAGGGCGGAATTATCAAGAACGGCATCCCCGTAGTGATAGGTGAGACGACCACTGAGACTCGCCCTATATTTGAAGCGCTGGCCAATGAGCACAATGCCCCCATCCACTTTGCTGAAGACGAAGATGAAAAAGAGATAGAAACAGCCGAAATGTTGCCGGAAGGCGGCATACACTATACTGCACGTCATTTAGCTGACTTCAACGGAGAACTTAGCGGCATCTATCAAAAGAAGAACATGAACACCGCTATGGTGGCCATGCATATCCTGATGGACTCTGGATACCTGTGCGAATGCTATAATCCTGAAAACAATCGCAAGATCCAAGAAGAAATGAATCTCGCCTTAGGGAATGTAACTAAGATTACTGGACTCATGGGAAGATGGCAGACAATTCGCCAACAGCCAACCATTGTTTGTGATACTGGCCACAACGTAGGCGGATGGGAGTACTTGAACAAGCAGTTGGCTGCCGTGAAGTGCAGAAAGATGCACATTGTGATTGGCATCGTTGACGACAAAGACATCTACGGCATGATGAACCTACTGCCCAAAAACGCCACCTATTATTACACAAAGGCTGACACGAAACGTGCATTTCCTGAGACTTCACTAAAAGTCTTTGGTGATCAGTTAGGACTGACAGGCGAATGCTATGCCACAGTTCCTGAAGCAGTAAGAGCAGCCACTGATGCAGCAACACCCGATGATTTCATTTTTGTCGGTGGTAGCACTTATGTTGTGGCAGACTTCTTAAAATCGCTCTGTTAGCTGTTTTTAACACCATTTTTTCGCCGATATGCTTGCACATATCGGCATTTTTTTGTTATTTTGCAAAAGTTACTGTAACTAAAAACAAACATTTTATGGCGAACACAACAGAAAACGCGAATCTCTGTGGTCTGAAACGGGAAGATTTCCAGACCACTATTAATGGCAAGAAAACCGATCTTTACATTTTGCGTAACCGTAAGGGTTACGAAGTGGCTATCACCAACTATGGAGGTGCAATATGTGCCATCATGGTGCCTGACAAGAACGGCAACGTTGCCAATGTCATTCAAGGACATGATAATATCCAGTCAGTCATCAACTCACCAGAGCCTTTCCTCTCAACCCTCATCGGTCGCTACGGCAACCGCATCTGTAAGGGGCAGTTCACACTGAACGGTAAGGAATATCAGCTGGCCATCAACAACGGTCCCAACGCACTTCACGGCGGCCCCACAGGATTCCATGCCCGCGTTTGGGATGCCAAGCAGATGGGTCCCCGCGCATTGGCTCTGCATCGCATATCTTCTTATGGTGAAGAGGGATTCACGGGTGAAGTTGACATCACCGTGGAGTTTACCTTTACCGACCAGAACGAACTGGTGTTGGAGTATCTGGCAACCACCAATAAGAAGACAATCATAAACTTTACTCACCACGGATTCTTCTGCCTGGCAGGCACGGCTGCCCCCACCCCGACTATCAACGACCTACAATGCGAAATCAATGCCGACTTCTATATTCCCATTGATGACACTTCGATACCAACAGGTGAGATCCGTAAGGTGGAAGGCACTCCTTTTGATTTCCGTAAGTCAAAGCCCGTGGGACAGGACATCGACGCTGACGATGAGCAGATAAAGAACGGAGCCGGCTACGATCATTGTTTCGTACTGAACAAGAAGGAAGAAGGCGAACTGAGCTTCGCAGCCAAGATCTTCGAGCCGAACAGCGGACGCACGATGGAGGTCTATACCACCGAGCCTGGCGTACAGGTATATAGTGACAACTGGGCCGATGGCTACAAGGGGTATCACGGTGCAACATTCGGTCGCCGCTCAGCCATTTGTTTTGAGTGCCAGCACTTCCCCGACACCCCCAACCGTCCCTACTTCCCCAGTGTAGTTTTAAATTCTGGCCAACGTTACAAGCAGAAGACCATCTACAAGTTTGGCGTAGAGTAAAATAATCACGTCGAAAAAAAATGGAAAAACGTAACAACGAAATTAAATAATTATGTCACAAAAACAACAACCGAACTATTTGTTCCCGTTAATCATTGTGTTCATCGTATGCTTCCTCATCGGATTCATCACCACAATGAACAACTCAATGATTGAATTCTGTAAGGAAGCTTTCCAATTGAACGACAAACAAGGTCAGCTGGTCAACACATTCTTCTATGGTGCATACCTGTTCTCCATACCGTTTGCCATGATGATGAACAAGATTGGCTACAAGTCGACACTTGTACTCGGTCTCTCTGTCGTAGGATGTGGCTTCATTGCCAACAACTTAGGTGTTACCGCAGCCCTTGGAACAGCTAACGTTTACACGGTGTTTCTCTGCTGCATGAGCATTGTGGCACTGGGCGTGGTGATGCTACAGCTGGTAGCCAATCCTTATGTGATGGTGCTCGGCAAACCCGAAAGCGGTGCATTCCGCATGACGTTGTCGCAGGCCCTGAACTCTGTGGCTACAACCGTTGCACCTATTTTCATTACATACGTGATTATAGCTGGCAAGCCCAAGCTCCCGGAAAACGTGCCTGGACCGTTCCTCATCCTGGGTATCTTCGCACTGGTCATTGCAGCCATACTCTTTTTCATTAAGCTGCCTGATCCCGATAAGGATAAGCAAGCTGAAGGTGCCGACGATGCTTATGACATGTCGCAGTACAAATCGAGTGTGTTCAAGTATCCACACGTGTGGTTCGGTGCTTTGGCTATCGCTATGTACATGGGTCTCGAAATTGGTATTCCCTCGATGCTTCCCGCTTATTGGAAGGCCGATCCCTCGCTGCCTGGTTCAGCTACCGACTATCTTCCTCTCTACTGGGGCGGCATGATGCTTGGTCGTTTTGCTGGCTCTGCTATTCTGGCCAAGTTCGAGGCTCGCAAACTGCTCACCGCATGTCTGGTTCTCGGTGCTTGCTGTGTTGGCATCTCATTCTTCCTTTCAGGGATGGCTGCCGTTTACGCTATGCTGGCAGCAGGACTGTTCCACTCTGTGATGTGGCCTCTCATCTTCAACCTCGGATTGCAGGAACTCGGTCCTCACACGAAGAATGCCTCTGGCTTGATCAACATGGGTGTACTCGGCGGTGCAACACTCCCCCTCCTCATGGGCTCCATCGTTGACAATCCCGCACTCGGTGTGGGTGTTGCCATCATGCTCATGTTCATCTACTACGCTTACGTTCTCTGGTTCTGCAACTGGGGTAGCAAGATTGGCATTAATGTAAAGTAAACAACAATTAAAATAAATCTTAAATCTTTAAATTGTAAATTAACATGATTGACATTGAATTTGTAAGAAGTCGCTTCATCAAGCACTTTGACGGAAAAACTGGTAATGTTTACACATCGCCTGGTCGTATCAACCTGATTGGTGAGCACACCGACTATAATGGAGGTTTCGTGTTCCCCGGAGCTGTTGACAAAGGCGTAACCGCTGAGATGCGTGCCAACGGTACTGAAGACACCGTGATGGCATACGCTATCGACCTGAAGGACCGCGTGGACTTCAAGTTGAACGATCCCGCAGGCCCCAAAGCATCTTGGGCTCGCTACATCTTCGGCATCGCTCTGGAGATGAGAAAGCTGGGCGTTCCTGTGAAGGGATTCAACATCGCATTTGCCGGTGACGTGCCCCTCGGTGCTGGTATGTCTTCAAGTGCAGCTATGGAGAGCTGCTTTGCTTGTGGCTTGAACGATATCTTCGGCGAGAACAAGGTGTCTCAGTGGGATATGGTGCTGGCCGGACAGGCTACTGAGCACAACTACTGCGGTGTGAACTGCGGTATCATGGACCAGTTTGCTTCTGTCTTCGGTAAGGCTGGCTGCCTGATGCGCCTCGACTGCCGCAGCCGCGAGTTCGAATACTTCCCCTTCAAGCCCGATGGCTATCGTCTCGTGCTGCTCGACTCTGTTGTGAAGCACCAGTTGGCAGGTTCGCCCTACAACGATCGTCGCAACTCTTGCGAAAACGTGGTGAAGCACATCCAGGCTAAGCATCCCGAAGGCAAGTTCGAGACCCTGCGTGACTGCACTTGGGAACAGTTGGAAGAGGTAAAAGCCGAAGTTGGCGAAGAGGATTACAAGCGTGCTAAGTTCGTACTGGGCGAGAAAGACCGCGTACTTGCCGTCTGCGACGCTCTGAACGAAGGCGACTACGAGAAGGTTGGCGAGATGATGTACAAAACTCACGAGGGCCTGTCAAAGGACTACGAGGTGAGCTGCGAAGAACTCGACTTCCTGAACGATATTGCCAAGGAGAACGGTGTAACTGGTTCTCGTATCATGGGTGGCGGCTTCGGTGGCTGCACCATCAACCTCGTTCGCAACGACCTCTACAAGAAGTTTGTCGAAGATGCCAAAAAGCGCTTCAACGAGAAGTATGGACATGAGCCCAAGGTGTACGATGTTGTCATTGGTGACGGTTCTCGCAAACTCTGCTAATCCATCGACACATATTTTATAAAAGTAGCGGATTTGCTAATTGCGAATCCGCTACTTTTGTCTTTATTGATCAAAAACGATTAAACGACTTGCGCGGCACTATTACCGAAAACAAATATCGGTAATGATTTGGGCATCGACATAATCATTTAACTTTTTCACATATTCTTGTCGGCGCATACTAAGTTCAGCACGTAATGATGGCATTGTCATGTGTACATAAAGTGTCTGATTGTAAACGTATAGATTCTCAGAGTATCTTGCAATGATCTCACCAACTACTGTTGGCCATGCATCAATAAGGCGTTTCTGCAACAAAGGTGTTTCTAATCCTTGAACACGCAAGTTTCGCATCACCAAATCTTTGATTGATTGAACATCACGTCGGAACATAGTATTCTAACTTTCTAAATGAACCTTATAAAATATACGAATTACAAAATCTCTCCGTCATTGACGTGGAAAAGGCGATAGTCAAAATGCCCTTTCTCTAAGATTTGGTCAAGATGATCACGATTAGTGTCGGTTATAAAGATCTGGCCAAAGCCTTCACCAGAAACGAGCTTGACAATCTGTTCAACGCGAGTAGCATCGAGCTTATCAAAGATATCGTCGAGCAGAAGAATGGGCATTGTTCGCGTATTGGACTGCTTAAGGAGCCCGAACTGCGCCAATTTCAATGAAATCACGAAAGTCTTCATCTGCCCCTGTGAACCTTCACGCCGCATGGGGTGACCATCTAAGAGAATAGAAAGGTCATCTCGATGAATGCCGTGCAAAGAATAGCCTACGTCACGATCACGCATCCGGTCACGTCGAATCACGTCTAACAACGGTCCACGCTGACAATGTGATACATAGCTCAAAGACACCTGTTCATGTCCTCCAGAAATTGTCTCGTAATAACGCTGAAATAATGGCGTAAGCTCTTTCACGAAAGCATCGCGTTTCTGATAGATATATTCTCCCTCAATAGCCATCTGCTCCTCTAAAATAGACAGCACTTCACTGTCTGGTTCCGAGTCATCTACTTTCAGGAGCGTATTGCGCTGCATCAATGCTTTATTATAGCGATTCAAAGATTCAATATATAAAATGTCGAGCTGAGAAATCACCATATCCATCAGGCGTCTGCGTTCTTCGCTACCACTTTCAATCAAAAGGGTGTCTCCCGGAGCTACCATCACAATCGGAATCAAGCCAATGTGTTCAGATAAACGTTTATATTCCTTCTTGTTACACTTGAAATGCTTCTTTGTGCCGCGTTTCATTCCACAATAGATACTCAGTTTTTCATCCTGAGAGAGAGATTCTACGTATTCTCCTTCAAGAACAAAAAAAGGTTCATCATGACGAATGACCATTGAATCCTGTGATGTATAGGCCGAATGACAAAAAGACAAAAAATAGACTGCATCAAGCACATTTGTCTTCCCCACTCCATTCGGTCCGATGAAACAATTGAATTTTGAAGACAATTCAAGCGTTGCCTCTCGAATATTTTTGTAATTCAACAAAGAAAGCCTCTTTAGAATCATTCACTACAATTTTTCTTGCAAAATTACAGCATTTAAGGTGGAAAAACGAAAAAAGTTTGAAATAAATTTCAATATGTGCAATAAATTCAGTAAATTTGCGCCGCAAAATCAGACAATGAATTTGGTTGCCAACTTTTTTGGGGCTGAGTTGCATAAGAAACAGAAAATAACAAAAATAACAATAATAATGGCAGAAACTAAGAAAAAACAGGCTTCTCCTACATTGGAAGAGTCTCAGAATCAGGGTGAAGCATTTCTTCTCAAGTACAAAAACGCTCTTATCTGTTGCGTCGTAGTTTTAATTCTCATCGTATGCGGAAGCATTTGGTATAGCGACTATCAGTCAGGCAAACAGGATGAGGCAAGCACAGCTATGGCAAAAGCACAGGATCATTTCCAGAATGGCAACTTTGAATTAGCACTGAATGGTGACAGTCTCGGCACTGCAGGTTTTCTGAAAATTGCTAATGACTACAGTTCAACCAAAGCAGGCAATTTGGCAAGCCTTTATGCTGGTCTTTGCTACGCCAATATGGAGAAATGGGAAGAGGCTGCACAATATTTGGCACAGTTTGATGGTGAAGATGACCAGATGATTTCTCCTGCAGCTTTGGGTGCCCTTGGAAATGCATACGCACATTTGAATCAACTCGACAAAGCTGTTAGCACACTGATTAGCGCTGCTGAAAAGGCTGACAACAACTCTATCTCACCCACATTCTTGATTCAAGCCGGACAGATTCTGGAGAGCCAGGGTAAGAAAGCTGAAGCTCTGAAGCTCTACAAGCAGGTGAAAGAGAAATACTTTGACTCAATGCAGACGCAATATCAGACAATTGACGAATACATCGAGCGCGTTTCCGAATAAGATACTGCGCTAATATAAAATTGAGAATTATGATTCCTGTGTACTAACAGTTACATAGTCAATTATAATTCTCAATTGTTTTAAACAAGATAAAACTATCAATATGGCTACCAAAAACCTTTCCGACTACGATTTCAACAAAGTACCAGATGCTTCAAATATGATTTTTGGTATAGTTGTAGCAGAATGGAATCCTGAAATCACTGGTGCATTGCTCGAAGGCTGCGTAAACACACTTGAAAAGCATGGTGCACTACCCGAAAATATTCATATTAAGACTGTACCTGGATCGTTTGAACTCATTTACGGTGCACGTCAAATGACGCTCAATGATGGCTATGATGCCGTTATCATTTTAGGAAGCGTCATCAGAGGAGAAACGCCACACTTTGACTATATTTGCCAGGGTGTGACCGAAGGAATAGCACGACTAAATGCTACCAACAACATACCGGTAATTTATGGACTGCTCACTACCAACGATTTGCAGCAAGCGAAAGATCGCGCCGGTGGCAGACTCGGAAACAAAGGCGATGAATGTGCTATTGTAGCAATCAAGATGGCTAAGTTTTAACCAAACAAAAATAAGTAGCGTATATCGAAGTTTCGATTACGCTACTTTTTCTTTCTGATATGCCTAACTCATAATGAGGTATATCTCAATTCGATATACCATGAGTAATTTTACCCTTTTCAATAGTTCTTTACTTTCCCTCCATTAGAGCAGCAGTACGCACACGACTAAGTGTTTCAGGTGTCATTTGCAGATAGCTGGCTATAAAAACCAATGGCGCACGCAATACTAATTGTGGTGCACTCTTCACCAACTTCTGATATCGGTCCTGAGCACTCTCAAAGCGCAACATGTCAGCACGTTGTTGGCTGATAATCAGAGACTCTTCCAATATTTTACGATAAAGAATCTGAATGTTCACGCTTCGCATGGCAACAGCTTCCAATTCCGCTTTTGGCATTGCGTAAATCAGAGTTGGCTCTAGAGCCTGGATGATTTGCATAGAAGGTTTTTCCTTAAAGAGGCTCTCGATACTCATCATAATAGTATTCTCAGCAGCCATATACTCAGTCAGTTCCTTATTATTCTTATAATAATACTGGCGCACAAGCCCTTTCACAATCCAATAGATGTTCTGACAAGTATCACCTTCAGCCAGAACAATTTCACCTTTTGCAAATTTCATGGGAACCAACACACTTTCAAGTATGTCCAGTTCGTCATGAGTCATCGTACTGTATCTACGAGCCAGCTCACGGGCCACGTCTCGTTTTGTTAAACTTAGGTTTGGCATATCAGTTTAGTAGTTTTATTAATGATGGTTAGGTATAAAAAAAATAGATTAATGATTTGCAATTTACTTTGTCAATTATAGTTTACCAACTAATCAAGTTTCAGTACAGCAAGGAATGCCTTTTGGGGAACCTCCACATTACCAATCTGTTTCATTCGCTTTTTTCCACGTTTCTGTTTCTCCAACAGTTTACGCTTACGGCTAACGTCACCTCCATAGCACTTGGCCAATACGTCTTTTCTAACTTGCTTTACGGTTTCTCTTGCAATAATCTTTGCGCCTATAGCTGCCTGAATAGCAATGTCGAACTGCTGACGAGGAATCAGCTCTTTCAACTTCTCACACATCCTACGTCCGAAGGTAACCGCATTATCCTGATGAGTCAGTGTAGAGAGGGCATCAACAGGTTCTCCATTCAGCAGGATATCCAGTTTAATCAGTTTTGACGGTCTAAAAGAATCGACATGATAGTCGAAGGATGCGTAGCCCTTCGAAATACTCTTCAACTTATCATAGAAGTCAATCACGATTTCTCCCAATGGCAGCATAAAATGTAACTCCACACGGTTTCCGCTCACATACTGCTGATCAATCAGTTCGCCTCGTTTATCAAGACATAAAGTCATAATAGGCCCAATGAAGTCGGCTGCAGTAATAATGGAAGCTCTGATGTAAGGTTCCTCGATATGGTCAATCATCACCGTATCAGGCATACCCGAAGGATTATGAACCTCCTTCACCTCACCCTGCTTCGTATAGCACATGTAGGTTACATTAGGTACTGTCGTGATAACATCCATATTGAATTCTCTATCCAGACGCTCCTGCACTATCTCCATGTGGAGAAGACCGAGGAAACCGCAGCGGAACCCGAATCCTAAAGCAATCGATGTCTCTGGCATGAACGTCAGCGAAGCATCATTCAGTTGAAGCTTTTCAAGAGAGGCACGTAGGTTCTCGTAGTCAGTGGGGTCAATCGGATACACACCAGCAAACACCATCGGTTTCACTTCCTGAAAGCCTTCGATAGCTTTATCGCACGGACGAGCCACATGAGTGATGGTATCACCCACCTTGACTTCTTTTGCATCCTTGATGCCGCTGATGATATAACCTACTTCGCCAGTGCCAAGTTCCTTGCGAGGAATCATATCCATCTTCAGGACCCCCACTTCATCGGCTTCATACTCCATTCCTGTATTAAAGAACTTCACCTTGTCACCCTTGCCAATCTTTCCGTTTAGTACTTTGAAGTAAGCAATGATGCCACGGAAGGAATTGAACACGGAGTCAAAGATGAGTGCCTGCAAGGGGGCGTTTTCGTCACCCTCAGGATGCGGTATACGCTCAACGACTGCGTCGAGAATGGCTTCTACGCCTTCACCCGTCTTACCCGATGCCCGAATGATTTCATCCCGACTACAGCCAAGAAGATCGACAATCTCATCTTCCACTTCGTCAGGCATAGCACTCGGCATGTCTATTTTATTAATGACAGGAATGATTTCGAGATTATTATCTATTGCCATGTAAAGGTTCGAGATGGTCTGTGCCTGTACGCCTTGCGTAGCATCAACAACAAGCAGTGCGCCTTCACAAGCTGCAATAGAACGGCTCACTTCGTAACTGAAATCGACGTGCCCCGGAGTATCAATCAGATTAAGTATGTATTTCTCGCCACCTTTTATATATTCCATTTGGATAGCATGACTCTTGATTGTTATACCACGTTCACGCTCCAAATCCATATCATCAAGCATCTGTCCCTCAGTGACTTGAATGGTCTTAGTGAACTCCAAGAGACGGTCGGCAAGAGTTGACTTGCCGTGATCGATATGAGCGATAATACAAAAATTTCTTATGTGGTCCATCGACTTTCAGTATACTTTATTTTGCAAAAATACAAAAAAATAGTCAAAACTGCGATAATTTAGCTTTTTTTTGTAACTTTGTAAGCAAAAAAAATACGAAATGAATAAAATTGCACTACTCTCAGCCATCTGTCTCATGCTTCTCTGCTCATGCCAAGAGTCATTTGAAAAACGTGTTCAGCGAACCTGGCAGGAATATACCGAAAAGAACTGTCCGCAGGCTCTAAGCGAAACCGTCATCTTAGACAGCTGTGTATTTGATATTGACACTCACGTTCTTCAGTTCTATCATCGTTTTGCAAATGCAATGGACAACGATAGCATTGAACAGAAATCAAATCTTATGCGCCAACTTCTTTTGGAAGCACTGCGAAACGACACGAACCTCCGTCCTATCAAGGAGGCCGGCTATAGTTTCAAGTATTCCTACTATTCCTCCAAGAAAGAGGGAAAGCTACTCTACGAGACAACCTTCACAAAAGAAGACTACCAATAGAGGGATTAATTCTCCAGCGGTGCATTTTTCAAGCGTTCCAAAGCACGACAGAGCTGATCGGGGCAAGAAGTGCTTTTGGCACCACAGCGTATGCCGTCAATCTTCTTGATGACATCATCTATCTTCTGTCCCCTCACCAACTGGCTGATACCCTGCAGATTGCCGTTGCATCCACCAAGAAAGAATACCTGCTGTATCACATCATTCTCATCGGCAGTCACGTCTATCAGTTTTGAACACGTGCCCACTGTCTCATATTGTACATGTTTTGTAGCCATCTATACTATAATTGTTTATTTTTCAAAAAAGTCTCACTGGCAATTTTTTCTTTGACACCATTTGCCAGCGATTACTTGCAAAAGTATACATTTATTTGGATATTGACAAAAATTCAGGCGAGAATTATGAAAAAATCCTCGCCTGTAGAATGTTTGCTATTCTAAGATAAGCTTTTCGTAGGGTATGTTCCACACCTTGGCTACAGCTTCGTAGGTGCATTTTCCGCCAACCATATTCACACCTTTAGCCAACGAGCTGTCATCGCGGCAGGCCTGCTGCCAACCTTTGTCGGCAAGGGCGAGTACATATCGCAGCGTGGCATTTGTAAGAGCGATGGTAGATGTGTTGGGTACTGCACCAGGGATATTGGCCACCGCATAGTGAACGATACCATCAACCGTATAGACGGGATCGCTATGGGTGGTGGGATGAGAGGTCTCGAAGCAGCCGCCCTGATCGATAGCTACATCGACAAGCACAGTGCCAGGTTCCATCAGACGGAGCATATCACGGGTGATGAGCTTTGGTGCGGCATCGCCTGGGATGAGCACTGAGCCTATAACCACATCGACAGTGGGCAGTTCCTGCCGAATGTTATGTTCTGAAGAATAGAGCGTATGCACATTGGCAGGCATCTCAGCAGCCAGCTGTTTCAGACGAGGCAGCGACACGTCGGTGATTGTCACCTCAGCTCCCATTCCGGCAGCTATTCGGGCTGCAGCCTCTCCTACCGTTCCACCACCAAGCACCAGCACACGGGCAGGTTTCACGCCTGGCACACCAGCCATCAGTTTGCCTTTTCCGCCTTTTGTTTTCTGCAGATAGTAGGCACCATTCTGTGTTGCCATACGTCCGGCAACCTCACTCATGGGGATGAGCAGAGGCAGTGTATGGTCATCGCGTTCCACAGTCTCGTAGGCTATACACACAGCACCGCTCTTCAGCATGGCGTGGGTAAGCTCTTCCTCACAGGCAAAATGGAAATAGGTGAAGACAACCTGTCCTTTGCGAACCAACGGATACTCGGGAGCGATGGGTTCCTTGACCTTCACTATCATGTCGGCAGCGGCATAGACATCCTCAATAGTGGGCATAATCTGTGCGCCCACGTTCTGATAGGCCTCATCGCTGAAGCCACTGCCCTCCCCTGCAGTATGCTGTACGAAGACCTGATGCCCACGTCTTACCAACTCGGCAACGCCCGATGGCGTCATGCCCACCCGATTCTCATTGTTCTTGATTTCCTTGGGTACTCCTACTTTCATCATATTAAAAGGATTTTGGTTAAACACAAAAGAACTATGTCGCAAATATATGAAATATCTGCGACATAGCAATGAGTTTTTATCAAAAATATTCTGATTACTCTTCTTCGGGCTTCATGTTGGTGTAAACGGTCTGCACGTCGTCGAAGTCCTCCAGCTTTTCTACCATCTTGTCGATGGCTTCGCGCTGCTCGGGGGTAACGTCTTTCAGGTCGTTGGGGATACGAGTGAACTCAGCACCTGTCACTTCAAATCCGTTCTCCTCCAAATGCTTCTGGATAGCACTGAATGATGAAGGATCTCCATAGATAGTGATGCTGTTCTCTTCCTCATCCTCATCGTACTCATCTTCTACACCATAGTCAATGAGATCGAGAATCATTTCGTCCATATCCAACCCGTCCTTCTTCTTGAAGGTGAACACAGCCTTGTGGTCGAAAAGGAACGACAGTGAGCCCTGTGTGCCGAGGTTGCCGCTGAACTTGTTGAACACCGAGCGAACGTCACCCACGGTACGGGTGGTGTTGTCGGTCAGGGTCTCAACAAAGATTGCCACTCCGTGAGGGCCATATCCTTCGTAGGTCACTTCCTTATAGTCGCTCTGGTCTTTACCCATTGCGTTTTTGATGGCACGCTCAATGTTGTCCTTCGGCATGTTCTCACGTTTTGCGTTGGCAATAATGGCACGCAATGTGGGATTGTTCTCAGGCTCCGGACCGCCAGCCTTCACGGCAATGGCTATCTGCTTGCCAATCTTGGTGAATGTCTTGGCCATGTGGCCCCATCTCTTCAGCTTTGTTGCTTTACGATATTCAAATGCTCTTCCCATGTTTTAATTTTACTATTTTACTATTTCACTTTAATGATCAAATTAGCGAAGTTCAGCACCGAGCTGCTTCTTCAGGCTAGCTATGAGCTTCTGCATGACAGCATCGATCTGCTTGTCGTTCATGGTTTTCTCCGTATCCTGAAGGATGAAGTTGACAGCATACGACTTCTTTCCCTGTGGCAACTTATCGCCTTCGTAAACGTCGAAGAGTTCCACCTGCTTCAGCAGTTTCTTCTCTGTCTGACGTGCTATCTGCTCAATCTGTGCGAACTCTACGCTGTTGTCAATCAACAGGGCGAGGTCTCGACTGACGGCAGGATGCTTCGAAATCTCTGTGAAAGTGACCTCGTTCTTCTTCGTTGCTTTCATCAGTTGTGTCCAATTCAACTCAGCAAAATATACTGGCTGCTGCAAATCGAACTGCTTCAGGAGCTTCTTTGAAAGCACACCCATCTCAATGAGTTTCTTTCCTCCTCGATTCTCCATCATGAGTGCAGCTGAGAAGTTAGGATTGTTGCTCTTCTTCGTGACCAGCATGCCCGGCTTCATGCCGATGCGCTGTAGAATGTTCTGCACGTATGCCGATAGCTCATAGTATGTGCTATCCTCATCGGGATGCGCCCATGAGCCTTCCACGCGCTTTCCAGTCACCCACATTCCAAGATAGTTCTCTTCCTTATAGGCCTGCATCGGGTTCTCAGGATTCTCCTTCTCCTCATCGAAGAAGTAACAGTTACCAAACTCGAAGAACTTCAGATTGGCATTCTTACGCTTCACGTTATGCTCAACGCTCTCCAGACCGCCATATAGCAATGTCTGACGCATCACACCCAGGTCTGACGACAGCGGGTTCATAATCTTCACGACATTCTTCTTACCCTCATAATATGCTGTCTTTGTCAGCGAGTTGTTCAGTATCTCATTGAATCCAGCACCTACCAGCTGCTCGCTTACAAGTTTCTGGAGCTTATGCTTACGGTCCTCATCAGCCTTGATCACGAGCCAGCCCTTCAGTTGAGTATGAAT
>JAEEPT010000012.1 GCA_016284895.1 Prevotella sp. | reverse complement strand
CGAAGCGTCATTCAGGTGGCTATTGCGGCGGGGTCCCACCTCTTCCCATTCCGAACAGAGAAGTTAAGCCCGCCTGCGCCGATGGTACTGCAATGCAATGCGGGAGAGTAGGAGGCCGCCATCTTTTACTTGAGGAGTCCTTTCATCAGCAATGGTGAGAGGACTCCTCTTTTTGTATTTGAAAAAAGTACGGGTGTAGTCTATCTTCTTTTTGTTTTTACTGTAGAGAAGATGACCATAGACCTTTGATTGCAGACTTTGAGTATTGATTATAGACTATAGACAACAGGCTATGGACTTTTGTAGGCGTTTTTAGGCAATCTTTTTTTTATTGTTTCAGAAACTTTGTGTATATTTGCACCCATGAATGTAGGTTGAATCTCATATTAATGCCTTATAGCATCATGAGCAGAACAATAAAATTGCTGATGGCAGCAGCATTCCTTTCATTGCCAACTATTTTAAACGCACAGACAGAGAATCCGCGTGGTATCTATAAGATGATGACGCTTACGGGTAAGCAGGACATCATAAAAGCGCCGTTCGACCAGTACAAAATCTGTACCGACAGCGTTACGTTGATGCTGAGTGTTCAAGACGCTGCTTTCCGAATAGGCGACAACGATCACAAAGTGTTTAATTACACAGGAGAACAGCCCAAGGACGAGAATGATAAAGGCACACTCATTTACGACAGTAATGCCGATCATTTTACAATGAAGTGGTGGAATGCCGGCAGCGGACACGTTTATTTCCCTGACAACAACTGGTGCATAGAGAAATATGAGGCTAACCAATACTCTGAAACAGGCCGGAAGATATTTGATGCGCTGACAGCCACTTCAGTCACTGATAAAACTAATCCGCTACTCGGCACTTGGCGCGTGTTGGGCGATGTGGACGAATTGCGCGACATCAAGAAAGCCTTGCCGAAGATGCATGAGCATTACGCTTCGAGCAAGTACCACAATTCCTTCTATATCTTCAGTCCCAATACATTCGCCTTGGTGTTTCGCTTTCAGGGAGGCGTGGTGAATCCTGTGGAGTACGATGGCAAGAAAGCCTACAAGCTGAACGGCAAGACACAGCGCGTGAAGTGGCTCACGAAAGACCGCATCGCCATTGAGGAAATCATCGATTATCGCATCGACTGGAAGATTCTGGAGCGCGTCACCGATGATCAGACCATGCTGAACCGTATCGCCAGCCAGTATGTATCCCGTCATCGCAGATAGGAATGACATCGCTGGAATTTCGTTCTTTCGTTCGGTCGGATTTTCGTTCGGTCGGATTTGTAATCCGACCGCGCTGAATATAAGCATTTTTAATGTGCTAATGAGAGAGAATTGGAAATCCTAATACTCATGGCAGGCGGATTGCAAATCCGCCTGAACGTCTGGGCAGAAAAGCCGTTTGAAAAGAGTTTTAAAAACATCTGCTTCATCTGCTCCGCTGCTGATTATCAGTGGATTAGAGGGTAGCAGATGGGAACAGATGAAACAGATATGCTTACTTGTTGGCAGAGAACTGCTTATTTCAGCGTGACGAGGTATTCGCTTCCGTTCTTGTTGCGACGTTTCACGATGCCCTTCATGCAGGAGAGGGTACGGCCAAAGTTGACGATGTTGTGCGACTGTAACTGACTGCCACCATGACGCTTCAAATAGTCGTAGATGGCGGTGGTTGACATGTAGCGGCCTTTCTGCTCGTCGTCGGTCACTTCGAAGAAGTTGTCGAAAAGCAGTTCTGCAGATGATTTCAGCTGGTACTTCTGGTTATGGGCCATGATATGCTGCGTCTCCTCGCTGTCGAACCAGTAACGTTCGCCACTGTCGAGTAGGTGCAGGATCTGGGCATAGAGCTGACGGTGGCAGGGTGGGGCGCTCACGTCGATGGGAGCGGTGAGCTCCACGCAGATGAAACGGCGGCTGCCCGAGGGATCGGTGAGCACATCAGTCATGTTGGTGGTGGCAATGAACGAGGCCAGGCGCTGGAACTCCTCAACGTGCTTGCCGTAGGGCCGCTTCATCTTCACGCTGGAGAGCTGAATGACGTTCTTCAGGAAGCCGGACTGTACGGAGGGGGCCACCTGATTGAACTCATCGAGATTGATGAGCAGCATCTGGCTCATGGCCTGCATCACCTGTTTTTTCTCTGCCACAATGAGGCTGTCGATGTAGCCCCATGCCAGTTCGGGCGGCAAGAGCTGTCGGCAGAAAGTGCTCTTGTGATAGCCTTGTGGCGAGATGAGCAGAGGCGCGATGGCATTGCCGTACTGCTGGCTGCGCCCCGTCCACTGCGCCACGACTGCCAGGATCCAGCGGCGGAACCACGTGGGCCACTCAGGGCTGTTGCAGCTCACGGTGCCAGCCAGCCGGGCGATGTGGTCCTGTCCGTCCCATGTGCCGTGCACGCTGTCGAGATAGCTGTTCACGGGGTGATAGTCGGCGACCATGTGGGATCGCACGAATCGCCACGTGTCGCTGTTCCAGATGTTGATGCCGTTGAGCCGTGCCTGCATGGTGAGGGTGTTCACCTCGCGGTCGTCGATGGCCTGCCAACCGTTGCCATCGCTTTTGTCCCTGTACTCGGCATAGCCCATCACGAGATTGTAGCGGAACTCGTAGCGTTCCTGTAGAAAACTGAGGAGCTGGGAGGTCTCCGTCCCAGGCATGTGCTCGTCGGTCTTCGCCTTCTGTGCTGATGGCAATGACAGCTGTTGGGTGTTGTCGGTTGCGGTTTGCAGTTGGAGCTTCACGGCTTCAACGATTCTCTGCATTCGCATTTCTGCTTTTCTCCTTCTGGAGGGTTTCTTGTGTGTGTTTGTCATGATAGTTGTTTTTACTTGATTTATTATTACTGTTGGGCATGTTCTATGCCATGGTTTAGGCTCTATTGTGCTGCGATTCAGGCTATATCTCCGAACGGTTTAGGATAGATCACGTTGCGATATAGGCTATTTCGCGTTGTGATTTAGGATAGATCACGTTGTGGTTTAGGCTGTTTCGCATCGTGATTCAGCCAAGAAGGCTACTGTGACTTGGCTTCGGCTGCTGCCCCGCTGTGCAGCGTTTCCTGTTCGGTCTTGAAATCTGGCGCAAAGGTATGCAAAGTTTTTGAGACATACAAATTTCATGTAGATAGAGATGTGGATAGAGACCAGGCTAAAGATCAGGCTAAAGACCAGGCTAAATGCTGTCTGCTCCCATCTGCTCCGCCCGCAACTTGCTGTGATTCAGATGAATGAGGGATGGGAGCAGATGGAGCAGATGTTTCGTAACTTTTTCTCATGATACAATAATAGAAGTGCCACAGCGTTATATAGTAAGAAGTATGCAGTGGACTGACCGTATTCGACAAGTAAAGATTCTGCTGGTGCTCTCGGCCATTATGATAGCCGGAACATCGCTGCTGGTGTCGCACTATCTTGTGCGCGACCTCCAGGTGGAGGAGCATGGCAAGATGGAGGTGTGGGCACAGGCCATGAATGCCTTCAACAATGCCGACGAGACGACAGACCTTTCGCTGGTGATGAGCGTCATTGAGAGCAACAACACCATACCCGTCATCGTGATGGATCAGGAGGGCAACGTGGCCGACTGGCGCAACATCAATGTGGCGGGTGAGGACACGCTGGCCTATATTGCCGACTATGGGCGGCGGATGCAGAAGGCAGGCAACGTGATTAAGATAGAACTGAGCGGCCCTAACGACTACCTCTACGTGTGCTACGACGAATCGACCATGCTGAAGCGGCTCACCATGTGGCCCTACTGGCAGCTGGGCATCGTGCTCATCTTTGCCATCGTGGCTGTGTTTGCCCTGCTCTCGTCGAAACGGGCCGAGCAGAACAAGGTGTGGGTGGGTCTGTCGAAGGAGACGGCCCATCAGTTAGGTACCCCCATCTCCAGTCTCATGGCGTGGGTGGAGGTGCTGAAGGAGAGCTATCCTGACGATGAGCTGATTCCCGAGATGGAGCAGGACGTGAAGCGACTGGAACGCATAGCCGAGCGCTTCTCCAAGATAGGCTCACTGCCCGAGCCAGTAGAAGCGTCGATGAACGAGGTGCTCGACCACGTGATAGCCTACATGAACAAGCGCACATCGCAGAAAGTTCAGATTACGGGCCACTATCCCAGTCACGACGTGATGGTGAAGATGAATGCCTCGCTGTTTGAATGGGTGATTGAGAACCTGTGTAAGAACGCCGTAGATGCGATGGAGGGTGGTCAGGGCAAGATAGACCTGTGGCTGCTGGAGGAGGACGACACCGTGGCAATAGAGGTGGCGGACAATGGCAAGGGCATCAAGAAGAAAGACGTGGCCAACGTGTTCCGCCCGGGCTTCACCACGAAGAAGCGCGGCTGGGGGCTGGGCCTGTCGCTGGCCAAACGCATCGTGGAGGAATATCACAAGGGACATATATACGTGAAAAATTCAGAACAGGGCAGGGGGACAACGTTCAGGATAGAGCTGAGAGGTAAGAGGTGAGAGATGAGAGATGAAAGATTATAAAATAGAAATGAGCGCTCGAACGAAGGTCGGGCGCTCATTTCTTTAGGTTGATAGTGGGGGTGTTACTTGCTCACCTCGATTTCTTCCTGCATGTCAATGAACTGCTGGTTCTGGTCGTAGAACTCGTACTGCAGGAATGCCAGTTTCTGACTGCTCACGATGCGAATGCCGAGTCCATACTTGAGCTGCCAGCGGCGCTTGAGTGAGAAGACACCTTGATTGATGAATGCTGCTACGTAGGGATGTACGTGCAATGAGAAGCGGCGAATGCCAATCTTGTTGACGAGACGGTCAATTTTGCTCTCCAGTTGGTCGGTAAACAGGATGCTCGACTTGATTTTTCCAGTGCCGTGGCAGGTGGGACAGCTTTCCTCAACGGCTACGTCCATAGCCGGACGCACGCGCTGGCGTGTAATCTGCATCAGTCCGAACTTGCTCAGCGGCAGGATGTTGTGACGCGCGCGATCCTTTTTCATATTCTCGCACATGCGCTCGTAGAGCAGCTGTCGATCCTCGGCAAGGTTCATGTCGATAAAGTCAACGACGATGATGCCTCCCATGTCGCGCAGTCGCAACTGGCGTGCCAGCTCGTCGGCTGCACCCAGGTTGGTCTCCAGTGCGTTAGCTTCCTGTCCGTTTTCTTTCTTGATGCGCGTTCCGCTGTTCACATCGACCACATGCATAGCCTCAGTGTGTTCAATGATGAGATAGGCCCCTCGCTTGTAGTTGACGGTGCGTCCGAATCCCGATTTGATTTGTTTGGTAACGTTGAAGTTATCAAAAATAGGCACGCTACCATTGTAGAGTTTGACGATGTCGGCCTTTCAGGGGCAATGAGTGCGACATAGTCGTGAATCTGGTTGTAGATGTCGGGATCGTTGACGTGAATGCCGTCGTAGGTGGGGTTGAACAGGTCGCGTATGAGTGCTACGCTTCGGCTCTGTTCCTCGAACACGAGTTGTGGTCGCTCTGTTGTCTTTTGAACGCGCGTGATGGCATCTTCCCATCGCTTGAGCAGTACCTTCAGTTCCTGGT
The DNA here is from genome assembly GCA_016284895.1 of Prevotella sp. Taxonomy (GTDB): domain Bacteria; phylum Bacteroidota; class Bacteroidia; order Bacteroidales; family Bacteroidaceae; genus Prevotella. The sequence continues at coordinate 26,041 of JAEEPT010000012.1, read as the reverse complement.
CGAGCTCAGCGGCACGCTTGCCTTCAGCTACGGTGCGCACGATCACGCCAAAGTTCTTTGGCTTCATGCTCTGCACCAGCTGCTTGAGGCGGCTGCGCTCCTCGCCCTTCTTAATCTTCGAACTGACCGATACCTTGTCGCCGAATGGGATGAGCACCATGTAGCGGCCTGCAAAGCTGAGGTCGCACGTGAGTCGGGGTCCCTTTGTGTTGATGGGTTCCTTGACCACCTGCACCAGTACCTCCTGTCCCACCTTGAGCATGTTCTGAATGCTTCCTTCCTTTGGCAGGTCAGGCATTCGGGTAGCTTTCTGTAGTGGGAAGAGCTTCTTGCGGTCGCTTGCTACTTGTTTCAGGTATTTCTCAAAAGAGCTAAATTGAAGTCCCAAGTCAAGATAGTGCAAAAATGCGTCGCGCTCAGAGCCGACATCAACGAAGCAGGCATTGAGTCCGGGCATGAGCTTGCGGACCTTGCCGATGTAGATGTTGCCTACGGCGTAGGACGCAGAACGCGGTTCGTTCTGATACTCCACGAGCTCCTTGTCTTCGAGCAGCGCGATGGAGATGTCCTTAGGCTGTACATCAATGATTACTTCACTTGTCATTTCTGATTGTTTGGGTTACTTGAATTGGGAATGTGTTACAAAAAAGGGTGCACCCGCATAGGCCAGCTATACTGTGGTACACTCCTTTCATTCTGATTGTCAGACTTGTAGAGCCGTTCTTACTTGCTCTTATGTCTGTTCTTGCGCAGGCGCTTCTTACGCTTGTGCGTAGCCATCTTGTGGCCCTTCTTCTTCTTTCCGTTAGGCATAATTTATAAAATGAATTTTATTAGAAATATATTTAAATATGATTCTTCTCTACTGAGGTTAGTCGTTGGAGAGGACTTCAATGCCGTCCATTCTCTCAATGAAGCTCTTTGCAGGCTTGAAGGCGGGCAGGTCGTGGGCCTCAATGACTAACGTGGTGTTCTTCGAGATGTTTCTGGCTGTTTTCTGGGCGCGATGCTTCACGATAAAGCTACCAAATCCGCGCAGATAGACGTTCTCCTTGTTGTCTGCCAAGCTATTGCGAATCTCTTCCATAAAGGCCTCGACTGTGATGGAGACCTCCCTTTTGTTGATTCCTGTTTGTTCGGCAATGTTGTTGATTATTTCTGCCTTCGTCATTTTTCTAAGATATGTGTTTTGTTTATGTTTCTGATTTTGGGATGCAAAGATACTGTTTTTCAGTCAGATACAGAAATTTTAGACGAATTTTTTTTAAAAAAGATCAATTTAAGCAGTATTTAGTAGTGTGGGAGCGCAGATATTAGTCTTTTTCGAAATAATTTGTGAGCTCGGCTTTGCTACTGCCCGACTCGTTAGTGAGGTCTTTGATGATACAGCCCTTTTCTAACAGCACTATGCGCGTGGAAATGTCGATGGTGTGCTGCAGGTTATGGGAGCTGATGATGATGGTGGCTCCTGTCTGTTTCTGATAATCGGTGATGAGATGCTTCAGCATGTTCTGGCTGGAGGGGTCAAGAAAGTTGAACGGCTCATCGAGAATGACCAGTCTGGGGGTGCGCATGAGGGCCGAGATGATGCCCACTTTCTGCTTGTTGCCTGCTGAGAGGTTGCGTATGAGCTTCTTCTGCCCTAACACTTCGCCTCCAGCAAAGCGCTCGAACTCATTGAGGCGCTCGTCGATGATGCTTGGCTCGATGGCGCTGATTTTGCCAACGAAAGCAAAAAACTCTTCTGGCGTGAGATAGTCGATGAGGAACCCCTCGTCGATATAGGCTCCGGTGAAGTCTTTCCACTCCTCGCTCAGGGCGGGATTGATGCCATCGATGTCGATAGTGCCGGCATCGGGCTTCAGCAGGTCGAGCAGCATGCGGAAGAGGGTGGTCTTGCCTGCTCCGTTGTTGCCTACGAGTCCCAGTATGTCGCCATCATTGATGGTGAACGATGGGATGTCGCAGGCTACTGTCTCGCCGAATTGCTTCTTGAGGTTCTCGATTCTGATCATGGGGCTAATGGGGCTGATGGGCCCAATGGGGCTGATGAGTCTTATGGGCCCGATGATGGTTTAGACTAAGCCTTTGCCGTGGCAGTTCTTGAACTTCTTGCCGCTACCGCAGGGGCAAGGGTCGTTGCGGCCAGGGAGCTTGTCGCGAACGATGGGGGTGCGGGGCTGTTGGGCACGTGTGTCGTGGCGGGCAGCACTGCGCTGTCCCTCATCGACGAGCTTCTCCTCGGTCTGGTCCTGTTGCTTGTTCTCTGTGTACTGCCTACGGTCGGTGTGCTCCTCAGGAGCAGCCTCCTGCACCTGTTGCAGTTCGGGAATAGCGGCGCGGGTGAGAATGGTCACGGTGCGGTTGTTCATGGTGTTGACCATCTGGTCGAACAACTTCACACTTTCCAGTTTGAAGATGAGGAGCGGGTCTTTCTGCTCGTAGCTGGCATTCTGAACGGAATGACGCAGCTCGTCGAGTTCGCGGAGGTTCTCCTTCCATGCCTCGTCGATGATGTGAAGAAGTGTCTGCTTCTCGAACTGCTTCACCACGGACTTGCACTCCGTGTCGTAGGCTTCCTGCAGGTTGCAGGCGATGTTGTACATGTGACGACCATCGATGATGGGCACCATGATGCGCTCATACATCTGTCCCTGAGTCTCATAGACCTGCTTGATGACAGGCCAAGCTACCTCCTGAATGCGCTCAGTGCGGCGGTTGAAGTTGGCAAGTACGGCCTGGAAGGCGTTCTCAGCCAGATCTTCGCGATGGCTTGTGTCGAGCAGCTGTGCCTCGGTGAAGGGTACCTCCATACTGAACAGGCGGATGAATTCTTCCTTGCAGCCCTCGAAGTCGTTGTTCTCAATGATGGTGGACACGCGATCCCAGAACACGTTGGCGATGTCCATGCCGATGCGCTCACCCATGAGGGCATGGCGGCGTTTCTCGTAGATTACCTTGCGCTGCTTGTTCATTACGTCGTCGTATTCGAGCAAGCGCTTACGTACTCCGAAGTGGTTCTCCTCGACCTTCTTTTGGGCACGCTCGATGCTTTTCGAGATCCAAGGATGCTCGATGACCTCACCTTCCTGAATACCCAGCTTGTCCATCATGCTGGCAATGCGCTCAGAGGCAAACAGGCGCATGAGTTTGTCTTCGAGTGAAACGAAGAATACCGATGAGCCTGGGTCGCCCTGACGTCCAGCACGTCCGCGCAACTGACGGTCAACGCGGCGGCTCTCATGACGCTCAGTGCCGATGATGGCCAGACCGCCTGCAGCTTTCACTTCGGGCGACAACTTGATGTCGGTACCACGACCTGCCATGTTGGTGGCGATGGTGACAGCACCCAGTCCGTTGGTGGACTGACCTGCCAGTGCCACGATGTCGGCCTCCTTCTGGTGGAGTTTGGCATTCAGCACCTGATGGGGAATGCCCTCGCGCTTTCCAGTCTCAGGATCCACATACATATCGAGCATGCGGGAGAGCAGTTCGGAAATCTCCACCGATGTCGTACCAATCAGGGTGGGGCGTCCCGACTTGCGCATCTTCACCACCTCGTCGATGACCGCCTTGTATTTCTCGCGAGCCGTCTTATAGACGCGGTCCTCCATATCCTTACGGATGACAGGCCTGTTGGTGGGAATCTCCACCACATCGAGTTTGTAGATGTTCCAGAACTCACCTGCCTCGGTAGAAGCCGTACCTGTCATACCAGCCAGCTTGTGATACATGCGGAAGTAGTTCTGCAGGGTGATGGTGGCAAAGGTCTGTGTGGCAGCCTCTACCTTCACGTGTTCCTTGGCTTCTACAGCCTGGTGCAGTCCGTCGCTCCAGCGGCGGCCTTCCATGATACGTCCCGTCTGCTCGTCAACAATCTTCACCTCGCCGTCGATGACCACGTACTCATCGTCTTTATTGAACATGCAGTAGGCCTTGAGCAACTGCTGCAGGGTGTGTACGCGCTCTGACTGAACAGCGTAGTGGTTCATCAGCTCATCTTTCTTCTCAACGCGCTGCTCATCGGTGAGTCCCTGCTCACCTTCAAGTGCTGAGAGCTGTGCGGCAATGTCGGGAAGAATGAAGAGGTCGGCATCATTGACCTGATTGGCCAGCCATGCAGTACCCTTGTCAGTGAGGTCGCAGGAGTTCAGCTTCTCATCGACAACGAAGTAAAGCGGCTCCACCACTTCGGGCATGCGGCGGTTGTTGTTCTCCATGTAAATCTCTTCAGTCTTCAGCATGCCCGACTTAATGCCCTCCTCAGAGAGATACTTGATGAGCGGCTTGTACTTAGGCATGGCCTTATGAGAGCGGTAGAGCGAGAGGAAGCCCTCGTCCTGCATGGTCTGTCCGGCCTTCTTGTCGCCACTGTTGTAGAGGCGCTGGCCTTCGCTGATTTTCTGCTTGGCATCAGCCAGGTACTGTGTGGCCAAAGTGCGCTGAACGCCCACCAATTTTTCGACTAGGGGCTGATATTCCTCGAACATCTGGACCTCGCCCTTGGGCACAGGACCACTAATAATAAGAGGTGTACGAGCATCGTCGATGAGCACTGAGTCAACCTCATCGACGATGGCATAGTTGTGTGAGCGCTGCACGAGGTCGGCAGGTGAGATGGCCATGTTGTCGCGCAGATAGTCGAAACCAAACTCGTTGTTCGTACCAAAAGTAATGTCAGCCATATAGGCACGACGGCGTTCCTCGGAGTTAGGCATGTGCTTGTCGATACAGTCGACTGAAAGTCCGTGGAACATGTAGAGCGGCCCCATCCACTCGGAGTCACGCTTGGCCAGGTAGTCGTTGACGGTAACGACGTGTACACCGTTGCCTGTGAGGGCATTGAGGAACACGGGTAGGGTGGCTACGAGGGTCTTACCCTCACCGGTAGCCATCTCGGCAATCTTACCCTGATGGAGCACGGTGCCGCCAAAGAGCTGCACGTCGTAGTGCACCATCTCCCACTTCAGGTCGTTGCCGCCTGCTGTCCAGTGGTTGTGATAGATGGCCTTGTCGCCATCGATGGTGATGAAGTCCTTGCGTGGATCGCCTGCCAGCTCACGGTCGAAATCGTTGGCAGTAACGATGGTCTCTTCGTTCTCGGCAAAGCGACGTGCTGTATCTTTTACGATGGCGAACACCTCTGGCATGACCTCGTTGAGTGCCTCTTCATAGACCTCAAGAGCATCTTTCTCAAGCTTGTCGATCTTAGCGAAGATGTCGGCACGCTCATCGATCGGTGTGTCTTCGATGGTGGCTTTCAGCTGCTCTATCTCTTCTTTCTGCTTCTTGGCAGCAGCCTGTACTTGTAAGCGTATTTCGTGACTGCGCTGGCGCAACTCGTCGTTGCTCAGCTTCTGAACGGCGGGATATGCCTCCTTCACCTTCTCTACGAAAGGCATAATGAGTTTTCTGTCGCGCGACTGCTTGTCGCCGAACAGTTTCCTTAGAATTTGGGTGAAATTCATTGTGATATCTTTTTTGTTTTTATTCCGAATGATGTGAAAATTGCGTGCAAAGGTAGTCATTTTTTTGCACAATCGAGCATAAATCGCTCATTATTTGATTTTTAGAAGAGCGGTGCTGCCGAGCAGGCATTCGGAGCCCGGATGCGTATTGCACGGGCAATGGTGGGTGCAACACGGTCGGTGGTGACTGGCACCAAGATGCGTTCTGCTTTGGTGCCGGCTCCATAGATGATAATGGGGAATGGGATATAAGAAGCACGCGAGAGCTGACGCTCCTGTGTGTCTTCGTTGAGCAGCTGCCAACCGGGAGCCGTCTCAATAACGATGTCGCCACAATGTTCGGCATTGAAGCCGTTGCGTATCTTGCGCAGCGGTTCGTTGTTGTCGGTCATGAGCTGCAGCGAGGTATATACGTTCCTGACCCCCGACATCATGACCAAGAATTCCTGTGCACGATTGGTGGCTTCGACAATGCTGATTTTCTTGGTCTCTAACAAGCTGTGGTTCAGGAAAATCTGATTGTGGAAATAGGTCTCGACATACTTGCCCTGTCCCCAGATGGCACCGAAGTACATGTTCAACAGATTGGCCGTCCGGCTGAGGTAGAACGTGCCTGAGGGTATGCGGTATTTCTGGTAGTCGGCAGCTTCCTCCTCACAATAGCCAGTGCTGGTGAGCACGAAGAGCACGTTGTCTTTGCCCACACGTTCTTCCAGCATCTTGATGAGGCGGGCTATCTCGCGATCCAATCGTACGTAGGTGTCCTGAAGCTCAATCTGACATTCTGTCACAGGGTGGTGATTGAAGTTGCCAGCATAATAGGTGAGGCAGAGCAGGTCGGTCACTCGGTCGTTGCCCATTGCAGTACTCACCACACACTGCTGTGCCAGGTTGGTGACATCGGCATTGACAAGGGCGCTGGTCTTGTACTGCTGGTAGCGCAGATTGCCGCTGAAGGTGTGCTTGAATGGGTTCTGGGGCCCCGTCTTCATGAAATAGCTGAAATTGCCCACGAAGTCGTTCATGGGTTCCCAGGCCTGTCCTTCCAGCTGCTTGGCAGGCGACTGTATCCTGTTGTAGGCTGCGAGCCAAGTGGGCGATGTGCTGAAATAGTAGTTGGAGGTGCACCATTCGCCGCTCTTGTTGTCAATCCAGAATGCGCCGTCGGCAGCATGTCCGGCTGATAGCACGGCTGCATCCCGATAGGGAGCGATGGCATAGACGAGTGCGCGTCCGGCTGTAGCCACCTTCAGTTCGTCGCCCAATGTAGAAGTGCTGAGGTGGGTGGGCGATGAGGCATCGGTAGTGCCTATCCCAGCGTGCTTACTGTCGTCAACGCAATAGATGGGGCGCAGCGTCTGGCGGTTCAGCCATTGTTCGCCAACTATTTTATTATAATAAGGTGAAACACCCGTGCTGAGTGCAGCCGAAGCCGAGGCTCTGTCAACGGGGGTAAAAGAATAGGATGCATTCTCGTAAATCATGCTTTGCTCGAACAACTTTCGGAACCCTTCATCGGAATAGAGCGGTGTGAAGGCTTCAAGATAGTCGCTACGCAGTTGGTCGATCGTAATGCTCACTACAAGTCGTGGTGCATTGCGCATTTCCTGGCAGTAGGCCTCGATTCTGAATCCGAGCGTAGCCAGCAAGGTGATGTAAAGGTATTTATTTGTCATTTCTATAGTGACTCAAATAACGAGTTAGCAAACATAATGCCAAAAATTCCATGCCCTCGGCATAGTCCTGCAGCGTTGCACCGATGAGGAACAGGCAAAGACAGATGAGAAGGACGAGCCAATAGCGTGTGGGCTTTCGGCGTATGACCGCTGGAATGAAGAACAGCCAGGCGGGGTTGAACACCAGTATTTGCAGATTGGTGCTTGTTGTGGGATGTTCCGAAAAGAACATGATGAAGAGCAGACAGCCTGCCAGACCTGTGGTTGCCATCAGAAAGGCATCGTACCACACGTAGCAACGGTGCTTTGCTCTTTCAACCATAAAGACGGCCAGCGAGATGGACAGCAAGATGACTGCGCACAGAGTGGGGGAGAGAGGAAAGCCCCCTTCCATGACCTGAACGTCAGACGCTACGAGCGTTTTACTTTCTCTCACCAAGCGTCTATACTGCCCGTTCTCATAGATCTGGGCGTGGTCGAAATCATACATCAAGTTGAGGGGTAGAAACTCCTGTTCACGCTGAGTGGCCTTGAAGTCGGCTTTCAAGCCCAGCAGCAGGTCGTTGCCCACTGCAGCCCATCGATGATGATCGTAGGTGAGTTCGTGAATCATCTCGCGGAAGGTGGGGGCATAGTTGGGACGAGGCTCATAAATGATGCGCCCCGAAATATTGTTCTCAATGATGTCGCGAGGACGGGTTGAGCAGTTGTCGTAGAAGAAATTGTACCGATAGACGCGGTTCTGTGGCAGATAGTTCACTTTCAGTGCCATCAGGATGCGCGCCTTCTCTTCGGCTGTCAGGTTCAGTACCTGTTCGATGACCATGCAGCCCCATTTGCGATAGTATTCGCAGAAGGGCTCCAACGGTGCAATGCCCAGTTCGTAGTCGGTCTTGCCGAGCACGAAGCGGGCCACAAAGTGAGGTGCCTGAAAATTGAATACGCCGTAATTGAAAACAATGTTCTCGGAAGTGCGCAAGTCTCTATACAGAAGGGCTGTGTGGCCATAGAGGCTGTAGATCTCTTCGTGTGGGGTGCAGGTGACGAGACTGATTTCAACGCTGTCCATGTCGTTGACAGTCTCGCTGTATGCTTGTAAGACACCAGCTGGAAGCAGCAAAAAAAGCACCAGCCAAAATGTCCTAAAAAAGATTTCTAATTGTTTCACGATGCAAAATTACGCTATATTTTCCACTTTCAGTGCGAATAGTTCGATTTTTTTTAATAATTTTGCACGCTGATATATCAGAACCGTAATGAACAAAAGAATATTTTGTGAAATTCTGGCTATTGCATTTGCAGTAGCCTCCTTTGCTCAGAGCAGCACAAGGTCGCCTTATAGTCAGTATGGCATCGGATTGTTGTCTGACCAGTCATCAGGATTCAGTCGTGGCATGAACGGCGTGGGACTGGCTTTGCGTCAGGGCAATGTTGTCAATACGTTGAACCCCGCTTCTTATTCCTCTATCGACTCTCTGACCATGATTTTCGATATGGGCATATCCGGACAACTGACCAACTTCAAAGAGGGTACATCGAAGGTGACTGCCAAGACTGCTTCGTTCGACTTTGCGACAGGCGGGTTCCGCCTGATAAAGAATGTGGGTATGGCTTTTGGCGTGTTGCCGCTGTCAAACATAGGCTATGACTACAATTCCACTGAAACCATTAAGAACTCAAGCACGACCACTACTGTCAACTACGAGGGTAGCGGTGGCCTGCATCAGGCGTTTCTGGGCATTGGCTGGCGTGTGTTCAAACCCTTGTCAATCGGTGTCAACGGCTCTTACCTGTGGGGCTCGATTGACCGTTCGGTAGAATCATCGAGCACCAGCGACGTGACATCGATGACACGCTACTATTCGGCTTCTATCAAGAGTTATAAACTCGACTTTGGACTGCAATGGCAGCAACCCTTGGGCAAAAATGATGTGCTGACAATAGGACTGACAGCCGGATTGGGCCATAAGGTGGGCGATGCTGAGTGTCAGGCAGGCGATGACGAGAAGAACACCACTGTCGTATCGAATGGCTATGCACTGCCCATGAGCTATGGCGCGGGCTTGGCTTGGAAACATGGAGCAATCCTGCTGATTGGTGCCGACTTCACGATGCAGAAGTGGGGTAGTTTGGACTTCCCTGCTATGAACGGTGGAAAGTATGAGCTGCAGAGCGGTTTGCTGAAGGACCGCTATCAGCTGAAACTGGGAGGCGACTTCGTGCCCAATCCTGTGGGACGTAAGTTGGCAGGGCGCATCCATTACAAGTTAGGTGCAGGCTACACTACACCTTATTATAAAATAAAGGGCAACAACGGACCAAAAGAACTGAGCGTGAGTGCCGGCGTGGGACTGCCTCTGCAGAATTCCTACAACAACCGTTCGGTGCTCAACCTGAGCGTACAGTGGGTTCACACCTCGGCTCCGAACCTCATTGTCGAGAATACATTTCGTCTGAATATCGGACTGACGTTCAACGAGCGTTGGTTTGCTAAGTGGAAAGTTGACTAAACAGTTTCGGAGTGGCGAGGCTTCACACAAAAAGTAGTACGCGACATGGGTCGTGAAGAGATAGATACAGATATAACAGCACACGTAGAGCAAACAAGATGGGCAATAGGCCGCTTCGGTAGCAGATTGTCTCATCTGTTTTTTGTGTCTGTATTCATGAGCTCTTTCTCATTCCTTTTTTCTTGCAATGAGGTGCATGAGCATACGGCAAAAGCCATTCTCCCCGAGGATTCTGTTTCTATGATGAACTCCTACGGCGTGAAGATCCTAATCAGTGACTCTGGTGTCATTAAGTATCGTGTCATCACCGAGCGCTGGGAGGTGAATACCGTGCGTCAGCCACCCAGATGGGAGTTCATGAAAGGGGTGTTCTTCGAGCAGTTCGATGAGAAGTTCCAGGTTCAGGCCTATGTGCAGGCTGATACCGCCTGGTACTACGATCAGCAGAACTTGTGGAAGCTGCGAGGCAGAGTGTATGTGCGTAATACCAACGGACTCATCTACACCAGTGAGGAATTGTTTTGGGACGGGCGCAGTCATGAGCTCTATTCCAATGTGTTCTGTCGCGTGGTTACCCCCGAGCGCACCATTCAAGGCACCTGCTTCAGGAGCAACGAGACGATGACCCGATATTCGGTGACTAACTCGAAAGGCTCGTTCGTGAATTCTGATATAGAGGGCGAAAAGGACGAAGGACAGCCAGCAGCTAATGGTGACAGCACTACGGTGCAGCCTCCCGTCAGACCGGCTTCGCAGCGACATAAATCGGGCAGAAACTGAACCTGTAACTCGATTATTATCAAATTGTTTTAAATAGATACACCATACAAAATGACGGCACAAATCATAGGACTCCTGATTTCCATGCTCTTCTCCGCCTTTTTCTCAGGCATGGAGATAGCCTTCGTGTCGAGCAATCGACTGAGGGTAGAGATGGATCGTGAGAAGAACGGGCTCTCGCAGCGTGCCATATCGAAGTTCTATCAGCACCCCAACGATTTCGTTTCCACGATGCTTGTGGGCAACAATATCGCCCTTGTCATCTACGGCATCTTGTTTGCACAGATTTTTGATTCCACGCTCTTCTATCATCTGCCCGATGGCTTTCGCGTCACTGCCGATACGTTGCTCTCTACGGTAGTGGTGCTCTTCACGGGCGAGTTTCTGCCCAAAACGCTTTTCAAGAGCAATCCCAACACGATGCTTACTATCTTTGCCGTACCAGCATGGTTGTGTTACATCCTGCTGTACCCCATCTCGCGCTTTGCCACCCTGCTGTCGAAAGGACTGCTTCGACTGGTGGGCGTTAAGATGAATCAAAAGTCTGATGGCCGTGAGTTTACCAAAGTAGATTTGGACTATCTGGTGCAGTCGAGTATAGACAATGCCACCGACGAAAATGATATCGACGAGGAAGTGCGCATCTTCCAGAATGCGCTCGACTTCTCTGAAACCAAGGTACGCGACTGTATGGTACCTCGCACAGAGATTGATGCTGTCGAGGACACTTGTGATCTGGAGCAACTCAAGCAACGCTTCATCGAAAGCGGACACTCCAAGATTGTTGTCTATCACGAGGATATTGACCACATCGTGGGGTATGTGCATTCATCCGAGCTGTTCAAACTCGAACAGTCGCTCTTCACCCTCCATTCTCCCCTTAGCTCATCGTCCAGCTCCACCTTGATACGTCCTATGGTGTTCGTACCTGAGACAATGGCAGCCAGCAAGATGCTGCAAACCTTCCTGGCACAGAAAAAGTCGCTGGGTGTGGTTGTCGATGAGTTTGGCGGTACCAGTGGACTGATTGCGCTGGAGGACATCGTGGAAGAGATTTTTGGCGATATTGAAGACGAGCATGACTCTACTAACTATGTGGCTAAGCAGCTCGAAAATGGTGAGTACCTGCTCTCAGCACGTCTGGAGATAGAGAAGGTGAACGAACTCTTCGATCTGGAACTGCCTGAGAGTGATGAGTATATGACGGTGGGCGGTCTCATTTTGCACGAGTATCAGAGCTTCCCCAAGCTGAACGAGGTAGTAAAGATTAACCAATGGGAGTTTAAAATAGTGAAGAATACTGCTACAAAAATAGAACTTGTGCGACTAAAAGTCTGCAAATAAGCCAATTTTTTGAAAAAAAATGCAGCTAATTCACTTTAAATTAGTAATTTTGTCGGCTGAATTCGCAAAAAGAAGGAAATAATTAATAAAAATCAAACAATAGAAAGCAAATGGCAGCAATTGGAAAAATTAGAAGCTGGGGCCCCGCACTCGTTGCAGTGATCGGCTTGGCTCTGTTTGCCTTCATTGCTGAAGAGCTGTTCCGCTCGTGCGATGCCACGAGAAACGAACAGCGCCAGCAGGTAGGCCAAGTGTTAGGTAAGAAAATCTCTGTACAGGAGTTTCAAGCTCTTGTCGACGAGTATCAGGAGGTGATGAAGGTTACCCGTGGCGTCGACAACCTGTCAGAAGACGAACTGAACAATGTAAAGGACCAGGTGTGGGGCACTTTCGTGCAGAACACACTTCTGGAGGATGAGTGCAACAAGCTGGGACTGACTGTCACCGACGAGGAACTTCAGAACGTGCTGAAGGAAGGCACCAACATGATGCTTCGTCAGACTCCCTTCGTCAATCAGCAGACCCGTCTGTTCGATGTGACCATTCTCACCAAGTTCTTGAACGACTATAAGACTGCAAATGCACAGGAGCGCGAGGCTGCTGAGCCCCTTTACAAGTATTGGAAGTTCATTGAGAAGAGCTTGCGTAGCGAACTGCTTGCCATGAAGTATCGTAGCCTGCTGGCTGGATGCTTGCTGTCGAACCCCGTTTCGGCTCAGGCTGCATTCAATGACCAGAACATGGAGAGTAGCATTGTGCTGGCTTCACTGGCTTATTCAAGCGTTAACGACAATGACGTTCAGATTGACGATGCTGAACTGAAGGCTCGTTACAACGAGGAGCGTGAGCAGCATAAGGAGTATGTTGAGAACCGCAACATCAAGTATGCCTTGCTTCGTGTGCAGCCTTCTGAGGCCGACCGTGCAGCGCTGATGGAAAGCATGAAAGAGGCTCAGAAGAGCTTGCAGGAAGGTGCTGCTGCTGCCGATGTGGTGCGCAAGGCTCAGTCGCAGATTGCATATACCGGTATGTCTGTCACTCGTGCAGCTCTGCCTAACGACATCGCAGCTAAGGTTGATACGATGGCTGTGGGTCAGACCAGTGCTCCCTTTGAGACCGCTTCTGATAATACCATGAACGTGGTGAAGCTGATCAGCAAGACTCAGATGCCCGACTCTATTGAGTTCCGTGCCATTCGCATTGGTGGAGCAACCATCGATGCAGCTCGTGCTACTGCTGATAGTGTTTATCAGGCTATCAAGGGCGGTGCAGCGTTCGACTCTATCGCAAAGAAATATGGTGAGACGGGTGAGGCCCAGTGGCTTACCTCTGCTATGTATCAGAACAGTCCTATACTCGATGCCGACACCAAGACTTACCTGAATGCTCTAAACACAACAGCTGTTGGTGAGCTGAAGAATCTTGAGCTCTCACAGGGCAACATCGTGTTTGTGGTGAGAAACCGTAAGGCTATGGTTGACAAGTACGATGTGGCTATTGTGAAGCACAGCATAGACTTCTCGAAGCAGACTTACTCTGATGCCTACAATAAGTTCAGCCAGTTTGTAAGCTCCAGCAAGACCATTGAAGATCTGGAGAAGAATGCTCCTGAGTATGGTCTTCAGGTGCTGTCGCGTGAGAGAATGGTGAACAGCGCTCACAATGTGGTGGGTGTACGTTCTACCCGTGAGGCTATGAAGTGGATTTTTGATGCTAAGCCCAACGAGATTTCACCTCTCTATGAGTGCGGCAACAACGACTGCCTGCTTGTAGTGGCTCTTACTAAGATTAATAAGGTGGGCTATCAGGATATGGAGAGCCTGAAGGATGAGCTGAAGCGCGAAGTACTGCGCGACAAGAAGTTCGAGCAGCTTGCAAAGAAGCTTGAGGGCGTGAAGAGCATTGCTGAGGCTCAGCAGCAGGGTGCTCGCATCGACACCGTTCCTATGATTACCTTCTCTGCTCCCGTCTTTGTTCAGGCTACCAGCGTTAGCGAGCCTGTTTTGAGTGGTGCAGTAGCTTCCACTAAGCAAGGCGAGTTCAGCAAGAAGGTAGTGAAGGGTAATGAGGGAGCCTACGTGTTCCAGGTTGTGCAGCAGAAGATGCGCGAGGGCGTTACCTTCGATGCCAAGACTCAGGAGCAGCAGCTGAAGCAGCAGGCTCTGCAGGCTGCAGGCAACTTCATGCAGGAGCTCTATCAGAACGCTAAGGTGGTTGATAACCGCTACCTCTTCTTCTGATCATCAATCGTCATACGATACAAAAAGAGCCGTCTGCAACATTGCGGGCGGCTCTTTTTGTATGCCTTTTGATGGAAGTGCTTTGGATTCTGAATATCTTTAGATTGATTTAGCCAGCCTTTAGATTGATTTAGCCAGCCTTTAGATTGATTCTAATATAAAAGCCTTAGATCTTATTGATATCTACGTAGCCGTGCATGACCGCATAGATGGTAAGGGCCGATACGCTTTTCATGCCCAGTTTGTCCATGATATTCTTACGGTGGGTGATCACAGTAGAAAGGCCGATGTTGAGGCGGTCGGCAATCTCTTTGTTGATATAACCTTGAACGATGAGCGACATCACTTCGATTTCTCTGTCGCTTAAAATCTTCTGTTGCAGAATCTGTGGCATGGATGGCAAATTCTTTCCATCGGGGTGGGCATGCTGCTGCAGCATGAGTAACGACCGTACAAGTTCATTCTCAGGCACATTGATGCAAATGCTGTGGAACTCGCTGAGCTGCGAACCTCCATCGAGCGAGAGTGTCAGTACAATCGTCTGGCGGCGATGCTCAGTGAAGAACTGACGGTTCTCCAGCAAGATGTTCATAGACACGAAGTAGTGGAAATAATGCTCAGGATGATTGGCCTCAAACTCGCTCATGGAGCCAAAAGTATCGACCGTCATGATGGGCAGGACGTTTTGCAGAATATGTTTCAATCCAAGCACAGCCAGTGTGTTTGGGTCTATGATGGCAACATGTGGTCTTCCTTGCTTAATATCCATATCGGATAATTCTCTAAAGTGATTTCAGTCTTTTTCTAAAAGATGTAGTGGCTTTGTCGCTTTTTAGAGCATGCCCTTCGTAGAGGGCAGCTCGTAGTGGTAGATGTCACGTCTTACAGCCATCTTCAGCGAACGGGCCAGTGCTTTGAAGATACCTTCAATCTTATGATGCTCATTCTGGCCTTCTGCATGTATATAAAGGTTCATGCGCGCGGCATCGCTAAGGCTCTTGAAGAAGTGCAGGAACATCTCAGTAGGCATGTCGCCCACGTGCTCACGATGGAACTCAGCATCCCACACCAGCCACGGACGGCCTCCGAAGTCAAGACATACATGACACATACAGTCATCCATCGGGAGTGAGTAGCCATAGCGCTCAATTCCCCGTTTAGAGCCGAGGGCCTTCAGTAAACACTCTCCGAGTGCGAGGGCCACGTCTTCTATCGTGTGATGTTCATCTACGTTCAGGTCACCTTTGCAGCGTATGTAAAGATCCATTCCGCCATGCTTGCCTATCTGTTCAAGCATGTGGTTGAAAAAGCCCAGTCCTGTTTCAATGTCGCATTTGCCAGAACCGTCGATGCAGAGGCGCACGTCAATGTCGGTCTCCTTTGTGGTGCGTTTCACCTCAGCCGTGCGTTCACCGGCAAAGATAAT
Organism: Prevotella sp.; assembly: GCA_016284895.1. GTDB lineage: Bacteria > Bacteroidota > Bacteroidia > Bacteroidales > Bacteroidaceae > Prevotella. Next base: position 10,597 of record JAEEPT010000012.1, on the reverse strand, counting down.
TTCCGCAATCTTGTCCCATGTCATGCCTTCTCTACCCAGGATGAGGCTCTTGCATCCAATATTCTTAGCAAACTGGGCATCAGTTTCCCGATCGCCTATGACATAGCTGTTAGCAAGGTCGTATTCCTCTGGCTTGCTCATGTATTTCTCTACCAATCCAGTCTGAGGCTTGCGTGTGGGCGCATTGTCTTCTGGAAAGTGACGGTCAATGAGAATATCGTCGAAAGTGATGCCTTCGCCCTCCAGTGTCTGCAGAATGAAGTTGTGAGCAGGCCAGAAGGTGTCTTCGGGGAAGGAGTCAGTACCCAGTCCGTCTTGGTTCGATACCATGACAAACACACAGTCTGTCTTTGAGCGAAGCATGCTCAAGTTGCGCATGACGCCAGGTGTGAATCTAATCTTTTCTAAAGCATCCACCTGTTCGTCGTGGGGCTCCTCTACGAGTGTCCCGTCTCTGTCAATAAAGAGTATTCTTTTCATTATTATTAAGTCTAATCAAGTTTCTTGTTCATTTCCGCCCGTTCTTTCTCCTGCGTCTCCACCGAGCCGTAGAGATAATAGAAGGGGAAAAGGGCTGAAAGATAAATGTAGGCCTGAATGAAGCCAGCCAAGGTGAATACGATGATGTTCAGCCATGACATATAGTCAGGCATGCCCGAGGGATCGCCCAGCAATGTACCCGACATAGAAGTGATGTTGGCAAAGAAGAGTACGGCTGCTGGCAGTTCTGTGACGATAGAGAGCAGTCCGATGACAATGCATACCACCAAACTGATGATGATAGCGCTGCCCCAGTAGCGGAGTGCTTGATGCCAATTGCCTTTCATCATTATATATTGCGTCATCGTGAGGAACAGCATGGGGAGCAATAGGGCAAAGACACCCGTTTCGCCCACTAACAGCAGACCGAGGGCTGTCTTTGATAGATGTCCTTTGAGCAAGATGGCTGTCGTGTCAATGAAAGCAAACATGAACAGCAGTGCGATTACTATTATCAGTCCTGCTGTCAGTGTACGCCCAGCGGTCTTTACATGGCACTGACCGAACCAGCGGGTAGGGGTGGAGATGCTGTTCTCTTCCCGATGCTGTCGGAGAATGGAAAAGCCGAATGCCGTGAGGAGCAGCGTGGCAAGCGTGATCACTACGAAGCCGCCTGCCAGGGGCAGTGCATGAGCAATAGCACTATCCTTGATGCTCTCCATCGGGGCATGCACCGTGAACAGCAGTGCCATTTCTGCCAAAATGTTCAGCCAGAGAGTTGAGAACACGCCTATGACCAGTGCATAGACCACCGCCATGAGCCATGTGGTGCGGAATATCTTGCGGAAGTTGTCCATGTAGAGTTGATAGCCATCGGAGATGATGGCTCCAGTACTGCGCAGACGGAAGAGTGAAAAATCCTTTGTTTTCTTTTCCATGATGGGATTCTTTTTTGCTTATTTTGGATGCAAAATTAGCTAAAAATCCCGAATAATGAGCCGTTACGCTACAATAAGTATTTAAAAATTGTTGAATTGTGGCCTGTTTTGTTCTTTGCTGAGGTCAATGTAGCGCAAAGTGTTGCCGGCATAGCCCTTTATGTGAGTTCCGTCGGCTTGCTGATAGCCCTCCATGATGCGTCGGCATCGTTCGCGCGTCACACGTTGGCAGATGTCGTTCTCATTGTTGGTGATGATGATGCAGCGCCTGTTTCCGCCGTCTTCCTCGTTCAGTGCGAGTGTGGCATGCATCGTAGTGCCTGATCCTGCAAAGAAATCCAGAATGAGTGCATCGTGTGAGAACAGTCTGAGCACGTCTTTGATATGCTCTACCGACTTTGGATTGTCGAACACGTGCTTTCCGCCCATCAGCTCGGTCAGCTGTCGTGTGGCCATGCCAGTGTCGTATTCAGCTTTATACCAAGTGGTCTTTGCCAGCTTTCCGCGCAGACTGCCGTCCTCCAGTCGGTTGCGCATCTTCACGCAGAGCTTACCGCTGCTGTTCACGCAGAGTTCCGTCTTGTAGGCTCTGCGAAACGTGTCGGAGAATCCCCAGCGCCAGCGTCCTTTCTCTCCCCGACGGTCTAAGGGCAGGAACACTTCATAGCCCTCAGAGCGATAGCGCTGACAAAGTTCTTCTACGAAAGCATCATCGAACGTTCCTTTTCTATAGATTCCTGAGAACTCTTTTTTGCTGATACTGAAAAACTCACCATTGCGTCGTAGCACAGGATAGTACATCAGTGGGCGTTCTTCTCTTCGCCAGGCTTTGCCCGTCTTTCTGAAGCCAGTCATCTTATAGCTGCTACGCTCGTCAGCCAGGCTGTAGTCCTCGTTCTGTTCTTCTTCGTCAATGTCGGTTAGGTTCATTCTCACGAGCTCTGGATGCAGTGCGTAGAACAGCATGAACTCATTGCAAACGGCAAAGTGCCTGCCATCGGAGCGCCCTTTCATGTTGTTCACGAGTGTCACCACCCCCAGGCAGTTCTCTTGTCCGAATGTCTCGTTCATGAGTGCTCCCAGTTGGAACAGTTCGTGTTGGTCAATGCTCACCACCATCACCCCCTTCTCACTCAGCAGTCGCCGGGCCAGTTGCAGTCGTGGCAGCATCATGGTGCTCCAGTCGTTGAGGCGGTCGTTATAGGTCAGTCCCCGGTGGCGTGTGTTATAGGGTGGGTCAATGTAGATCACATCTACACGTCCCTCCAGCTCAGGCATCAAAGCCTGCAGTCCATCGAGGTTGTCACCTTCCATCAGCCAGTGTTCCAGTTGCTTCATGTTGCAAAAGTACGAAAAAAACGCCTAACCATGCAACTTGCTCTGTGATTATTTCTTACTATTGTTTTGGAGGAATAGGAAAAATATGTACTTTTGCAGATATATCATTATTTTACTAAAATTCTACAATCATGAAGCAAGCACTTGCAACCATTGCCTTACTCAGCTGCCTGTCGTTTGTGCAGGCACAGCTCCCTCAGATTCCCGTGACCGAAGCCCATGAGCCCATGGCTAAGGGCAAGTATCAACCCACTTGGCAGTCCTTGCAGCAACATGTGACACCCGAATGGTTCCGCAATGCCAAGTTTGGCATCTGGGCGCACTGGGGACCACAGTGTGTGGAAGGTTCGGGCGACTGGATGGCCCGTGGGATGTATCAGGAAGGCTCTCATGCTTACAAGCACCATGTAGAGCATTACGGACATCCTTCTGAAGTGGGCTTCAAGGACATTCTTCCGCTCTTCAAGGCAGAACATTGGAATCCATCCGAATTGGTGGCTCGCTACAAGCGGGTAGGGGCTCAGTATTTCTTTGTGCTGGCCAATCATCACGACAATTTCGACCTCTGGGATTCTCAGTATCAGCCGTGGAACTCAAAGAACATTGGCCCAAAGCGCGACGTGCTGGCTGAGTGGGAGGCCGCTGCTCGCAAGGAGGGTCTGCCTTTTGGCCTCTCGTTCCATGCCGACCATGCGTGGATGTTCTATGAGCCATCTCAGCGCTACGACCTCAACGGTCCGAAGGCAGGTGTCTATTACGACGGCCATCTCACCAAGGCCGATGGTAAGGGCAAGTGGTGGGAAGGTCTTGATCCGCAGCAGCTCTATGCTCAGCAGCATCCCATGAGCGAGCGTGGCTGGTGGAATGGTGCCATTCATAAGCAGTGGGACTGGACTCATGGAGCCTCACTGCCTTCACAGCAGTTCGTCGAGAATTTCTACGATCGCACGCTCGATGCCATCAACCGCTATCATCCTGACCTGTGCTACTTCGATGTGACGGTGCTGCCGTTCCATGGCATCAGCGATGCCGGTATGAAAATAGCCGCCCACCTCTATAATACGAATGAGCAAAGCGTTCTCTTCGGAAAGATTCTGGACGAGGAGCAGCGAAAAGCCATCACATGGGATGTGGAGCGAGGTGCGCCCAGCTTCATTGTTGACCAGCCGTGGCAGACCTGTACCTGCATTGGCGGCTGGCACTACAATACGGGTATCTACGAGCGCAATGGCTATAAAACGGCGCTCACGGTCGTTCGCCAGTTGGTCGATGTGGTGTCGAAAAACGGTTGTCTGCTGCTCAATATCCCCCTGCGTGCCGATGGCACCTACGATGAGAAGGAAGCTTTGTTCCTCGACGAGCTTGAGGCATGGATGAAGGTCAATGGTGAGAGCATCTTCGGCACTCGTCCTTGGCAAGTCTTTGGCGAAGGCCCCATTGCCGATGCAAAGATTAAGATGAACGATCAGGGCTTCAACGATGGTCAGTATGGTAAGATGGACGGTCGTGACATACGCTTCAATCAGACTAAGAAATACCTCTACGTCACCCCGATGGCATGGCCCGAGGATGGGCGTGTGGTAGTGAAGACGCTGGCCAAAGGCAATACCTATCTGAAGAAGCGCATCTCTCATGTACATCTTTTAGGTTATGGCAAGCTGAAGGCACAGCAAACAGCCGAGGGGCTTGAGGTGGTACTGCCTAAGCCGATGAACGCGGTAGTGCCAGTACTGAGGATTTCGAAATAAACGGAAAAGCGCTGTCTCAATTCTTTCTCGGGACAGCGCTTTTTTCTTCTATTTTATTGTCTTACGATTTGTTTCACCGGGAAGGTGAAGTAGGTATCGGGGAAGGGCTCGTCCTTCAGTGTGAAGTGCCACCACTCAGAGTCGAGAGGCTTGAAGCCGTGGGCCATCATAGCCCTGCGCAGAATCATGCGGTGCTCAAACTGCTCGGCAGTGATGCTGCGGCCTGTGGGCGACTTGCTGTTGTCGCCAGTATATTCGCCCGTTTCGGGATTGCCACAGAAGTCGGGATGGCTCTCCGGACCGAACCAGTCGAAAGTGCCGCCCATGTCGAGTTCCTTCTCGGTCTTCATGTCGAATAGTGTCAGGTCGAGGGTAGAGCCGCGAGTGTGACCGCTGCGCTCATAGATGTACTCTTGCTCAAAGAGTACGCTCTTGTCCAGGTCGGGATAGAAGTAAGGCTTCATGTCGGTGGCCTGCAGATCGGCAGCCCAGCGCACGAAGTGGTCAACCCCCTTCTGCGGACGGTAGGCATCATAGATCTTCAGTCGGTAGCCCTGTGCGCACACGTCATCGCTCACGGCCTTCAGTGCCTCGGCAGCCTGTTTTGTCAGGAGTGCGGTAGGCTCCTCGTAGCCGTCAATGCGCTGGCCCACAAAGTTATAGGTGCCATAGTAGCGAATTTCCAGAATCACGTCGGGCACCACGTCGGTGAGGGTTACAAACTGGCTGTAGTCATCAGTCGGACTCACTTCAGCTGCCGCATCCTTCTTCGAGCCATTGCAGCCGCCCAGCATACTTGTGCCGCAGATGATGAGGATGGCGGCCAGCATCCATTGCTTCATTTGTTTCATTTTTATTGATTATTTTTTTAATCTGTCACCACTTCATTGAAATGCTCCTTTCCCCAGTCAATGAGGGCAGTGAGCGAGGGCATCAGTGACATGCCAGTCTCGGTCAGCGAGTATTCCACTCGGGGAGGCACTTCTGGAAATACCTCGCGATGCACCAGATGGCTCCGCTCCAGGCTCTTCAGTGTCTGCGAGAGCATCTTTTGTGAGCAGTCCATCATGAACCGCCGTATCTCATTGAATCTCATCACGCCTGTTTCGCTCCTGTTCAGCAGGAAGAGTACAAGCAATGACCACTTATCGCCAAAGCGACTGACAACGCGCCTGATAGGGCAGGCTAAGTATTCAGCTTGAATATCTGCCATTTTTTTGTTCTGCTATTTTTTAAAGGATTAGATATTTTCCACAAAAGTAACTGATTGTAACTTAATCACCAAATGAAATTCGTTAATCTGAGTTAAAGCCGATTTCTCGAAAGTCCCATATTCTCACAATTCCTACTTTTTGGTAACTATACCACCAAAAAGTACCTTCTTGTGGGAGTTGGAAAATAGTAGTACTTTTGCATCGTCAAACAAAACAACAGAACATTTTTTAAAAAGAATAAAAGTTATGAAACAGATTGAGACAATTAAGGAAGGTAAGAACTTCAAGGCAGTGAGCGTAGGCAAGATGAGTGAGATCATTGAACACGAGTTGCCAATGGGACCGAACGTGACGATTCAAGGTAAGGTATTTGCTGGCCAGGCAGTAGGTGCTACAGGCAGCGAACTGAGTTTTCAGACGCTCGTTCCCGGTCAGGACAGTGGTTTCCTGCACACTCATAAGACTCATGAGGAGCTCTACATCATTCTGAAAGGTGAGGGACAGTATCAGGTAGATGGCGAGATATTCCCCGTCGGTGAAGGAACCATCGTCCGTGTTTCTCCCGATGGCAAGCGTGCGCTGAAGAACACTGGCAAGGAGAATCTGACCATGCTTTGCATCCAGTACAAGGCCAATGCTTTCACTGAGGCAGACAGTCCCATGACCGACGGCATCATCCTGCAGGATGAGCTGAAATGGTAACTGTTTCGTGTTGTGATTTAGGTCATAACATGTTGTGAAATAGTCAGTATTGAACCACGGAAAAGCCAAAATTGTTTGGCTTTTCCGAAACTTTTTGTAACTTTGGCTTTGCCGAAGTTTCTTTCACTCGGAAATGAAAAGAAAAGAGCTTTCCTTTTGCATTTCTCTCGTTTTTTCGTAACTTTGGCTTTGCCGAAGTTCTTGGATGAACCAAGCGAAACAAGTTTCGAATCCTTGTCACTCGGGAATGAAAAGAAAAGCGAGCTTTCCTTTTGCATTTCTCTCGTTTTTTCGTAACTTTGCCCCTCAACAACTAAAATGAGGAGTATATGAAACTGATTTCATGGAATGTCAACGGACTGAGAGCTTGCGAAGGCAAAGGCTTCAGCGAGGTGTTCCAGCAGATGGATGCCGACTTCTTCTGCCTGCAGGAGACGAAGATGCAGGAGGGACAGCTGGACCTGATGTTTGATGGCTACGACAGCTACTGGAACTATGCCGACAAGAAAGGCTATTCTGGCACCGCCATCTTCACCCGCCACAAGCCGCTGAGCGTGACGCGCGGCATCGGTATAGACGAACACGACCACGAGGGGCGTGTCATCACGCTGGAGATGGAGCAGTTCTATCTGGTGACGGTCTATGTGCCCAACTCGCAGGACGGACTGAAACGGCTCGACTACCGCATGCGCTGGGAGGACGATTTCCAGAACTATCTTCAGCAACTTGACAGCAAAAAGCCAGTCATCGTGTGTGGCGACTTGAACGTGGCTCATGAGGAGATAGACATCAAGAACCCCAAGACCAACCGCCATAATGCGGGCTTCACCGATGAGGAGCGAGCCAAGTTCACCCAGTGGCTGGCACGCGGATTCAAGGACACGTTCCGCACGCTCTATCCCGAGCAGGTCACCTATTCATGGTGGTCGTATCGTTTCCAGGCAAGGCAGAAAAACGCAGGGTGGCGCATCGACTATTTCGTAGTGTCCGACCGTCTCATGCCGCAGGTGACCGAGGCCAAGATACACACCGAGATTATGGGGAGCGATCACTGTCCGGTGGAAGTGGATATTAACTTCTGAAGGGGAATTTTCAGTTATCTGATAATTTTCCATTAATTTTGCACGAAATTAAAAACGTTTGTAAGACAGATGGCAGAAACGAAAAGTGTGACTTATGAGGGCGTCATGAAGGAATTGATGGAGGGGAAGTTCTGTCCCGTCTATTATCTGCATGGTGACGAGTCATACTACATTGACAAAATAGCGGATTATATAGCCGAACACGCCCTTCAGCCCGAAGAGCGCGATTTCAATCAGACGATTATGTTCGGCTCTGATGTGTCAGCATCGCAGATTGCCGACACATGCCGTCGTTACCCCATGATGGCCGAAAGGCAGGTGGTGATAGTGAAAGAGGCACAGAACGTGAAAAATACCGAGGCGCTGGAAAAGTACATGAAACAGCCGCTGAAGAGCACCGTGCTCGTGATGTGCCACAAAAACGGCAAGATCGACGGGCGTAAGCGCGAATACGTGAAAGCCATTCAGAATGCCGGCATCCTCTTTGAAAGCGCTAAACTGCGTGAACGCGACCTGCCTGCTTTCATTGAGAAGTATCTGAGTCAGAAAAACGTGAGCATCGACCCTAAATCGACGCAGCTCATTGCCGATGCCATCGGTGCTGATCTGAGCCGACTGACCAGCGAACTCGACAAAGTGATGATCTCGCTGCCGGAGGAGAATAGGAGAGTGACCCCGCAAGTGGTGGAGGAACAGATTGGCGTGAGCAAGGACTTCAATGGATTTGAGCTGCGCGACGCCATTGTGAACAGAAATGTCTTCAAGGCGAATCAGATCATGAACTATTTCGAGAAAAATCCGAAAGCTGGAAGCATCTATTCCTTCCTTCCGATGATGTTCAATTTTTTCCAGAATCTGATGCTCGCTTATTACGCTCCCCAAAAAACGCAAGAGGGTGTAGCAGAATGGTTGGAGCTGAAATCGGCATGGGGTGCCAAGGAATATATGACCGGTATGCGAAATTATACGGGTGTGAAAGTGATGCAGATTATTTCCAAACTGAGAGAGATTGATGCCAAAAGTAAGGGTCTTGACAATCCAAATACCCCTCCTGAGGAGTTGATGAAGGAACTCATTTTTTTCATTTTGCATTGAAAAAAATGGAATCGTTTTTCTAGAATTCGAAAAAACAGGCCTCCAAATGGGGGCTTTTTTTTGAGCGAAATGCCAGTGTCTTTCGGCACTTCGCTCGATTTAAGTACCCTCAAAACTCGCAAATTTTCAGACGCCTTTTCCCCTCGTTCAGAATTTTAAAATTATGAGCATTTTTCATGCTTTTTATCGTCTGAAATTCGGTGTTAGCATTTATTAAGAAAGAAAAAGCGGCATTTAAAAAGTTGAATCATACGAATCTGTAAAGAGATTGACGGGAGGTAAACGTGTACTTTACAAAGATAAACAGCAGTATCGCATATTCTGATTTGTATTTGCAAATGTGAATACAGGCATCAAATTCAATGTGAATTTAAATATGCAACAATAGATATAGATATATAAAACGTTAAAAATCAGAGTGTTATATATTGTATTGTAAAGTCTTTTCGATGTTTACATGCACGATAGTGGGGGGTATTCGTGCGTATGAGCCGTTTTGTAAAGCATGATCACGTAAATACTTGATTTATACCCAGTCAGTTAACTTTAAACGCCTTATCCTAAACTAAGATACGTTTCTGTTATTCATATTTGTGAACGTGAATTAATAACATATAAATACGTGAATCATGAACGAATTTACAAATTTAAAACAAAATATTCAAATTTCGTGAACTCAAATTTTTCTTCGAAATTGTTGTGCAGTTTAAATTTTTGTTTTACCTTTGTAAAATCAACGAAAAATGGGCAAAATTGCCCAAAATGTCACTTAACGATACAAAAATGAAGGACAGAATTAAGCAAATTATGGAGTCACAACACATGACTCAGCAGGTCTTTGCCGACTTCATCGGAATAGCCCCTGCTACCCTTAGTGGCATCTTCACTGAGCGCACCAAGCCTACCCTCAACACGGTCGAGGCCATTAAGAGAAAGCTCCCCCTGTTAAGCACCGACTGGCTCATGTTCGGTCGTGGTCCCATGTTTACCGATTCGGGAGTCGCCAGTGACGTGAATCCCTCTACCCCGGCTCCAAAAGTTGAACAAACGCCTTCTGAGGCGATGCTCGATTTTGGCCAACCGGCACCCTTAAGCACCTCTCAGGTCATGACCCCACCAGTTCTGAGCCCATCAGGGGCAAAAAGCGCCCGCCTGGAGGTCAATATGGAAAATTTGAACAATTTTGAGAAAATTCAGAGGAAGGTGACTGAGATACGTGTTTTTTATGATGATCAGACGTGGGAGAGTTTTGTTCCAGCTAAAAAGTGACCCCTCCATTTTGAAAGAAATCTCTTATTGGGGTAGCTGAAAGAAATGTGTCTTTTTATCTGAAAGAAATTGGAATAATAAGAATAATTTTTTATCGACGGGACAAAAAGGAAAGAAATTTACATAATTATCATAATTTTATGTTTGGAAATGGCTGGCCATTTCTTCTCAAATTCCTAAAAATTCTAATCTGAAGGAGAAATTGTTTGCAAGCAAAGCGACTAGAGGTCGAGCGCTCTAATTCTTGATAAGAGGAAATAAAAATTCTTTGCAAGCAAAGCGACCAGAGGTCGAGCGCTCTAATTCTCTAATTCTTGACAAAAAAAATCTTGAAAAATTCTTGACAAAAAAAATCTTGATCAATTCTTGTCCATTCCTGGTCATTCATGTAGCGTCGCAGACGAATAATTTTTCCGTACAGCTCTTTATGAATGAGAAATTACGGTAATTATGGAAATTTCTTTCCTTTATATCCGTTTTGAAATTTCTTTTAGGCCATTTGCATGGGGCAAAAAGCGGTATGGCAAGCCTGCTTGAAGCGTCTTTTACTGCAGTCTTGCTCATTGTGTAACTTCCTTTCGGATAGATAGTTATGAAGTCAGAGTGGGGTGGGGCATTGCAGCCGCAGCAGCACTCTTTCTCGAAGTTGAATCCACACTTTTTGTAATACAAGTTAGCCTGGTGGTTCAGCTCCTCAGTGAGTAGAATCGGGGTGATGATGCTTTCTTCAG
>JAEEPT010000184.1 GCA_016284895.1 Prevotella sp. | reverse complement strand
TTCCTCAAAATCCTCACATTCCTCACCGCTCTGAGGAAAATTACAAAAACAAGGGAAATGAGCAGTCTAAACATATTCAACATACTGATAATCAGAATAATAGATATTATTATTCTTATAATTCTGCTACTCGTGCAAATTTCTCAGACAGCGGTGAGGAATGTGAGGAATGTGAGGAATTGAGGATTTCGTTCTGCAAAACCTTCAGCCAGCTCATCGACAAAAACGACTTGCCCGCTACGATACGACGTACCCTGGAGGGTAAGGAGACGGCTGAAGAACAGGACAAGATCATCCTCGCAGACCTCAACTTACTGGCCATAGCCGAACCCAATGTCTACGGCATCTATGGCGAGAAACGTGTCTTCACGCCCTTCTACCTGTTCATTCTCGGATTAGCCGGTATCAGCCACAAAGGTGTTCTCGATGACCTCAAACAGTTGCTGATGCCTATCGAGAAACACTTCCGTGCCCAATACTATGCACAGCTGTCCGAATACAAAGAGCAGCATGCTGAATGGGAGTCAAAGAAGATGCAACGCGGGAAGGGTGCTGATAGTGCAGGAACGGAACCCGAAGAGCCCGGCTATCGCAGTCTTTTCGTTTCAGCGAATAGCTCTGCGTCTGCCTTCATCTCCGATTTGTATAACTTCGGAGGACGAGGTGTGATCTTTTCTACTGAGGCCGACACGCTGACACAGGCACTCAGCCAGGAATGGGGAGCATGGTCGGATGCACTGCGCCAGGCATTTCATCACGAAACCATCAGTTCTACCCGGGCGAAGGACAAAACACACCTTGTCATCGAAGAGCCACAGTTGGGAATGTTTGTCACCTGCACACCACAGCAGATCACCTATCTGCTTCCAAACAAGCAGACAGAAAACGGAACAAGTTCGCGCGACCTGTTCTATTGCAGCAAGGAGAATCTCGAATGGCGCGACCCGTTCAAGAGCAAGGAGCCTGCTGCCGACCGCTATCAGGAGATAGGACTCACCATCAAGCAGATGTATGACCTATTGGTAAGCCGTGCGGACAATCGAATACAGATTCTGCTCACCGAAGAGCAACAGCAAGCCTTCAACACACACTTCAGACCTCTGCTACCCGAACAGGTGGGACTGTATGGAATGGAGTTTGCCGCCTTCATTGTACGTATCGCTCTCGTGGCCTTCCGAATGATGATGGTGCTCACCACGCTGCGCAACTTTGAGAACGGCAAGCTTGCCGACATGCAACAGCAGGCATTTGTATGCACCGATGAAGACTTTCATACGGCCATGACCATCGTCGACTGCTTCGTAGCCCATACTGCCTTCGTGTACACCACACTGTTGAAACCTACAGATGACCCACAGATGACCATACAGCCAATGAAAGCCAAGGAACAGCAACTGTACTCGGCACTACCGGACGAGTTTACCACAAAACAGTTCGAAGAGGCAGCAAAGAAGCTTGGCATACCCCTTAAGACAGCTCAGAGGTCTTTGGGCAACCTTATCAGCCGCTATCAGCTGATAGAGCATACCAGTCGTGGGCATTATTCAAAGATTAAACACTCATCAATGTCATAAACTATGGATAAAGAATTCGTCATTCGAGCCTACACCAAAAAAGAACTGGCTCTGATGTACTTCCCTGAAAGCAGCCCCCGAACAGCGGTCAACCACCTGATGGCCTGGATTCGTCGCTGCACCCAGCTTTGGGGACAGCTTCAGTCAATGGGTTACGAAACCAACAGCAAGACGTTTACGCCCCGACAGGTAAGGGCCATCGTGGAGCAGTTGGGGGAACCGTGAAGATGTAAGATGGAAGAAGTAAGATGGATGAAGTTTTTTTGAAAATAAAGTCCAGAAATTGCACGACATCGCCTGCTATCGACTAAACGATAGCGGCGAATGTCGTATCTTTGCATTGTAGTTAAGGAGCTGAGAGAAGACGTCAGACAAGCTGAGGAAATGCGTCAGATGCGCCCGGAGTTTAAGGCAGATTCGAAGCGGGAAAGCGTCAGAATCTCTCCAAGACTTACAAACACACACACCAACCATCAAGTTTAACCATTTAAATCGTAATGTTATGATCTACATTAAGAAGTATCAGAACAACAACAGAGAGAACACGAAGTGCTACGGCAAGTGGTACGGACGTGTGGTTCACGTTGAGACCGTCGACCTGGACGGACTGTCTGAACACATTCAGAGCCACGGCTCGATTTTCACCGCCGATGTGGTGCAGGGCACGGTGAAGAAGTTTGTGCAGTGCATCATCGAGCTGCTCCTGGAGGGCAAGAAGGTGCGACTGAACGGCCTCGGCACGTTCTACCTCTCGATTGACTCGAGCGGTGCTGAGTCGATGGAGGAATACAGCGCCCAGACGCACGTGAAGAAGGTGCGCGTGCGCTTCCGTGCCGACCAGTCGGACAATTCGAGCTATGCCACCAGCCAGCTCACCCGTCGGGCTAAGGTCACGACCAATCTGCCTGGCAGTCCCAGTGCTGACGACAGCGGCAATGGCGGTGAGAGCGGCGGCGGCAACGGCGGCCAGCAAGGTGGAGGCACCAGCGGAAGCGTGGAGGAGCAACCGTAGGACGCCCACCCCCGACCCCTCCCCAGGGGAGGGGGGAAAGGCTCTCCCCCAACCTTTCCCGACCGAGCTCTGCTCACTTGCTACCGAAGGGACGCAAGAAAGGGAGGGGGAAAGGGGGAAACTAAAAATGCTACAAAACAAGGGGGTGTGTCAAAACAGACACACCCTCTTTTTAATGGTTTAGAAAAAATGTAGAAAGGACAGTTACTTCAGCATCACCTTGCGGGTCTCTGTCTTGCCGTCGGGCATCGTCATGCGAACCAGGTACATGCCCTTGCCAGGAGTTGCTATACGGCCTCCGTTGAGTGTGTAGTACTCTGTGCGCAGCGGCTCGTTGAGGTTCACGCTCTCTATACCATCGGAACCACCGAAATGATACTCGATGTAAAGAATGACACACTGCTGCTCACCCGTATTGGTGAAGGTGAACTTATCAGGCACGCTCTCCAACGTATAAGTGATGGCATTGGGATTGTCGCGCGTAGCATAGAGGTCGATGGTGGCAGGAGCCGTTGTCTCAGTGTAAGTCACGCCAGCCACCTCTTTCCACCAGCTGGTGCGGTCGGAAGAGTTTGTACCAGTGACGCTGTAGAAGGTCACCTTCGTAGCCTTGGCACCTTCGGGCATGAACACTGTGTTCTGAGCACCGTTAGAGAGCTTGATAGCTGTACGGTCGAGCACATCACCCTTATAGGGAATCTTCAGTTTGGGTGTTCCGGCAGAGCTGTATGCCTTTGTCAGATTGCCTGTGCACACCAGTGAGAAGCCCTGAGCCTCATCGTTGGCAGCACCCTCCATCATGTTGTTCACGCCACTGTTGTCATAGCTCTTTGCCACCATGTTGCCCCATGCCAGCAGAGCCGTCTTCGTCTCGCCCTCGGGCTGAGGTGTGGGGGTATCGCCACCGGGCTTCTCTTCACCGCCTACCACCTTCAGCACACCCTTGCTATACAGTTCGCTGGTGTCCCATGTCTGGCCCTCGCCAGGTGTAGCGGGCTGAATCTCGGCAAATGAGCCGATGATAGTGCCTCCTGAGAGATTGAATATCTGATATTCGGTGTCCTTGTACGGAGCCTCCTCGAACACCTCACCCTCGTTCAGCTGCAGCACGGCAGTGGTGCTGATGGTGGTGACGCCTTTCAGCGTGATGGTGTTACAATTGGTACGGTTGGCCAGCACATTCAGTGCGGCAGTTCCGTTGAGCTTCAGCGTGCTGTTGAAGGTCAGTCCGCGACCATTCACGAGCGTATCGCCAGCTTGCAGACTACCCCCCGTATTGATGGTTGTTGCAGCAGCCAGTGTGCCTGAGCCAGCCAGTGTGGCACCAGTGCGCACGGTGACAGCACCTGTTCCTGAGTGCGTACCGTTCACGATCAGGCGACCCTTCGTCACGATTGTCGTGCCGCTATACACGTTGTTGCCTGTCAAGCGCCAGTCGCCCGAGCCCTGTTTCTCAATAGAGGTGGTACCGGGATGCGAGCCAGCCTGATCATTATTATTGATGATGCCACGGAATGTCTCATCGGTATTAGCTCCACCGACAATCCATGTGCCGCTGCCCTTTGCCTTCACGTTGAAGCCAGCCAGATAAGAACCGGCATCACCCGACAGACCACCCAGATAATAGGTCGATTCGTTCTTGGCACCGTTGATGGCAGCTCCGCTCTTCAGTTCGATGGTAGCATTCTTGATGCCAACTCCGTTGCGGATGGCAAACTGTCGGTTGCTGCCATTATTGCCGAAGGGCTTGATCACCAGCTTTCCGGTGAAGCCGTCCCAGTTGCCCTCAATGTATTCACGCAGATAGGTCACACCCCACTGCAGCGTGCCGCGACCCGTGACCGTACACTTGTTCGTGTTCCAAAGGTCGAACTGCACCGTGCCGTTCGCATCCTCAGGCACCTCGATGGGGAAGTTATAGGTGACGCTCGACTCGTTCTTTCCTACGGCTGTGAACGTGCCGCCTTGCATCACAAGTTTCGAAGCCGAGCCAATGCCCATGTCAGAGACGTCCTTTGAGTTCAGCTTGAGCGTGCCGCCCTTCATCACCACATCACCGTCAAACTTGAAGAACTCGGTCGAGTTCACGGCAAGGGTTCCGGCACCACCCACTTCGAAGTTGCCCGTTCCCTCAATACTGCCGTTCATGGTCACGACGGCAGCGCTGTTGGCAATGTTCAGCTCGGTGTTGTCGTAGAGCTTTGCCGAACGGTTGGTCGATGTCGTGGCACCTGTATATTTATAGACACCGCCGTCCATCACCCAGTTCTGGGCAAACTCCTGACTCATGCCCAGTGCACTGGCCACGCCGCCATTCTTCAGCGAAGCAAACTCAAACACACCCTTATGCAGCACTGTGGCGCCCTCATACTGCTGATCGGTAGCCACGGTGAAGGTGCCCTCGCCCGTCTTGTTCATCGAGGCAGCACCACTCACATAGCCCGTACCGTTGAGCGTGACATGAGCATCGCTGCGCACCACGACAGCCGTCTTCGGAGTGGCCTCTGTCAACGTGATGACCTTGTCTTCCGTGGGGTTGATCAGCCATTCACCGTCACCAGTACCTGTGAACGTCTCAGCATCTATGATGTCGGCCTGCTCAGGGCGGGTCTTCACAGTGAGAGTGGCGGTATAGGCCGACTTGCCCTTAGCATCAAAGGCACACACACGCACCTCGTATGGCTTGCCCGGCTGCAGCGAGGCGTCGGTAATCGTAAACGAAGTAGCATTGGCAGCCGTGCGGCCCACCTCGGCAAAGGCTCCGTCCTTCTTCATCTCCACTATAAAGCCATCCTCGTTGTCACTATAGTCAGCCCAAGCCAGTGTGAGGCTGTTGGTGGTCGATGATTCAAGCGACAGCATCAAGGGAGCACGCAGGAAGTACTGACGGTCGTCAATCGTGATGCTGTTGATATAGTTTTCTATATTGGTATAACCATTGTCGCGAAGCACCATGGCATCGTCTTTCTGCGGATCAGTCGCATTGTCCACCTCCCACTCGTCGGGCATGCCGTCGCCATCGCTATCCAGAGGCTTCGAACCAGCGAACCAGCTCCAAGATGTCGGCACACCTATGGGCAGTTCGTTCTCGTTCGTGATCAGCTTGCCTTTCTTGCCGAAGCTGAGCACCTCGTCCACCATGTAGCAGTCGGCCAGATCGCGGTAAGGCAGCGAAGCACCCACCGTGGGCAGCAGCTTCTCTATCAGATCCTTTCCGCCCCACTTCTCCAGTTCAGGATAAGCGTAGGGCTGCGCCTGGCGGTCGCCTCCACCGTCGCCCGTGAAGAGCGTAGGATTGTAAACGCCGTCGCGGTTGGCATCCTGCCAGTTGTCGTTGCCATAGAAGTGGAAGTCGCTGTTACCGCCAGTCAGACCATTTCCGCCCACAGCCGGGCCGTTGATGAACAAGTTGTTCTCAATGTTCACATAGCTCGTACCCTGCGAGTCGCCACCCATGTTATAGGCAGCATTCTTCCAGTTATACACCAGGTTGTTCACATACTGGTTCACGCCCTTCACCTTGAAGTTACGCGTAGAGTTATCTACCAGCAGTATGCGGTAGAGCGTGATGTTGTCGGCCTGCATCAGTCCACCAGCCGAGTGCGTCATCAATCCCTGTCCCACGATTGAGTTCATGAGCGTGATGTTCTGCGGAGCCGTTCCCTTGCTGTCCCAGTTGATGGAGAAGTTCTCGTCCTGTCCCCATGCAAACGAACAGTGGTCGAAAATCATGTTCTGACCGTTGGCAATACCGGCACAGTCCTTGTCCTTCGAGCCCACGGCACCCATTCGAACACGCAGATAGCGCACGATGATGTTGTCGGCACCCGAGAACGACACACCGTCACCATAGACCGTGATGCCCTCGCCCGGTGCGGTCTGACCAGCCACATAGAGGTTCTTGGCAAAAGTGATGCGCGAGTTGATGCGAATGACGCCACTCACGTCGAACACCACGATACGGTTAGGCTGGCTCACGGCATCGCGGAGCGAACCCGTGCCTGAATCGTTCAGATTGGTCACGTGATACACCGTGCCGGTGCGACCGCCGGTAGCAAAGCGGCCCCACCCCTGCGCCTCTGGGAATGCCAGTTGCTGAGCACCTACCGTCATGCTGCACAACGACAGTGCGAGGCACACTAAAAGATTTCTTTTTTTCATGATTCTTTTTGTTTTGTTAGTTTTGGTTAGCTATTTGCGAGCAAAGGTACAACTTTTTTCCGATACACCTCTTTTTATTATCAAATAAATACTATAATCTTTGATTTTTCGCCTCCACATCATTATGATATACCTTTGGTATATCGCACGCTCGTGGTCGCGTATGGCTTCGCGCCGCACAGCGATGAATCTACTGATAGCCTATCAACTTACTGCGAAGTCCCAGGTGGGAGTCGATTACAGAGGACAGAATACGGTCAAATATGTCCAAAACGAAAAATATTCCTCCAAAAGCGGTGATTTTCTCAGATTTTATGCTTACTTTTGCCATGTCATTGATGATTTTGCTTGTTTTGATTTTGCAGCGCTGCGGAATCTAGGATTAATAGAACACACCTAAACATAGCGTTAGCATCATGAAACAAAACGCTCGATGGTTACAATTTTTTTCTTAT
>JAEEPT010000183.1 GCA_016284895.1 Prevotella sp. | reverse complement strand
CACTTTGTGCTTGTAAGGAGCAATAAAGTCGGCTGCATCCTTGTCGGGGGTCTTGTCGTAGCGGTTGTCCACAACGATGCGTGTACGGCTCATACTGGTCAGTTTATAGTGTGTTGTGCAGGCTGTTGTCAGGAGCAGCATCGAGGCACAGACAGTAGTAAGAATTGGCTTGCTCATGTTGTTTGCTTACTTGTTTCGTTTCTGCAAAAGTACACTTTTTTTTTTATGTTTGCAAACTTTTCTTCAAAAGTCAGACTCTATATTATTTAAAATTAGGTGAGCGAATGATTTTGATTGCATCCGACGCGGACAAAAAAATGGGAGAAAAAATCAAATAATCATGCTTCGCTTTATTTTTTATTTCGTAATTTTGCAGACAGCATGTTGACATACTGCTAATCATAAAGAACTAAAACAAACTATAAATGGAAAACAAGAAGTGTTTCTTCGCTGTTGATTTGGGCGCTACCAGCGGCCGTACCATTATCGGTAGCATCAGCGACGGAAAGTTTGACCTGGAGGAAGTGACCCGCTTCCCTAATAACCTTATCGAACAAGGTGGTCATTATTATTGGGACATCTATGCACTTTATTTTGAAATCATCCGTGGTTTGCGCGAGGTAGCTCAGCGTGGACTGGAAATCACTTCGATTGGTATCGATACATGGGGCGTCGATTTCGTGTTTATTGGCGACGATGGCGCTATCTTGAGAAATCCTCGCGCCTATCGCGATCCCATCACCTTCGATGCAATGGATGACTATCTGAAGCATGTCATCTCGAAGCGTGAGGTATATGATGTGACTGGCATCCAGTTCCTGAACTTCAACTCCATCTTCCAGCTCTATGCCATGAAGCGTGAGGGCAACTCAGCCTTCCGTCAGGCTCAGAAGATTCTCTTCGTGCCTGATGCACTGTCGTGGATGCTCACAGGCAACGAGGTGTGCGAATATACCATCGCCTCCACTTCACAGCTGCTCGACCCCAGGACGAAGCAGTTGGATGAGCGCCTGCTCAGTTCGCTGGGCCTGACACGCTCCAAGTTCGGTAAGATGGTGAATCCCGGCACCGTGATTGGCGTGCTCACCGACGAGGTGCAGAAGCTTACAGGCCTGGGCGCTGTGCCTGTGATTGCTGTGGCAGGTCACGATACCGGTTCTGCCGTAGCTGCCGTGCCAGCCAAGGACGAGCAGTTCGCCTACCTCTCGAGCGGCACGTGGTCGCTTATGGGCATTGAGACGAAGGATGCCATTATCAACGACCTGTCGTATGACCGCAACTTCACCAATGAGGGCGGCATTGAGGGCACCACGCGCTTTCTGAAGAACATCTGTGGCATGTGGCTCTATGAGCGTTGCCGACTGGAGTGGCCTGAAGAGGTGCGCAAGCTGTCGCATCCTGAGTTGCAGGGCTCAGCTATGCAGGTGCCTGCCTTCCGCTCGCTCATCAATCCCGATGATCCAGCCTTTGCTGCTCCGGCTTCTATGATTGGAGCTATTCAGAAGTATTGCCGCGAGACCAATCAGTATGTGCCGCAGACACCTGCTGAAATATGCCGTTGCATCTTCGACTCGCTGGCACTGCGCTATCGTCAGGTGTTCCAGTGGATGCAGGAGTTCGCTCCGTTCAAGCTCGAAGTGCTCCACATCATTGGCGGCGGTTCGCTGAACAAGTATCTGAACCAATTCACCGCCAACTCTACCGGTGCCACCGTACTGGCAGGACCGCAGGAGGGCACAGCTATCGGCAACATCATGCTGCAGGCTAAGGCCGCTCGCCAAGTGAAGGACATCTGGGAGATGCGTGCCATCATTGCCAACTCCATCGACCTTGTGAAGTACGAGCCGCAGGATAAAGCCGTATGGGATGAGGCTTACGATAAGTATCTCAGCATCGTGAGCAAGAAGTGATAGCTATATTTTATCTTATTCACATAAAAAAACAAATTACTAACAATGAAAGCAGAACTGATTGAAAAAGCTTATGCCGTAGCGAAAGAGCGCTATGCAGCCATTGGCGTCGATACCGACGCAGTACTTGACCAGCTCCAGAAGCAGCAGATCTCTCTGCACTGCTGGCAGACCGATGACGTCGTTGGCTTCGAACGTAACGATGCCCTCTCTGGCGGTATCCAGACAACAGGTAACTATCCTGGTCGTGCACGTAACATCGACGAGGTGCGTAAGGACATCGAGTTTGTGAAGACGCTCATCGCAGGCAACCATCGTCTGAACCTCCATGAGATCTATGGTGACTTCGGAGGACAGTTCGTTGACCGCGACCAGGTAGAGGTGAAGCACTTCCAGAGCTGGATTGACTGGGCCAAGGAGAACAACATGAAGCTCGACTTCAACAGCACATCTTTCTCCCACCCCAAGAGCGGCAACCTCACCCTTTCCAACCCTGACAAAGCTATCCGCGACTTCTGGATTGAGCACACAAAGCGCTGCCGCCGTATTGCCGATGCCATGGGAAAGGCACAGAACGATCCCTGCATCATGAATATATGGGTGCACGACGGTTCAAAGGACATGCCCGTACAGCGCAAGAAGTATCGTGAGATCCTCGCTGCCTCGCTCGACGAGATCATGGAGGAGAAACTCGACGGCGTGAAGAACTGTTTCGAGGCCAAGCTCTTCGGCATCGGACTTGAGAGCTACACCGTTGGCTCACACGACTTCTACACCGCATACTGCGCCACACGCAAGCAGATGTACACACTCGACACCGGCCACTACGAGCAGACAGAGAACGTGTCCGACTTCGTATCTACACTGCTGATGTACGTTCCTGAACTGATGCTCCACGTCTCTCGCCCCGTGCGCTGGGATTCCGACCACGTGACCATCATGAACGACCAGACGCTCGACCTCTTCAAGGAGCTCGTGCGCAGCGATGCTCTCGATCGTGCCCACGTGGGTCTCGACTACTTCGATGCATCCATCAACCGCATCGGTGCCTACATCATCGGTACACGTGCCACTCAGAAGTGCATTCTGCAGGCTCTGCTTGAGCCGAAGGCTAAGCTTCGCGAGTATGAGAACAATGGTCAGTACTTCGAGCGTCTCGCCCTCATGGAAGAGGCTAAGTCAATGCCGTTCGGTGCCGTGTTCGACTACTTCAACCTGAAGAACAACGTGCCTGTTGGTGAGGAGTTCATCGCCTGCATACAGCAGTACGAGAAGGACGTGACCTCAAAGCGTTAATCGCACGTGCCTCATTATAATAAAAGGGCTCTCGATTCTGTCAGTCGAGGGCCTTTTTTTGTTGTTTTAGTGGCATTCTTCTGTGATTTTTCAGAAGTTTTTTCTATTTTTGCACCAGATATAACAATCAGGAAGAATGAAGAGCATAATTGTGTATGTACTGATGCTTCTGTGCTCAGTATCAGTTATGGCTGGCAGTCAGAAAGAAAACATGGGGCTACCAGAGACGAAAGGGGAGCCTTGCGTGTTCTCACCCTCAGTGCGCTACTCCCAGTTGGTGATAGAGTCGCGCATCAACGACTTCAAGGCCAACACCACAGCGGCTGGTTTCGGACGATTCGACAACAAGGGCAACACAGTGGAGAACCCTCAGTCGGCAAGCAGTACGCTCGACTATGTACCGGGGCTGGTGGCTAAGACCATCCTTGAAGCGGTGGACTACTATCAGAACCGTGACAACGTTGACGTGGCTCCGTGGTACTATGCCATAGAAGACTATGCCAACCGTTGCGACATCACCTCGGATGGCAAGATCGGCAAGAGCTTCGACGACCTCAATGCGGTGAAGCTCTATTTCAAACTGTCGGAACTGACAGCGAGCGAACGTTTTGCCGAAGGTCCCTCCTACACCAGAAGTACCACTCTCTTAAATGCATCCAACCGCTTCTCAGATGCACTTAAGGGCATCTCCGATGCGAATAAGAATTATGTAATCAAGGCGAGCACTTTGCCTGCTGCCGCAGGAGGTTGGTGGCACAAGTCGTCATATACCAATCAGATGTGGTGCGACGGTCAGTATATGGGGCCAGCCCTGCTCTCTCAGCTCATCAATGAATACAAGGACTATGCACCCATCACTGCCGATGACTGGGCGCTGTTGGTGAGTCAGTTCACTATCTCATGGCGTTTCCTTTGGAATGAAGAGGTGGGTCTGCTCTATCATGCCTTTACAGCCGATCCTGGGGGCAGTGCCGCATCGAAGTGGGCAGGCATTTCGGCACAGAAAGGAGCCGAAGTCTATCATTCTGCCGAATACTGGGGACGAGCCATCGCCTGGTATTTCCTGGCCCTAGTCGATGTGCTGGAACAGATGGAGAACGCTGGTCTTTCCGCATCTGACGGCTATGCCACCCTTCATGGCTATTTGCAGCAGCTGGCAGCTGGCGTTGCCTCGAAGCAGGATGCCGCCTCAGGCTGCTGGTATCAGCTCATCAACCACGATGCCTCGTTCGTAGCACAGAGCTATAACAGCAGTTACCGCTACACTTCTGAGCCTGTGGCCAACTATCTGGAGTCATCGTGTACAGCCATTTTCATTGCTTCCTATCTCAAGGCGGTGCGCCTCGGTATGCTCCCTGACAGCTATATCGCGCTGGCTCGCAAGGCCTATCAGGGCTTTGTGGAGCATTTCATGGTGTCTGATGGTGAGGGCGGTGTCCATTTAGTGAGGAGCTGCAAGTCAGCCGGACTGGGAGGCAGCAACTATCGCGACGGCTCAGCCGAGTACTACCTGATGGGCAAGGACACCAAGCCCACCAGCACCTCTGGTTCCGACTTCTACACCGAGGGCAAGGTGCTCGGAGGGTTCATCCTGGCAGCCGTAGAGTACGAGCGACTCATGGATGGCGGTACCACAGGCGTGCAGCTGCCAAGAGCGGCAGGCTCTTCCTCCTCTGAAATCTATACCCTTGGCGGTCGTCGTCAACAGGAACCTGTGCACGGTCTCTACATCAAGAGGGGGAGGGTAGTGGCGAAATAACTATTCCCCATTCGAAGAAGCTTTTTGCTGTTTTTCGGCAAAAAGTTTCTTCGTTTTAGTTTAATTGTGTATTTTTGCAACGACAAGGTAGGAATCGTTTTTATTGTGCGACTATGCTTGACAGGACAGAAATCATCAACAAACTAAAAGGTACTCAGCAGTATCTAAGTGAGCATTATGGCGTTCGCTCCATGATGCTGTTCGGCTCGCTGGCCCGTAATGAGCAGAAGGAGGACAGCGATGTAGATATCTGTGTAGATATGGTGCCAAACCTATTTCGACAGGCTGGAGTGAAAATCTATCTTCAGGAGTTGCTCAACAGCGATGTCGATGTTGTTCGCATGCGCGAGAGTATGAACCCTTTGTTTAAGCAACAGATTCTCAAATATGGAATTCGAATCTACTGAAAAACTGGCTATGGTCTATGAGACCATCAAGAACATTGAGATTGCCATCAACCGTTTGGAGGAACGCTCTGCTGACATCCATTCCTCCGATGATTATTGCTTGACACCGCTTGGCACAGAAAAACTGGATGCCGCAGCAATGGTCATCATCGCTCTTGGCGAAGCCGTCAAGACATTAGACAAACTGACAGACCGAAAACTTCTGCCCACCTATCCATCCATAGAGTGGAAAGAGATAATGGGAGCTCGCGACATTATGGCGCACCACTATTTCGAAGTAGATCCTGATGCAGTGTTCTCCATCATCAAGAACGACCTTGCTCCACTGAAAGAGGCAATGGCGTTCTTCAAGAGCGAATTATTCAAGGACGAATAGCCACATTCGATTTGTTGTCCGCCCCATCCGAAGAGACTTTTTGCTGTTTTTCGGCAAAAAGCTTCTTCGTTTTAGTATATCTATTCGGAATTTTCTGCAAAATTGCAATAAATTCCGAAATTTTTTTTATTAGTTATTTAATGAATTAGCAAGTTTTCACCGCTTTTTGTTTAATCGATTAAATAAAAAGACGCTTTTTCGCTTTTCTATGGTCAGTTATTTCTGGGCAAAATGGTATAGAACGGCTTTTTATGTTGTCTATTTGGCAGAAAATAAGTACTTTTGCAGCGCATTATGACAATCATTGACTTTATCAACCAACTGAACGATGCCCTTTGGGGCTACGTAATTATTCTCGCACTTGTGGGCTGCGGCCTGTGGTTCACTGTGCGCATGGGCTTCGTTCAGTTCCGCATGTTGGGCGAAATGCTGCGCCTGCTCACCGAATCGACCGAACGCCCCAGTGGCCAAGAGTCATCACAGACGGGCACTGCCGATTCGGGCATGAAGCACATCTCCTCGTTTCAGGCTTTTGCCGTGTCGCTCGCCTCACGTGTAGGTACGGGCAATCTGGCTGGTGTGGCCACCGCCATAGCCGTGGGCGGACCGGGCGCAGTGTTCTGGATGTGGGTTTCGGCGTTTTTCGGCATGGTCACAAACTATGCGGAGAACGTGCTCGGTCTTTATTTCAGAAAAAAAGACAAAAACGGCAACCTCTCGGGCGGCGCGTTCTACTACATCGCCTACGGTCTTAAATGGAAGTGGCTCGGCTACCTCGCGGCAGTATTCTGCATGCTTGCCGCCGTCGGTATGAGCGGCGTTCAGACAAACAAGATTTCGGGCACTCTTGCGGAGGCGGCCTCGCGTATGGCGCAGGTGCAGAACACGGGAACAATCAAGTTCATAATAGGAATTATTGTGGCGGTTATGACTGCGGTGGTCATCATCGGCGGAATCAAACGCATAGGCAAGGTGGCATCAATGCTTGTGCCGTTTATGTCGCTTATGTTTATTGTGATGGCGGTTATTTCGATAGCGATTCATTTCAGACACATTCCCGGCGCATTTGCGCTCATATTCTCAAAGGCGTTCAATTTCAGATCGGTCGGCGGCGGCATTCTCGGCTACGGCTTTTCGCAGGTTATAAGAAAAGGTATGGCGAGGGGCGTTTTCTCAAACGAGGCGGGTCTCGGCTCCTCCGTTATAGCGCACTCGGCATCCGAAACAAGAGAGCCCGTCAAGCAGGGTCTCTGGGGCGTTTTCGAGGTGTTCTTTGACACGTTCATCATCTGCACGCTCACTGCCGTTATGTTCCTGACAAATTTTGACCTCAGCGCACTCTCTGCCGACATGGAAGACAGCGTTATGTCGATGAATATGTTCTCTGACACCTTCGGCGGCTTCGGAACGGCTGTTTTCTCAATTATTCTGCCGCTGTTTGCGTTCACGACGGTTATTGC